>JAIFMF010000120.1 GCA_020048635.1 Desulfobacula sp. | reverse complement strand
GTTGAATATGATGTGTCAATTCGTCAATAATACAAAAGGAATTCGCCAAATGAAAAAGCTGTACTATCTTTTTATCACTATCTTGTTTTTGACATCCTGCGCATCCCAAAACGTAACTTCCGCAAAAAAGGAAGAAATTGCCGTTGCAACCCAGAGAGTCGGTGAAGGCTTTTATAATGCCGGTAACTATACGCTGTCATTAAAAAATTTATTGGACGCCTACGAAATCATTCCGGATGACCCCTATTTGAATAACAGTCTGGGACTCGTTTATCTGGCAAAAGACCGATACGACTTGGCTGAGGATCATTTCAAAAAAGCATTGGAGCTGAAAAAAGACTATATCGATGCAAAGAATCATCTTGGTGCAGCATATCTTAAACAGGAAAAATGGTCTTTGGCAATAGAATGCTTTGAGGATGTCTCCAAAAGTCTTGTATATGCTTATCCGGAAATACCTTTTTCAAATCTAGGGTGGGCCTATTTCCATCAGAAAAAATATGAGAAGGCAAAAACATATTTTAACAAATCACTGGAAATCAAACCGGATTTTTTAATCTCTGTTCATGGGTTGGCTTCTGTTTATTTAGAAACCAAATCTCATCTTCAGGCCATTGATTTTCTTAATCAGGAACTCACAAAAAATCCTTCTGCTGCTATTCTTCATTCCGATATAGCAAAAGCATATGAAGGAATAAATGATATTGCAAAAGCAAAAAGATCATGGGACATGGTATTGAAACTCGTTCCAGAAACATCTCCGCTTGCAAGGGAAGCCAAAAAAAAACTTGTTGAATCAAATTAATCAGCTACTGTAGCATTGTTCCTTTTCTGCTCCAACTGAATAACTGACGGTGTCAAAAATATCAGGAGCTCATTTCTGTTGTCTATATCAGTATTAGACTTAAAAAGCCTTCCTAAAACAGGAATTTCGGAAAGCAGAGGAGTTCCGGAATTGCTTTTATTATCTGTTGTTTTTACAATACCACCGATCACAATGGTATCATTGTCGTTTACCAGGAGTTCAGTTTGAGCTTCATTGGTTGAAAGAGAGGGAACACCATTGGTGATCGAATCAATATCATTTTTTGTCAAATAAACCGTCATTGAAATTCTTCTATCCGGAGTCACATGAGGGGTTACTTCCAACAGCAAATCAATATTTTTAAATTTTACTGAAGATCCTCCGGATGTATCCCGCTCAAGATATGCAAATTCAAGCCCTTGCTTGATTTTTGCCTTTTTATTATCAAGCGTTAGTATTCTTGGAGACGAAATGACTTTGACATCACCCTTTGTTTCAGATGCTCTTATCTGAGCTTGCAAGTTTAAAAAATCAGACCCCAATATGTTGTAAAAATTAAAGGCCCCACTATTGACTGGCGCAGAAGTTGGAAAATTCAAGGCAACGCTGAAATCTTTATCTCTGCCGGTCCAAGCAGTTTGAGTTTTGGCAAAACTCAATCCGAGGCCCAGTTCCCTTGTAAAATTTTTTGAAACTTCCACCACTTTTGCTTCAATCATAATTTGTGGTGTTACTTTGTCAAGACGGTAAATAGTCTCCCTGACCTTATCAATTTTTGACTGGATATCGGTAACAATGAGCATATTGGTTCGCTTATCAACGCTTATTTTTCCTCTGCCTTTTGTGAGAATTTGATCAATATGTGGCTTAATATCTATTTCTGCATCTGAATAGTTTATGGGGATATATTCTGTTACTAATGGTTCAAGGCTTTCCTTATCATCCAGAGATTTCTTTCTTTCCGTAAAGGCCTCTTGTAAGAATTTTTCTTCCTTCCTGATAGTATCAAGGGTTGCAATCCGAATAACATTGCCCTCTTCTTTCTGGCCGAGATTATTCATTTTTAGAACAAGATCAAGTACTTGATCCCAGGGAACCGGATCTTCAAGGGCTAAGGTTACTTTTCCCTCAACATCCTTATCAATTGCAAAATTCAACCCGCCAACACTTCTTAAAATTCTGAAGACATTCTTGATATCTGTCTCATAAAAATCCAGCTTGATTTTTTCTCCTGAATATTTCTTTTTCGGGCCATACATTTCTTCTTCAAGGGTTTTCGGCTTCTCAGCGAGTTCAGGTGGTTTTCCTCCCTGAGGTGTGGGTTCTTTCTTCTTAAGATCAATAGTTTCCGTTTGAACATTACTGCTGACTGTTTTCTTTGCCTTGGCAAAAACAGGCGGCTCAAGCGTGGTTGGATCAAAATACAGTGAAATAGTATTTTGATCTTGAACAACCCGATAAGGAACAAGATCTCGGATATTAATTTCTATCTTTGAATTTTTTTGTTTTCCTGGAATCTCAACCGGCATTAAACTTTCAACAGCAGATTTAAAATATTGAGTCAGCAATGGCCGCTTATGAATATTCGGAATAATTGTATTATAAAGATTAAGGTATAATTTTTCCTTGCTGCCCAAAGTGATGTCATATTTTACAGGATGGTTTGTCTCAACAACAATATTGGATTTCCCGTCCTCCATTGCATTGAACTCGATATTTGTTATTGTTGCCGTCTGTGTCGGGATTTTAACCGCAGTATCCTTTGCCGGGGTTCCGCTTGATTTTTTTCCATCCAGACTTAAAAGCGGTTCAGGTTTACTTTTTTCTTGTAACTGATCTTTTCCAATAGGCTGCGAGAGGACAAATTTCAAAATATCAGCGGCTTCAGTGACTTCATAATCAAGATCTTTTTTTAACAGGATCTCAATTTTTGCTGTTGTCATCTCCTTATCAGCATAGTTAGCAACCACATTACTGATAAATTCATTTTCCTTTACATTGTTTCTGAAATCAGAAGATATTTTAGTTTCCGGCAAATAGACAGCGATTCCAAAAGGAAAAGATTGCTTGATGGATGTATAAACAAGTTTCTGATTCCCCATAATGCTGATCATAATGCCTTGGTCCAGCATATCAACATTGACGGAACTTATCTGTCTTTCATTCTCAACATTGGTTCTTGCTTGTTGTGTTTGAGATTTCACCTGGTCTTGTTCGGCGGTTTTTGTGTTTTCAGTTTTCTGGGCAGCACACCCTGCAAGTAAAAAAATGGTAAAAAGAAAACTCAAAATATTAATCATCATATTTTTTAATCTTTTTGTCGGGGGAAAAGACATATCACTCCTCATCATCATTTTTATGAAGTTTTATTTTCTGAGTATGCTCTTTGATCTTGCCTTTAAAATCCTTAACAAGCTCTGTAACCATAATACTACTATCATTTATTTCTGAGACTTTGCCTTGATTCTTACCTATATAGGTTCCGATTATAACTTCATATCCTTTTCCGGTAGCCTCCTCGACCATTGCAATCCGCTTGCTTTCAGTTATTACAACAGCAACGAGGCGAATCTGATTCAATTCTATTTTTTCGAGAGGGGTCAGAACTCTTTGAGGATTATCATCAATAACAGGCCTGGATTCTTGTGGCTTTTCCTGGATCAGCGGCACAAAGGGATCAATTTTCCCCTGAGAATCATAATAAACCATCTTTTCATCATCCTTTACAGGTTCCTGCTGTGTCTGAAGAGTATTGTCAACCTCAACAGGCTTCATTACTTTCATTGGAGTTGCAATTTTCTTCTCCGCCTCAAGTGTTTGAGTTTGAGCAACAGGAGGCGGAATTTTCCCTGAAACAACCTCAGGAGCTGAAGGCCTTTCTACAATTGGTTGATCATTACAGGAACTGAAAAATAATAACAGACAGAGCGAAATTGTTAAAATGATTATTTTGGATTTATTCATCATTCTTAAGTCTTTTTTATGTCTCCCTTTTTTTGCTTCTGATCTTTCTCCTGCAAAGCTTGTTTTTCTAAAAACATATAAGTTACCGCCTTGCAACTCATTTCAAGTGTTTGCCCATCCGGTTTGCTTTTCACAGCTACATCATTAAGAGTCACGATCCTGTTAAGCTGAAGAACCTGGAAGAAAAAATCTGCAATCTGGTGATATCTTCCTTCAACCTTAATGGATACAGGAATTTCACTGTAAAATTCCTTATTAACTTCACTCTCGGGCTGAAACAAGTGAAAAGCCAGGCCAGCATTACTTCCCGCCCTGGATATCCCTGTCAAAAGGGAAGGGATTTCTTTTTTATCGGGAAGCGCTTTCATTGCCTCATTAAAGGATTCCAGGGTTTCGGCCATCTTTTTTTCATAAATAATTATTTCGTCTGCTCTTTTCTTATAAGTTGCAAGCATGTCCATCTGGGTATTATAAGTCTTCTGAACTTTGGTATATTCATCCTGTCGTGGCATCAAAATAAAATAATAGTATCCGCCACCGATGATGGCAAAAGTCGCTATACAAATCAGCAGGCGCTGAACGCTGGTGAGTACTCCAACTTTTTCAATAGCGACAGAGATTTTTCCCCTTAATTTTTCTGTTTTATTTTTTAGGCTGCTTATTTTTTTCATTTTTTGTCGCTTCTTTTTCGGTTTGACAAAATAATTCAAACGACTTTAATATCACGTCATCTTTGAAAATTTTCATTCTTGCTGTTTTCAAGTCAATTTTATTGAACAGCATGGAACTTTCAAGTTTTTCCATGAATTCTGCGATGGTAGGATTATCAAATGCAATGCCCTTGATGATAAGGCCGGTGGAATCTGTTGTAAAACTTTCAAGCCACATCCTTTCAGGAATTACGAGATCTGTCATACTTTTGAACAAAATAAAATATTTTTCCTTCTGTTTCTTTAGGGAAGAAACAATTTCAAGTTTTTCATCAAGCGCTTTTAGATCATTCTTAATCTGGGTAACCCTGTCAGCTTTCTCTTTATAGATTGAGATTTGTTGATTTACTTGCTCGGTTTTTTTCTTAATCGACATGATCTGTCTATCCAATACCTGAGTATACCAGAACATTAAAATCGATGTAAAAAGAATCAACAGGAAAAAAATAGAAATCTGCCGTCGAATGTTTTCTTTTTTTCTGGCTATTCTAAAGGGTAAAAGATTAATCTTTATCATTTATCATCTACCCTTCGTAATGCAAGTCCAATGGCTATAGGGGCCTGGGGAGCTGCCTTGGTGATAAAAGAATCCGGGAATTTTTTTTCATTTACAATTAATCCTTCAAAAGGATTAATAATTGAAACATCTGCATCAAGCTCTGAAAGAAGGCAATCTTTAAATCCATCGATAAAAACACCGCCGCCGCTTAACAAGACTTTTTCAACCTTTTCATTATTGGCACCTGATTGAAAGGCATTTACCACTTCAAGAATTTCCGAACACCATGCCTGCGCCACTTTAAAACCAATAGATTGAATTGTATCCCGACTGACAACATCCTTTCTTTCCCCGTTCAATGCCTGCTCCGCTTCTTCAAGGGTTATCCCGGTCTGATTGGAGATTTCTTCCAGAATTTGATTCGTTCCAGACATATTGTCCCTCATCATGAGGGAAGCATTTGCCTTCAGGATATTTAAAGACATTTTTGATGCCCCGACATCTGCCAGCAGCGTTATCTGCTCGGCATTCTTATAGGGAAGGATTTCATAAGCATTCTGCAAGGCAAAGGTATCCACATCAATAATTTTTGGATTCAGCCCGGCCAGATGTATCAATTCGATGTATTCGGCGACCAGATCCTTCTTCACTGCAACCAGTAGCACACTGAGCAGTTCCGGTGAAGATTCACTTTCTCCGATAATTTGGTAATCAATATTAACATCATCAATATCATACGGGATATATTGCTCTGCTTCAGAATATATTGTATTGTGAAGCTCTTTTTCAGGTCGAGTCGTTGTATTGATTGTTTTTATAACAACAGAGTGTCCCCCTGTTGAAATTGCAACGTTTTTTTCATGAACTTTCTGAGATTTAAATAGTGATTTAATATCATTGGCAAGGCCATGCATATCCACTATTCTGCCTTCAACAATTGAACCAGGTGTTATTCTGGCCATACCAAATTTGTGAAGAACATGTCCCTGACCAGTTGTTTTCAGTTCAGCCATTTTAATAAAGGAGGAACCGATATCCAGACCTACAAGATGATCTTTTTTACGAAACATCATGCGCCTTCACAACAATTAAAAGAAAAACAAATAACATTTCATCAGGTATAGACAACAAACATTTTTATATTGATATCTCACTCCAATATTACTATACATATTCTATGGTATCGCTGTAATGTCAAGCATTATCATAATTATTTAGCCTTTTTTATTAAAAAACTGAGATGGAAGTCAACCCTATAAATTGAAAAATGGAATAATGACAAAAAAAAATAATAACTTACAAGGTATCAAACCTTTCCGACTGGTTAAATTTTTTACGTTTTCCTCTCTTGTGATTATGTTCACGGCCACAATAGTCATCTCTGCTCTCAATGCACACTGGGTGCGAAATATTCTTCTTGAAAAGAGTGAGGAATATGCATCCCTTCTTGTTGAAAATCTGAATCACCAGATCATTTCCAGGTTCATGCTTCCTGTATTAGTACAATATGGGGAGATCAGATTACGGGAAAAAGAACAGTTCCACCTCATGGACAAGGTTGTCCGGTCCACCCTGCACAGCTTCAATGTAGAGATGGTAACCATTTATGATGAGAACAATATCATATCTTACAGTTTTGATGCTTCAAAGATAGGGCAACAAAATGCTGGGGGGTTCAACTATGAAAAAGCTATGAAAAAAGAAGCCACATCAAGACTGATACAACAGGGTAGTTTCCTTGAGTTGATGTTCTGGTTTCCCCAGGAAACAAAAATCATCACCTTTTCTCCCTTACGAGCGCCTAATTCAAAATCTCTCGCAAGTCTTGCAGGGCCTACTCTGGGTGTTGTTGAAATTGTTCGTGATGTTTCGGATGATTATAAAAAAATATTTAAACTCCAGGGACTTATTATCGGCTCCTGTTTTATTGTCATGGGGTTGCTATTCATCGTGCTTCGATTTGTAGTGAAGCATGGAGAAAAGATTATTGAAAGACGGGCTGATGAAAGGCTCAAGCTTGAAGAAAAACTGCGCCAGGCAGAACATTTATCAGCAATCGGTGAAATGACCGCCGGAGTTTCCCATGAAATTAGGAATCCACTTGGGATTATTAAAAGCAGTGCTCAATTATTGAAGAAAAAAATGGAAAAGGTGGATGCAAAAAGCACTATCCCGGATATTATTATTGAAGAATCTGCCAGGCTTGATAATATTATTACAGATTTTCTAAATTTTGCCAGGCCCAAAGCCCCGGATTTTCATCCCTGCAGGATAGAAAGCATCATTGAAAAAAACATTTCCTATCTTACGCCTCAGATAGAAGACAATAATTTCACGATTATTAGAGAAATATCAGAGTCCTTGCCCGAAATATCGGCTGACAGTGCCATGCTTTACCAGGCTTTTTTAAATATCCTGATCAATGCATTTCAATCCTTGAAAAAAAATGGTCTTATTACAATAAAAATGAAATCCGTTTCCGGACATATTGTCATCAATTTCATTGACAATGGGGAAGGTGTCCCGGAAGACGTCTTAAAAAAAGTATGGACACCCTTCTTTACAACAAAGGATACCGGTACAGGGCTCGGACTTGGTATTGTAAAAAATATTATTGAAGCGCATAAGGGCACAATTACCATCACCAATGAGTCTTTAAAAGGTGCTAATGTTGAAATCAAGCTGCCGGCTTAGGAGATAGACGATATGGAAAAAATACTGATTGTTGATGATGAAAAAAACTATCCCATGATTATAAGTGAACTCCTTCAGGAAGAAGGCTACACATCATTAACGGCCTCCAGTGGGATGGAAGCACTGGATATTTTGAACAATGAGGTCATTGATCTTATTTTAACCGATGTAAAAATGCCAGGGATGAGTGGCATACAGTTGCTTGAAAAAATAAAGGGAATAAATCCGGATCTTCCTGTAATTATCATGACAGCTTACGGCAGTGTTGAAAAAGCTGTTGAGGCAATGCACAAGGGGGCATACACGTTTATCCTCAAACCTTTTGAAAACCAGGCCCTTATTGCTCATATTGCCAAGGCCATCTCTGTTTACCGGATTGTTCAGGAAAATAACATGCTAAGGGAAGCCATTATCTCGAGGTTCAGCTTTGATAATATTATTGGAAAAAGCAAACCCATGCAGGAAATATATGAAACGATCAAAAAAGTAGCACCATCAAATGCCAGCGTGCTTATTGAAGGTGAAAGCGGAACGGGAAAAGAACTGGTAGCAAAATCCATTCATTATAACAGTCTAAGAAAAGCCAATCCTATGGTTGCCGCAAACTGTGCCGCATTTGCAGAAACTTTGCTGGAGAGTGAATTGTTCGGCCATGAGAAAGGCGCTTTCACTGGTGCAAACACAATGAAAAAAGGTCGGTTTGAAATCTCAGACAAGGGAACTCTCTTCCTGGATGAAATCGGTGAATTGCCCATATCTCTTCAGGTCAAACTATTACGGGTTCTCCAGGAAAAAACCATCGAGCGGGTTGGAGGAACAGAATCCATTATGGTTGACTTTCGCCTGATTGCAGCCACCAATAAAAATCTTGAAGAGGAGGTAAAAAAAGGCAATTTCAGAGAAGATTTATTTTACAGGCTTAATGTTGTAAAAGTAGTGCTTCCCTCTTTGAAAGAACGATCTGATGATATCCCTTTATTGATCAGACATTTTATCGATAAATATACCCATGGGCCACAATCGGTCAGAAAAGTATCCGGGATTTCGCCGGAAGCCGTCAGGATTTTATGTGAATATAGGTGGAGAGGCAATGTCAGAGAGCTTGAAAACGTGATAGAGCGCTCAGTTATTTTTTGTAATGGGGATACCATAACCCCAGCCGATCTTCCAGCACAGTTGAGGCAGAATCCGCATGCATTTCTCGCCCTTGACGGAATCCCGGAAGGTTTAGGCCTGGCAGAAACTCTGGCTGCTGTCGAAAAAAGGATGATACAAAAAGCCATGAAGCTCTCTGGGAATATACAGACAAAGGCTGCCGATCTTCTGGGGATAGGAAAAAGCGGTTTGAATCAGAAATTGAAAAAATTCAATCTCGATAAATAATGAAAACGATTCGTTCAGAGTTTAAAATATTAAACTATCCTCTGACTGATAGATCAAGGGTCTGTTTCCAATAAGGGAATAGATAATTTCTGATCAAAAGCGAGTTTAAAATTTTGAACCTGTTTTGATTTAAGCATCGAAATCACTGATTGAAAAAACCACCAGACCAGTTCTTGATTAAAAAAATATCAATAATTTCAAATAATTAAAATTATGAAAAAAAATACTTTGAAATTATGTCGTTTGGCAAGGATTTTGCTTTATATTTTCATAACTAACAAGAGGTTAGTTATTTCATCTTTTTTTCCTTTTCTTAAAAAGGCTGCTTCTGCAAAATGCAAAGCAGCCTTTTTAAGTTTATTCAATTCATTTCCTGAATTTTGCTTTTTGCAATCGATAGATACATTGAATCCTCATGCTCAGTCACAATTTTTTCATACATTTTTTTGCTTTCAGCGGTATTACCAGAAACTTCATCCAAAATTGCCAGTGAAAATTTAGCTTCATCTTTCAATAAATCCGTTTTTCCATTTTCAATTTTAAGAAAATAATCTTTTGCCTCATCAAACTCTTTTCTAGAGATACATACATGCCCCAGTGAAGCGAGGATAAAATTTTTAATCAACTCATTATTTTTAAATATTTGCAGTGATTCTTTATAGTATTGATAACTCTGATCAAATTTTGAAGCTTCATAACAGATCTTGGCAAATTTTACTTTGGCAAGTTTGCCGGCATTTGTATTGGCATATTCCGAAAAAATCATTTTGAAATCCGCTTCGGTTTCCAGATATCCTTTTTCAGGGTCATTTATCTCTGCGTATTTTTTCAATGTTTCGGTCACCAGGATTCCGGCTGTATTTTCAGCCTTTTGAAAACTGTACATAATCCCTGAAAAAACAAGGGCCACCAGAACAATTGCGCCCCCTATCAGAATCAATTGTTTTTTAAACTCTTTTACATAGCCCATCATCTTTAATAAATTTTCCTGGAAAGGATCCAGTTGCTCCAGTTCCTTTTTACGCTCTCTTGAGATTTTATCCGCCATAGTCTTTTCCCACCTTAAAAATATATTGATTATTCGATTTACCACACAAGTGTATTATTAACCCAGCCGACATCACCATCAGCATGTTGAATTTTGATCCAGCCGCCTTTCCTTTCAACAGTCTTGAAGGGAACCCCTTTATTCACTATAAAAACCACACTGCTCTTTACATCAGGTTTAGACCGAACATTGGTTTTGTCTTTAATCGTAATCACACTGTCAACTTTACCCAGAAGAGAATTATGAAGCCAGGCTGCATCATTTTCATAATCTTTGACTTTATACCAATTTCCTTTTTTTTCAACAACAACAAAAGGATGATATTGCTCAACCTGCCACAAGACATTATCTTCCGTCCCAGGTCCTGACCGCATATTCGCAGTACTGGCGATTACAGATAGTCTTTCCTCTGCAAGAGCAGCACCCGGCATAGAGAATAATAAAAAAACAAATATCATCATTCCATTAGAAACAGTAATATTAAAATGGTTCATTAAAAGCCCCCAGATTCTTGTCTTAGTTTGCGCCCAATAAAATTCCTGTCCGATATACCAGAAATGACATGCCCCATGCAACCATTGTCGTATAAATCAGATTAAATGCTGCCCAACCGGCAGAAACCTCTCTGTAAATCGTCATAACAGTTGCAAAACAAGGCACATACAATAACACAAAAACCATTATTGAAAGCGCTGAAAGAGACGTCATCCCTGATTTTTTCAAGGCTTTTTCAAGTGCCTCTCCGCCTTCATTGCCAACACCATATAACACACCCATGGTGCTGACAACAACTTCTTTGGCAACAAAACCAGAGACAAGTGCAACGCTTGGCTGCCATCCAATACCAATGGGTAAAAAAAATGGTTCCAAAGCTTTTCCCATTCTACCGATATATGAACCGGCAATCCGCTCCTGCTCCTGTTTATTATTAATCTCTGTTAAGATCAATGCCAATTGGAGGTTTAATGCTTTGATTTCTTGATTGGTTGCCGATGCCGTTTTTTGGGCATATTCATATTTCACAGAATCAATTTTTTTTTGATAATCCTCTGAATAGGAAATTTGTCTTGGAAAATTTGAGAGGCCCCAGATAATAATAGAACCCACAAGGATAACGCCACCCATTTTTTTTAAAAACATTTTGCCCCTATCCCACATATGAATCATAAGACTTTTAAACATAGGGATTCGATAGGGCGGCAGTTCCATAATAAAAGGAGCCTCTTCTTCTCCTTTGAACAAAACACGCCTTAAAAATCTTCCGGACAGGATAGCAATGATAATCCCCATGAAATATAAACTGAATATAACTGTACCAGCCTTATCCGCAAAAAAACTTCCCGCCAGCACGATATAAACAGGAAGTCTTGCTGAACAGGACATAAAAGGCGTCATCAGGATGGTCAGAATTCGATCCTTTCTGCTCTCAAGGGTTCGGGTGGCCATAATGGCAGGGACATTGCAGCCAAATCCCATCAGCATTGGGATAAAGGATTTTCCGTGGAGACCGGCCGTATGCATCACCCTGTCCATCAAAAAAGCCGCCCTTGCCATATAACCAGTATCCTCAAAAAGAGCGATACAGAAAAACAAGATAAGAATATTGGGAAGAAAAATAATAACACTCCCGATCCCCGCAATCACTCCGTTTATCAAAAGATCTTTTAAGAGAGAAGGAGGGAGAATTTTTTCAAGGTTTACCGCCAGCAACGAAACTGCATTTTCAATCCAGCCCATGGGGTATGCACCAAGGGAAAAGGTCAATTGAAACATGGCCCAGATAAAGAAAATAAACACCGGAATCCCAAAGAGCCTGTCCGTCAGTACAAGATCAATATTCCGCGACATATCAATCCGTTTTCTGGCAAGATTGGTTACCGTCTCTTTTACAATACCTGCAATGACCCCATACCGGTCATCCGTCAATACCATTTCAAAGTCATCGTCGAACAGATTCTGAATTTTTTTTCTGCATTCAAGGGCAGCCTGAAAAATAATCCCGGCTGATGCATCTGATATTTTTCGAAGCCTTGCCTTCACCACCTTATCATCTTCAAGAATTTTGACGGCATTCCATCTGCAAGAGCCTTCCATATTGACGCCTGACTCAATCAGTGCCGTTTCAACCTTTGAAATACAGGTTTCTATCTTCTGACTGTATTTGATGGGACGGCTTTCTTTCCCTTTTTCAAACCTATTAATCTCATTAATGGCTGTCTCTACAAGAAGATCCGTTCCTTTGTTTTTATTGCCGATGGTAAAAACAACAGGCAGCCCCAGCAATTGGGACAGCTTTTTCTCATTGATCTGAACCCCTTTCGCCTCGGCCACGTCTGCCATATTCAATACAAATATGACAGGTCTTCCCAGTTCAAGGATTTGAATTGCAAGGAAAAGGCTTCGTTCAAGGTTGGAGGCGTCGATAATATTGATCACTATATCCGGGCGTTCATTTATTACAAAATCTCTGGCTGTAATTTCTTCAATAGAAAATGGTGTCAGGCTGTAGGTTCCTGGAAGATCAACAATTGTCAGGTCATAATCATTATACTTAAGTTTCCCCTCTTTTTTCTCTACCGTAACGCCGGGCCAGTTTCCCACTTTCTGATGGGCACCGGTCAGGTTGTTAAATATGGTTGTTTTGCCACAATTGGGATTCCCGGCAAGGGCAAGGGTTATGTTTTTATTCATTTCTTCTATTTCTAAATCCTACATTTTCAACAAGGATGTTTGAAGCCTCTTCGACCCTGAGAGACATATGGTATCCTTTAACAACTATCTCAATAGGATCCTTTAAAGGTGCATATTTTTCCACGTATATCGCAGTGCCCCTGTTAATTCCCATTTCAAGCAGCCGCCGCCTTAGAATGCCTTCTCCTGATACTTTCCGGACAATACCTTCCTGGCCGGATTTCATCCGGCTGAGCAGCAGGGTATCCAAAGGCAGGTCAACGGGGTCTTTATCTATGCCGCGGATCTTTTCTACAGCCGGATCAAAAAGTTGAACCATAATTTTCTCAGCCATACCTTTGCCAAGAACCATACGGTTTTCACCGTTTGCAATAACCACCTGGCCACCGAAACCAGAGGATACAATTTCAATCAGATCCCCTATTTTCAAACCCATTGAAGAAATTCGAAGCTGCATATTTTTCCCGGCTTCAAGTTCTTTGACAATAAGCTTTTCTCCTTTTTTCGCCTTATGAAGCGGAACAAGCGGGCTTCGGTCTTTCAAGCAGTTGGAACAAATACCATAGATCTCCATTTTGTGCTGGAGCATGTGGAATCCATAGGCTTCAGCTACTATGAGCTGTTGTTTTTCGATGGCTTCGTCTTTAAATTCCAGAATCATGCCGCATTTTGTACAAACCATATGGTCATGGTGCAACCCAAGGTGTCTATGTTCATATTGGGTTTCTTTGTCTTCAAACTCTATTTTTGTGGCAAACCCGAACCGGTATAACAGCTCCATGCTGCTGAGCACAAACTCTTTTTCAAGAAGAATCCCATCTTTTTCAAGCTGCTCAACAAGATCGCTGATAGTAACGTGAAGCTCAAGTTTTAAAAAAGCTTCTAGAACCAGAAGTCTTGAATCAAACCGATCAATGCCCTGCTGTTGAAACAACCGTTTGAACTGCTTTTTTTCATGCTCGTGTGTATTGATCATTCCCTTTTTTCCTTAAAATAACAGTGTAAGATATTATAGCCGCCCGCTTATGTCAAGAAAATGGAAAACCGAAATTTATGATATGCAAGGCTGGACACTGAAAAACAAAAGCATCTTGACAATATATTTATTTCTCGGTTACTTACCTGCATGTTAATATCACCCTTTATCAGGCGAACAGCATAATGAACGAAATACTTGTCCAATATCTTGTTAAAAACCTAATTATAAAAGACCGAATAATTCCGAACAGAATGGTCCTTGCACCCATGGCAGGCCTCGGCCATATTGCATTAAGACGGCTTATTTCTGAATTCGGAGGATTTGGACTGCTGTTTACCGGGATGTGCAACGCAAAAGCTATTCCCCATGAGAATCCCGAAACATCACTGGTTTTCAAATGGCGAAAAGAAGAGCTTTCAAACCTTGTCTGCCAGATCTTTGGGTCTGATCCCAAAACTATGGCAGCCGCTGCCATACGTATAGAAAAAGAGGGTTTCTTTGGGGTAGATCTGAATTTTGGCTGTTCTGTTGCTGCAATCTGCAAAAAAGGATATGGTGCCGCGCTTTTAAAAAAACCAGATCTTTCATCAAAAATTGTAAAAGCTGTCAGAGAGGCTGTATCCATTCCTGTTTTTGTAAAGTTCAGAACCGGCTGGGAAAACAATCCTTTGTTTCCCGTGGATATGGCCAAGCGGTTTGAAGAAGCCGGCGCAGATGCTCTCACTTTTCATCCAAGAGTGGCTCCGGATAGGAGGACCCGCCCACCCAAGTGGGATATGATACGGCTTGTCCAGGAATCGGTCTCTATTCCCGTGTTCGGAAATGGGAACCTTTTTGAAAAAGAAGATGGCATCCGAATGCTCCGGGAAACATTCTGTCAGGGACTTTCAATCGGCAGAATGGCAGTTGCAAGACCCTGGCTGTTTGCCCAGTGGACAGATGGTTTTTTACCTGGAGATGATATCTATTATAAGACAGCCTTACGGTTTTCATATATCCTTTCAGATCACTTTGATGATCATTTCGCAGTTAAACTCTTTAAAAAATATGCTCCCTATTTCTGCGCCAATTTTAAATTCGGGCATCAATTATTAAAAAAGCTTGTTTATGCACAAACCATGATTGATATAAGAAATAACCTTGCATCAGTTTTTGAATCCACCCCGGAAGCCCTCTCAAGACCGAATATCAATTTATTCTTATAAAAAAATAAAACCTGTATATACAAGTTACTTGTCCTGTGATAAAAGGAAAAAACTTTGGATTGGTTTGTTTTTTTAAAGGAAAGGAAAATCGTTATGAGAAAAATAGTCGAGTGTGTGCCGAATTTCAGTGAAGGCAGAAACAAGGAAACCATTGAGGCTATCAGCAACGCTATCCGGAACACCAAAGGCTGTCGCCTTCTGGATGCAGATTCGGGGGTATCCACCAACCGGACGGTCTATACTTTTGTGGGAGATCCGGAATCGGTGTTGGAAGGGGCCCTTGCCGCTGCCAGGGTTGCCCGGCAGAAAATCGACATGAGAACCCATACAGGAGAACACCACCGCATGGGGGCGCTTGATGTCTGCCCTTTTATTCCCGTGGCCGGGGTGACCATGGAAGACTGTGTGGAAATATCAAAGACCTTTGGTCAGCGGGCTGCCGAAGAACTCGGCATTCCCATTTATCTTTATGAAGCATCTGCAACCCGTGAATATCGAAAAACTCTGCCCCAGATCAGGGAAGGGCAGTATGAAGGCTTAAAACAAAAGATTGTTAAAAAAGAGTGGAAACCGGATTTCGGACCGGCAGAATTTATCCCGGAATGGGGCGCGACAGCTACAGGCGCCAGATTTTTTCTCATCGCTTATAATGTAAATCTCCTGTCCACATCCAACCAGGCCCACAGGATCGCCCTGGATCTGAGAGAAGCCGGTCGCGGACCGAAAGACCTCGGAAGACTGAAAGAAGTCAAGGGCATGGGCTGGTATGTAAAGGACTTCAATCTTTCCCAGGTCACGGTGAACCTGACCAATTATCATGTCACCCCTCCCCATGTGCTGTATGAGGAAGTGAAAGAAAAGGCCAAAAAATTGAATGTGGCCCTGGTCGGGTCTGAAATCGTTGGCGTCATCCCCTTTGAAGCTATGCTCATGGCAGCCGACTATTATATCGAAAAAGAAAATCTTTTCATCCTGGATGAAGACCAGAAAATCAGGCTCGTCATCGACCGACTGGGGCTCAATTCCGTAACTCCCTTTCTCCCAAAGGAAAAAATCATTGAATACATCATTGCCGAAGAAAAAAAAGAGCCTCTGGCAGGCCTCACGGTCAGAGAATTTATTGACGAAGTGGCGTCAAGAAGCTCAGCCCCCGGTGGCGGCTCTGTCTCTGCCGCCATGGCCGCCATGGGCGCCGGCCTGGGTTCCATGGCCGCAAAGCTGACCCTGGGTGTCCGCAAATTTGAAGCCCTGGATACCAAAATGAGAAAGATCATCCCTGCCCTTCACACTGCCTCCCGTGCCCTGATCCCCATGATCGACGCCGATACCGACGCCTTTAAGGATTATGTGGAAGCCCTGCGCCTGCCTGAAGAGACAGAAAAAGAAAAACAGGTAAAACGGGTAAAACTTCAAGCGGGTCTGAAAAAAGCAATTGAGGTGCCGCTCGCCACCATGACTCTGGCCGATGCCGCCTGGGACGCCATGATTGAGGCTGCAAAATATGCCAATATTGCATCCAAATCCGATATCGAGGTCGGGGCAAAGGCAATGGAAACAGGAATCTGGGGAGCTTGTAAAAATGTCAGCATCAACATGGCCGGCATCACGGATGAGGATTATAAAAGCAGAACCTTGAAACTATCCGAAGAAATGAAAAAAAGGGCGGAGAAAAAGTGTAGAAGCGTCTTAAGAATACTGGAAGGCCGGAGGGAATGATCTGATCGTCAAATCCTCAAATTGCCCATCTCTTGCCACCGCGAACGGCCCGTACAGAATAGCTATTTGATTTAATGTAGCTGTAAACGTATTATTCTGCGAAACAGATGTTGGCCACACTCAATTCCGGGCAGGTGAGGCCACGGGCAAAATTCGGAGTATTGGTATTGTGCCACTGGCTTGAGGAGGAAATGCTGTAGGCAAAGGGTGCAGTACCGTTAAAGAACCTTCTGACAGCCGCCCATCCACTCCAGCCGCTGCTGTTACCGGCACGGATCATCCAATAATAATTTCCTCCGTTGTTTGACAGGCCGGTCAAATTATAAGACGTTTTATTACCGATATTTTGATTAATAATGACCGCATTATCGCTGGTTCTGCGTGCCCAGAGCCAGTATTGAGTGGCACCGGAAGAAGCGCTCCAGGATAAGCTGACCAAGGTGCCTGCCACATTGGCATTATGGGCTGGTGTGTTGAGGATCGGAGTCGCAGGGATGGCAGCAGTGCCGTTAAAAAATCTTCTGGCAACCGGCCATTTGCTCCAGCCACTGCTGTTACCGGCACGGATCATCCAATAATAATTTCCTCCGTTGTTTGACAGGCCGGTCAGATTGTAGGAAGTATGATTACCAACGCTCTGATTGAAAATGACCACATTATCGCTGGTTCTGCGCGCCCAGAGCCAGTATTGAGTGGCACCGGAAGAAGCACTCCAGGACAAGCTGACCGAGGTGCCTGCCACATTGGCATTATGGGCTGGTGAGCTGAGGATCGGTGGTGCAGGAGATGCAGCAGCCTGACTGATGATATAGGGTTGACCTGCTATCGTAATCGAACCGTTCCTGGCACTGCCCCCCGTATTGGCAGTTGCCGTTATTGTGACGGCCTTGCTGCCTGCCCCACTGGTCGGTGACAGACTCACCCAGTCAAGACTTTCAGAGGCTGTCCAGGCACAGGTTGAGCTTGAAGCCGTCACTGAAATCGGACGGGTTCCGCCGCCGGAGGTAAAACTGCCGCTGGAAGATGAAATGGTATAGAGACACGATGCATTGTCCTGCCATCCAGCAAGTCGTGCCCATAACCACCAGGAGGCCCTTCCTTTTAAGACGCAATTCAGATTTGCAGAGGAAGGACTTGAGGAGTGGGCACAGTCGGAACATCCTTCATATCCGTCAACCCCGACACCTGTTGTTAATTTTGCCGGCTCGGAATCAGGATAAAGGGATATCCATTCTGCTGCCCAGTTCCCTCCGGTATAATCCAGGTTGTCCTGCATATCCAGACCCCAGAAATACTGGTATCCTGGATTCGGTGAATTGGGATTTCCCGGGTTGTAGGCTTCAATATCTGCAAAATCAAACAGAATGCGGTTGTTATTCCGACAGTGGTTGCGAATCAGCTCATTATTATAATGGATGCTGCCTATGGTCAGATCCTCTCCCTGCCCCTCTGCATGTCCGGTCAT
>JAIFMF010000065.1 GCA_020048635.1 Desulfobacula sp. | reverse complement strand
ACATGGGGCAGCATATGGTGTGCGGCAATATATAAAGGCCCTTTTCCGAGTTGACGGGACAATTGAATATATTCTGAAGACCGGAGCTGGATGACTTCAGCTCGTATAACCCGTGTCAGAGACGGCCAGTGAGAGGCGCCGACAGCGATGATGACGCCTTTTTCCCCGCCTCCGCAGGCAAAGGAAATGAGGATGAGCAGCACCAGGTGCGGGGTTGCCATGCCGATATCCACACACCAGGTAATGATGACATCCGCCACCCGGCCCATGGAGGCCGCACAAAGACCCAGGATCAGCGCAATGATCGCGGAACAGCCTGCGGCCATCAGCCCGACCCTGAGACTGATTCTTAATCCTTTCAGGGTTCTGGCCAGCATGTCCCGGCCCAGCCAGTCCGTTCCAAAGGGGTATTCAAAACTTGGGGCGAGTTTGCGCAGGGTCAGGGCCGTGACTTCACCCCGGTCCCCATACAGCCATGCACCGATAAAGACCATGGCAAAAAAAGCCAGACAGGCCAGGATGACGGCAATGGTCCGGGTCCGCCGGTCCATGGGGTAAAAGCCGGTGAAACTCAAAGGGAACCTCCTTTTTTCCGGATCCTCGGGTCAACCACCTGGTAGATCAGATCTGCCATGGTATTGCCGATAAAGACAAACGTTGTACTGAAAAGAACGATCCCCAGCAGCAGCGGGACATCTCCCCGGTATCCGGCTTCCACCGTGGTTCTTCCAAGACCTGGATAGGAAAAGACCTGTTCTGCTAGTACGGCTCCGCCAAAGAGTTCTCCGATGGAAGCAAACTGGAGGGTGACGGCAGGGAGGAGGACATTTCTCAGGGCATGCCGAAAGGCAATGCCCAGTTCGCTTTCTCCCTGGGCCCTGGCAAATACGGCATAGTCACTGTTCATGACCTCTATGGTTTTTTCACGGGTGTGAAGGGTAATCTGAGCAATCCCGATGAGGGACAGGGTAAAGGCGGGCAAAAGCAGATGATGCACCCGTTGAACAAAGGTGGTTTGATCCGGGCTCAGACCCACCGGCCAGGCGCAACAGACCGGAGTCCATCCCAATTGAATGGAGAAGACGGTAAGCAGGACCATTCCGACCCAGAAGGTGGGGGTGGATGCCATGGTGTATGCGTAAAGACCGATGCTTTTATCCAGAACCGAGTTTTCAAAGGTGCCGGAAACAACCCCCAGCACAAAGCCGAGGACACCGGACAGGGTCCAGGCCAGAAACATGAGCCAGAACGAAGTAACAAATCGTTTGCCGATAACAGACAACACGGGCTCATTAAAGATGGTGGAGATACCGAAATCCCCTTGGATCAACCGGGCTCCCCAGTTGAAGAAGCGTTCAACCGGGGGCTGGTTCAGACCCCATCGTTGGGCAATGATATCTCTTTGTTCCGGGGACACTTTGAGCATGGCCGTCCCCAGGTAGGCATCCACCGGATCAATGGGGGAAAAGCTGACCAGAACATAGGAAAAAGTGGCAACAGCCGCAATCAACAGTATTAGCCGGAGGGCTTTTCTAAGAAAAAATAAAATCAGGGTGTTTTTCATGATATCATAGTTGCTTATTCGCAGGTCCATTTCCATTCCTGGATATTGGTGGTAATGGGCCAGCCGTGGCCGTGGGGTTCCATCTGGGATTTGCCCACATTGAGGCATTTGTTTACAAAATAGGTATGATCGAGGTTGACCATCCATGCCCAGGCCGCATCCCCCGGCACTGTAAAACCGGTTTTCCCATCCCACTGGGCTTTCTGCCAGAAGGGAATGGATTTTTCAAAGGAGTCGGCCGTCCTTGCCTGCTCCAGGTATTTGTCCACGGCAGGATTGGAATAGAATCCGGCATTCCAGTACATGGGTTCAGGTCCCGAGGTATGATATAATTTAACCATTTCAAGCGGGCTGTGATCGCCGAATCCATAGACAATGACATTGGAATGGGTCAACTCGGTCTTGATTCGATCCCAGCTCTCCCCTTTTGGGATTGCTTTGATGCCCACGGGTTTGAGCATATCGGAAACCGCCAGGGCAAGTCCCTGCCGTAGAGAATCTTTAGCATTGTATAAAATGGTGAATTCTGCTTTAAGACCGTTTTTTTCACGGATACCGTCTTTGTCTGTGTCTTTCCACCCTGCTTTTTCTAGAATTTCAATGGCTTTGGCAGGGTCATTGTCCTTGAACCGGATGTCTTTGTTATCCCAGGGCAGATCATCCACAACGCCGAACGCCGGTCTGCCGTGTCCATCCAGGATACCCTTTACCAAGGCATCCCGGTTGATGGCAAAATTGACGGCTTTCCGGATGGCAAGGTCTGCCGTCACCGTGTTTCCGATGGCCACACCCTTGGGCGTTTTTTTGCCTTCATCCGGGACGGTCGGAAACATGAGGCCACGGTTGTCCACACTTTTGACCACATGCAGTTTCATGCCGGGAATATCCTGATCGGCCAGGCTGGAGGGAACGCCCAGCACATCCACCTGACCTGCACGGGCTGCTGCCAGGGCCGCGTCTTCATCGGAAAAAAGAAAGACAAGCTGTTTCACGGCAGGCTTTGTTCCATAATAGCGGTCATTGGCTTCCACCACCATCTGCTGGCCTTCATCCCAGCGGACCAGTTTATACGGCCCCGAACCGATAGGGTTGCGGGCATAGCCTTGTCCATAGAGTTTTTCCGGAACAATGCCGAGGGTGATAAGGCGCTGGACAAAGGTAATATCCGGGGTTTTGAGTTTAAGGGTCACGGTTGTTTTGTCCACAGCCTTTGCCGATTCCAGGGGAGACAGATCGATTTTGCCGCCGGCCTCAAGCCCTTTATTGAAGGTGAAAGCAACATCAGCGGCCGTGAGGGCTGAACCGTCGGAAAAAACGACGCCTTCCCGGATTTTCACGGTCCAGGTCAGTTTATCTTTTGAAAGGGTCCATTCCTTTGCCAGGTCAGGGACGATTTTCAAGTCCGCATCCCGTTTCAGAAGCGTGCTGTGAAAGAGTGGGTTACCGTATTCGCCCCATCCGAGAAGGGGGTCATAGCCTTCTGCGTTTTCTCCTCCCACTGCCAGAACGATTCTGTCCTTTGCCGCAAATGCAGGGATGACCAGAATAAGCATGAGCATGCACAAAACAATGAGGCTTCCAAAAGAAGCCAAAGTGGACTTGTTTTGATAAGTCAAGGGGTTTTATTCCTGATTCTCCATCTTTATTTAAGGAATTGAAAGTTTTATATCAAGACCCGGATAAAAGATTGATTTTGAGACATATCCCATGTATGCAGTCTAAAAAGGAACAAAGACCATGTCCACAAAGAAAACAATTAAACCGGAAAACAATCCATGCTGACGCATTCATTTCAACACATCCCCGGAATCGGGGCAAAAACCGAAAGGCAACTGTGGGAATCCGGCATATCGGGCTGGGAGAGCTTTTTCAAAGCAACATCCATAAGCCTGTCCAACAAAAGAATTGAAACCATAAAAGACTATATCGAGGCGCCCAAGCATCATCTGGCCGGAAATAACCCGAATTTTTTTTAGATCTGCTGGCGCCGGACCGTCACTGGTGTATCTTCCCAGAATTCAGATCCACCACCGCTTATCTGGATATCGAGACCACCGGTCTGGATCATTGGGGGTTTGACATCACCACCATTGCCCTGTATGACGGAACCTCTATCAAATATTATATTCAGGGAAGAAACCTGGAAGATTTTATCCGTGATATTCAAAAATACAAGGTCATCGTCACTTACAACGGGAAGACCTTTGATATTCCGTTCATTGAAGGGTATTTCAAAATAAAGCTGAACCATGGCCACATCGATTTGAGATATGTTCTGAAAAGCCTGGGATATAGCGGGGGCTTAAAATCCTGTGAAAAAGCGCTGGGCTTGGACAGGGGGGATCTGGACGGGGTAGACGGGTATTTTGCCGTTCTGCTTTGGCGTGATTATCAGAAGAAACATAATGAAAAAGCGCTTGAAACCCTGCTAAAGCAGGTCTTTTCTTCACCAGACCCTTAATCACAGACAATAAAATACTTGATCCATTCAGGCAGGAATCATGTTAAAAGTCATGTTCATCCCTTTCCGAATCCTGGAATGTGAACGGCTTTTTCCAATTTTTTTAAGGCAAGAATGGCCAGGGATACCAGAGCCAGATAATAAAGTCCGATGACGGCGAATACCTCGGTAAACCTGAAGTATTCAGTGGCAAGGGTCTTCCCCTCCCCGGTCAGTTCCATGACGGTGACGATATAGGCTAAAGACGAGTATTTGATCAGATAGATGATTTCGTTTCCGCACCCGGGAAGAGCCTTGCGCATGGCCTGGGGGATGATGATCCAGAATATGGACTGGAATTTGGATAATCCTAATGCCTGGGCTGCAAAATACTGGTTTTTTTTGATGGAGAGCAGGGCGCCACGGACATATTCCGATTGATATGCACCGCTGCACAATATAAACCCCGTCACCGCTGCCGCATAGGGCGTCAGATATATCCCGATGTTGGGAAAACCGAAATAGAGAATAAAAAGCTGAACCACAAGAGGGGTACCGCGAAAAAGAGCTGCATAGGTGTCGCAGGCCTTTCGGATGAAGGTGTCCCCGAACGCCCTGAGACACCCGGTGAGGATGCCCAGCAGAACTCCGCCAACAGCAGAGGGAATGATCAATGCAATACTCATGACAAGACCGCGGTTCAGGGCTTCAAAAAGTTCCTGGAAAAAAGGGGACATGAGTGTTTTAAATTCCTTCTCCGGACAAGCTGTTGAGCTTGTCGCAGAATCCCTGGCTCCGGGTGCCGGGGACCAGCAGGCCCTTGGGGCTACCCTGTTCCACCACCGTCCCTGCCTCCATAAACAGGATTTCATCTGCCAGGGTGCGGATGAGGCTGATCTGGTGGGTGGCCATGACCATGGTCATGCCTTTTTTGGCCAGGTTTCGGATCACGTCGATGACTTCACCGGTCAGGTCCGGGTCCAGGGCTGAGGTGGGTTCATCCAGAAGCAGCACCTTGGGGTCCATGGCCAGGGCCCTGGCAATGGCGACGCGCTGTTTTTGTCCGCCGGAAAGTTCTGCCGGATAAAGCTTTGTCTTGTCGTCCAGTCCCACCTGGGACAGTTCGATCATGGCCCTGGTGGAGGCTGCTTTTTTATCCATTTTTTTGACCTTTCGAAGCGCCAGGGTCACATTGTCCATGGCGGTCAGATGGTCAAACAGGTTGAAATCCTGGAAAATCATTCCCACCTGCTGTCGATAGCGGTAAAGCTCTTTTTTACTGAAGATATCCACGGGTTTTTCTTCGAGCCAGAATTTGCCTGAATCAGGGGATATGAGGCAGTTCATGCATTGAAGAAAGGTGCTTTTGCCTCCTCCGGAAGGCCCGACCAGAATTTTGATTTCCCCTTTGTTTAAGCTTAAATTCACTCCTTTTAGAATGGGATTGCCGCCAAAGGATTTAGTTATGTTTTCCACCCTGAGGATGGGGGTATTCCGGGTCATGGTTACATTCCTTTATTCGAATATCCGGGTATTCTGACAGTTTTTTCGAGTTTTGCCAGGGCCCTGACACCGGCCCAGGTCAGGACAAAATAAATCAGTCCTGCAATGATATAGATGGGAAGGTGCTGGTAGGTCCGTGAAGCCACAAATTTTGCCCTGGCCATGATTTCCGGTGCTCCCAGGACAAAGGCCAGGGCCGAATCCTTCAAAACAATGGAAAATTCATTGGACCAGGCCGGTATGGATAGCCTCAGTACCTGGGGAAGGATGATGGTCAAAATGGCTTGCATATCACTCATGCCCAAAGAGCCGGCTGCTTTGAACTGGCCCTGGGGAAGTGCTAGGATGGCTCCCCTGAAGATGTTTGCCTGGTAAGCCGCCGTGGTCATCCCCAGAACCACGGTAACGGCGGCAACCGCACTGACATTGAGCCCCATATAATTAAACAGCCCGAAATAAAAAAGAAAGAGCAGAACCAGGATAGGGACTCCCTGAAAAAACCAGATATAGAGGCCGATGACCCTTTTGAGGGATTTTCTGCCGTAAACCTGACCCACGGCCATGGATAGCCCGAGGAGCAACCCGACGGTCATGGCACCGGTCACGATGACGGCTGTAATGAGGCTGCCGTGTAGAAGATAGGGCAAAGCGCCTTTTATAATCGATAAACTTTCCGGCATTCCATCAACCAGCCGCTATGCCGGAAGGCATAGCGGCCCTCTCAATGATTATTTCAAATCGTATTTTTTAACGAGTGCTTTCCAGTAGTCGGATGCCATGAGCTTTTTCAGTCCTTCGTTCATGTCTTTGAGAAGCTGGGTATCCTCTTTGCGGACGGCATATCCGAAATCTTCAGCCGCCATTCCAAAGGTACCGAGAATTTTCACAGCCTTTTTATCTGAAGCGTCTTTTGCCGGTGCGTCATCCATGGCGGCAGCAGCAATTCTTCCGTTAAGGATGTCCTCAACAGCCAGTGGAGAAGAATCATAATATCTGAGTTCAAGATTCCATCCGTTTTTCTCGGCAGCTTCCTTGAGCCATTTGGCCTCTGATGTTCCCTGCTGAACCCCGACCATTTTTTTACCCTTGAGCAGGTCGTCCAGGGTCAGGGTCGAATCTTTTTTAACCACCATCACCTGTTTGATTTTCCAGTAGGGGTTGGTAAAGGCGACCTTTTCCAGACGGTCCGGGGTAATGCTCATGCCTGATGCAACCATATCGATTTTTTTGGTGAGCAGGCTGGTGATGATTCCATCCCAGTCAAAGGCCTTATGCTCCACTTCATACCCCATCTCCTTGGAGATCCAGTTCATGGCTTCCACGTCAAAACCGCTGGGGACTCCTTTGGGGTCAATAAATGCAAAAGGAGGAAAGTTTGCATCAATACCGTTTACAATTTTCTTTCCTGCCAAGGCCTGACTGCCGCCTGCCATGAGAAGTGCCATGATCCCGACCAAAATTACCAGGTTTCTTTTAAACATGTTATGAATCCTTTTTTATAGTTATGGTGTATGGAGCAAGGATTGCTCCGGCTCAATAAAATCGGCAGGAGGCCATACGGGCCACCTGCTTAATAACTCTTGGTAAATAGTGATATTCCGGTCAATTGTCAATATGGCCCTTTTTAATTTTAAACAAACAAAGGAAGTCGGCGGGACGTATTCAGCGGTTCACGGGAAACCTGAGGACATCATTGATAAATATAGACCGCACCTTTTGAAGGCAGGGGCAGTTTTTCAATCCGTTCCAGGGTCATAAAAATGACGGGAGACTCATCCAGCATTGCTTCCTGTACCACACCGGTAATTTTAACCCAGTCATTATCCTGAATTCCTTTAGCCCCCTCTTTTTTAAGCACAATACCCAGGGGCAGGGCATCGGCGGCGCAGCAGGAAACCAGGTACCGGAAGACCACGGCAATGGTTTCATCTTTTTCCCGTGGTTCATAATAAAGGCCTTCCAGTGTGACCCGGCGGCCTTGGTATTGGTCCCATTCCCGGACTAGTTTCAGGATAGACGGTTCGGATGTTCCGGGGTCTTCCTGGTTTACTGCCGATGGGGCCGGTTGCGGGTCTTTTTTTTCAGGAGACGTGAGAGTTCTTTTGGATAGGGCAAACCCGCCAAGGGTCTGGTCACCGGTAGAAAAAATGAACACCACCGGCACCAGGAGAATCATGCCTTTGATCAGGGAATCGGATACCCGGAATTGTGTTTTCAGGGTGAACATGCTGACGGCAAATAAGGTCAAAATCATAAGGCTGATATAGATCAGGACGCCGAATTGAGGTTTTAAGAAAAGATGATATTGATCATCCTTCAGTAAAAATCCAAAAGTGATGATCCAGGCCGCCATGACCAGGAAAGGCAGATTCACGAATGAAAATTTATTTTTCCATTTATTTACCGCCATCCTGAAAACTCCAGAAACAGCATTGAAAGGAAGACAAGAAGGACGACCATGGAGGAAAGAACAAGGATCATCTTTCCTTTAAACACACTCAGATACATGAGGATGAGTTTGATATCCAGCATGGGGCCCAGCACCATAAAGGCCAGTTGTGCGGAAAACGGTATCCCGACAGATCGGAAAGAAGCGGCGATAAAGGCGTCGGCCTCGCTGCACAGATTAAGGGCAACCGCCAGGACCATCATGGACACAATGGCCGTCACAGGACCTGCCATGACCGAGGTAAATATCTGACGGGGGACAAAGGTCTGAAGAGCCGCCGCAATAAAGGCCCCCATGATGAGAAACCGGCCGATGTCATAAAAATCCAGGGCACTGTGTCTGAAAGCCGCCCCTATTTTTTGGGCAAAGGAGAGGGTTCCCGTGTCGTCGGTATCGTGACACAGGCTGCACTCAGGGACAACGGGCGCTTCCTTCAGGGCCTGGGATTTTGTGAGGCAGACCTCAATGACAAGGGCAGCGGCAACGGCAATAAAAAACCCTGACATCACCCTAAGCACGGCGGTTTCAAAATGAAAGGAATAGGCCACATAGGTGGAGGCAAAGACCAGGGGATTGACAATGGGTCCGGCCAGGAGGAATGCGACGGCCGATCCCAGGGGCATCCCTTTTTTCAGGAATTTTCGGACCACCGGCACAATGGCGCACTCGCAGACCGGAAAAATGATCCCCAATAGGGCTGCCAGGATAATGGCATCATATTTTCTTTGTGGCAGAAGACGAATCAGCTGGTCCCTGGAAAGAAACACCTCAATGAAACCGCTGATCAGAGTGCCCAGAAGCATGAAGGGAAAGGCTTCCAGGACAATGGAGCAGAAGATTACCGAAAAGGTGGCATAGGCTTCCGAATCCCGGTAAAGCGCTGCCATGGCCATGGCTGACACAAGAAACACCACCTGGAGGCAGCGTCCGGTTCGTCCCGCGGCGCTGTCCCCAGGTTCATGATGAAGGTGACCGCACCCCCCGTCCATGGGAAAGGGTGCGGTTTTCAAGGGCTGGTTCATGCTTTTCAGGGCCTGCCGGGCTTCAGGGCATCGGCAATGGTTTTGGCCATGTTTTCCATCCCTGCGATATAATCATACAGGAGGGGATCAATGGAGAGAACTACGCCGTTGATGGCGGAAGCGATTTTCTGTGCAGCCGATTGATCAAACTGGGGCTGGACAAAAATCACCCTGACCTTTTCTTTTTTGGCCAGTTTGATGATATGGGTTAATTCCTTGCCCTTGGGCGCCTTTCCCAAGGTCTCTACGGCAATCTGGTTCAGTCCGTACCGGTCTGTGAAATAGCCAAAGGCCGGGTGGAAGACAAAAAGGTTTTCTCCTTTAAGGCCTTTGAGGGCGTCTTTCAGGTGAAGGTCCAGAGCGTTCAGGTCCTTGATGAATTGGTCATAATTGGTCCGGTATATATCTGTACCGGCCGGGTCCAGGCCCGACAGGGTTTTCAGGATGGTTCCGGCCTGGATCTTGACGTTTTCAGGGTCTACCCAGATATGCGGGTCTTTGCCGGTATGGCCGGTCTCTTTCTTTTCTTTTCCGTGATCGGCATCATGACCGGCGTGGCCGTCTTCATCATGATGGTGTTCTTCCATGTCTCTCAACACAATGCCTTCCCGGGTATCCACGATCTTCAGACCTGAGCCTGACTCAAGCTTGGGGATGATCCCGTTTTCAAAATCAATACCGATACGGAAATACACATCCGCCGACATGAGTTTTTTGATCTGGTCCGGGCTGGGGGAATATACTTCCGGGCTTTTACCCGGTTTAACCAGAACATCGACATTGACTCTTTCTTTTCCGATTCTTTCAACAAAATATTTCTGGGGCAGGATGCTGACCTGGATGTTCAGCAAAGGTTTGGCCCACGCACACAGGGGGAGCACCCACATCAGGACAATGGCCGTAAGGACAGCTGTCCGGGTTATGAACAGTCTCATTTTTTCACCTCTGATTTTCTCTTTTAATTGTGCCGATCAGGCAGAGCCTGACCAAATCATGAAACAGGTTTATATTTATCCGTCAGATGCCGGGGAGGCGCTCTTGTTTTTTTTGTCTGAAATGTTCCGGCGATGATCATTTCAGTATATGCCTGGACTGTTTCAGCATGAACCGGAAAGCCTGGAGGCGGATTCTGGTAACTGGCTGCCGGAGAATGCTGAAGGCTATTTAAGGCCCGGCAGACCGGGCAGTCGTCGTCGCCGATTTCGGATTCAGGCCGGTGTAACCCGACTGAAAAACCGGTTTCGTGGCTGTGGGAATGGTGATGGGAACAGGACAGGTGCAGCGAAAGGGCCAATCCCTGGAAAGAAAGATTAAAAACAATGGCCCAGATCAGGAGGAGTCCGGTATATTTTCGGAAATGTGTCATTTTACCCGCAGCATTTTTTATATTTTTTCCCGCTGCCGCATGGGCAGGGGTCATTTCTGCCAACAACCTTTGCCGTTCTCGCGGGTTGTGTCGCTAAAAATTTTTTCTGCCGGTTATTCAGATAAATTCTTTTGACTTTTTTATGGCGTTCTTTGAGTATCTGGTAAAAACCCGGATTCTGTTTTTCGATTTCAGATCGGAGAGCATCCAGGCTCATGGGGTTAGGCGGGTTTTCCTCAGTTTTCCAGTGTTTTTTATCATACTGCAATCCCAGGACATACCAGTCTTCCACATCCGTATCTAATCTGTTCGATGGTACAATTTGCAAGATTGTATCTGTACAGGGACATTTGGGGAGCAGACAATACAGATCCAGAATAGTATGGTCCACATGGTTTAAGCTTACCTGAATCCCATCCCCATACGGCAGAATCTCATTATACCCGTAAAGCAGACCATCCTGTTCCACTTTCTCGAAGTCAAAGTCCACATCAAGGGAATCGGGATCTGCGGTTTCGGTGATTTCATGTTTATGATTAAAATGTTCCCCAAGCATAAATTTGAAATCATCATCATTCAACTGGGCCTGAAAAAAATTTGAAAATTCAAAATCTTCAGGAGTCTCCTGATTTTTGGATGCGGTCGTCACCATTTTTTCAGCAAGGTCAATATTGACCCGGCGTTCGTACCAGGGTTGATCCGGATGGGTCTCATCATTTAATGGTGTCAAAACAATTTCAACGGATCTGCATGTGCAGACCGGGTTATCGCAGGAGAGAAAAAGGCATTCCCAGGTTTCAGTGTTGCCGTCTTTCAGAAGGGCGGCCGTGATCTGCCCTGTATTATCATCTTTGCTGAACAGCATTTTATCCCTCTTTTTCTTACGGAAGTTTACACATCCATCCGGGCGGATACAAGGTGGTCCGGAGAATATTCAGAGCATACGTTAAGCCAAAACCTTTTTCACGTCAACTCAAAAATCAGACTGTTTTTCAGCTTCGGTATAAGAATAGGACATGGACAAGGCGGTATCGATACCGGAAATGGCTCCTGAGTCAAACCGGGCAAATGTCCGGCTGTAGGAATCCGTGCCCAGGCTTTGTTTTAAATCGATCCCGGGTTTTTCTTCAGGCCGCCGGGGTTTGAGATCAACGGCACCGCCGCGGGCTCCCACACCGGTCCCGAAATCGGCCGGAACGGTTCCTTTATAGATGGAAACTCCATCGAAGTTTTCCGTATCATAAATATATTCCCTATTTCATAAACACTGGTTTCTCCCCGGCTTCCCTGGATTTGAATCCCTTCCCGGGTAATTTCAGTCCCGGTATAAACCGTCTCGTTGGTTTCTTTGGTCGGGGCCACCAGTCTTTTTTCTGTGACAACAACATCCTCCAGGCGGGTTGCCTGTTCCTGGGCATGCAGAACAGATGAAATCATGAGGCAGAATACACCGACCGCAAAAATAGTGCTGTATCTCATTTTATATCTCCTATGTTTTTCACCGGCTGGTCATGCGAGCATAACCGGCCGGTCATATGTCAATAATGGATGGTTAGTCGGCGCAGCCCCGGCAGACCATGCTGCCGTCGATATTCTCCAGTTTGGATTTCATGACCGGTTCATTGCATTTTGTACAAGGTTCGGAAGGTTCAATTCGGGCTTTTTTCGGCAATTCCATGTCTGTTTCCCGGATAAAGAACAGGTCTTCGTCCGGGGTTTCCAGGACCAGATGGCTTCTTTTCTTGTGCAGTTCCTGGAACCGTTCACGCTCTGTTTCATTCATATCACCGGCCATCATTTTACGAATCAGGGTCATGTGTTCTTCATCGGGTTTGTGTGCAGCTCCTTTGATTGAAACCCTGACACCCCTGCCGGTTTTCCGGCTTAACAGGGTCAGGGCCATTTTCCCATAATCCTTATAAATAAAATTGCCTTTTCCAAAGGTGCAGCCCGTCAATACCTGGACCGCATCTGCGGAACAGGCATCGGTTTCGACAACGGCCACAATTTCTTCATCTGCGGACCGGTTTTCCTTGAGCCAGGCCATTCCAGCCAAGGCTGCCTTATACCCCACGGCCAAGCCGGGGCAGACATGTCCATGAAATACTTCACACCGTTTAAAATCTTCTCTGTTCATTATTTCCTGTGCATTCATCATAGGGCCTCCATTTTTTTAGGGTGATTTGCGCCGGGTCACCTTTACTTCAGGAACAATGCCTTGCCGCCGATGGCGCCAAAGCTTTCTTTCATGTCCCGGTAAACTGTCTTGCCGACAAAAAAACTATAAATTTCATCTGCTTTTCTTTCAGGGTCCATATCCTTGAATCTGTCCGGATATATGGTTTTTCCGACAGCATAGGCATCTGCCAGTGCGGTTTCGATATTGGTGGTATAATGATTGAACGGCAGAAGGGTATACACCTGTCCGCTGCGGAAGGCTTTCAGGGCGGAATAAAACTCCGTTTTTTTCTTATAATCCTCTTCCACCAGTATCAGACCACCGCCATCGATAAAAATGATATCCGGATTCTGCTTTAAAAGGCTTTCCTTATCCATGGTCGTATGACTTCCCACCGCGGTTTCTGCTTTTTCCGCAATATTATCCACATTGACCCATTGAAACGGGATATAGCTTTTTTCACTGCTTTCAATGCCGTGTGATCCCCGGTGGCCGACACCGCCCACATAGACCCTGGGCCGCAAGTTTTTGCTGATGGCTCCGGTGCGGTCCTGCATGTCCTTTTTCAGGGATTCGATATAGGCCATGATGTTTTCAGCCCGTTTTTCCCGGTTCAGAATCCTCCCTGCCAGGCGGATGGAGTCATAAACCCTTTCGTCAAATGTGGCAAGGGAACCATAGGTCAGTATAACCACCGGTATGCCAAGGGTTTTCTGAACTTCGTCGGCCAGGGCGGTATCCATATAGGTGGCAAAGATCACCCGGGGTTTGACAGACAGAACCGATTCCAGGTCCGGCTTTTTATTGATGGCGGCCGCCCCTCCGGGTCCGCACAGGGGCAATTTGGAAAGTTCCGGATGGGCGATCCAATAGGGTCGCCCTGCAGGGGTCATTTTTTCCATATTTTCAACCCCAACGACCTTGGTTTCGGCCTGAAGATACACGATAAGCCGCAAGGCGCCGGGCCCGATACAGATGATCCGGTCCGGATCAGCAGGCGTCTCTACCGTCCGGCCGTTCATATCGGTTATTGTCAGGGTTTGCCCGGCAGGACAGATCAAGGGGCAGGCAAAAATGAGGATTAAAAAGACAAGGGCAATTGCAAGACGATGTTTCATTTTTTTTCTCTCCTTATTCATATGGGCACGACCAGGGTGTGCCCCATAACAGTTTCCAGAACGACATCAACACCATACACCTGTTTGATCATGTCGGCCGTGAGGCCGTCACGCGTGGACACGGCCCGGACCTTGTGGTGTTTAAGAAAAAGGAACCGGTCGGCAAACCGGACCGCAGTGTTAAGATCGTGGATGGCAATAATGGCCGACAATCCCCTGGAACGGACAAGGGTCTGTATCAGACCCATGACATCCAGTTGATTTTTCAGATCCAGATTGCTCGTGGGTTCATCTAAAAGCAGAATTGAGGGTGACTGGGCCAATGCCCTTGCAATGATCACCTTCTGGATTTCTCCGCCGCTCAGTCCGCTGACCGGACGCATGGCCAGGTGGGAGATACCGATCTGTTCCATGATTTCTTCGGCAAGTACATAATCATTTTTTGATAATGACCAGCGGATATGGGGTCTTCGGCCCATGAGCACTGCTTCAAAAACCGTCATCCGTGTTTCAGGATGGCGCTGGGGAACATACCCGACGCACCGGGCTACCCCGTTTTGATCCATGAGGAACAGGTTTTTTTGATCTACCATAACGGAACCGGTAGCGGGTTTGAGGATGCGGTTCAGGCATTTGAGCAGGGTTGATTTACCCGCGCCGTTAACACCAAGGACACACATGATCTGCCCCTGTTCCAGTGAAAATGTGGTATCCGACAACACAGGGTGGCTGTTGTAGGAAAAATTGATATTATCTACCTTCAGTTTCATTTGTACCCCCGGATCAAGAGGTAAAGAAACATGGGGGCACCCAGAAAGGATGTGATCACCCCGACCGGGAGTGCGCCTGACCCGATGATGAGCCGGCCCAGTGTGTCCGCAGATAAGAGAAGCAGCCCGCCAATGACCCCGGAAAACGGAATCAGAAGGCTGTGGTCGTCACCCACCAGCCGCCGTGCCATATGGGGGGCGATGAGCCCCACAAAGGCAATCACACCGTGGAAAGCCGTTGCCAGCGCTGCGACCAGGGAAACCGTCACCATGCCGGTGATTCGAAGTCTTTCAACCCGGACGCCCAGCCCTTTGGCGGTTTCTTCTCCGGAGGCCAACGCATTCAAATCCCACCGGATAAACATCAGATACAGGGTGGCGGGCAGGACCATCCCGGTCAGGATTCCGATCTGCCCCCATCCGGAACGGGCCACATCGCCAAACGTCCAGAAAACGACCATGGCAAGCTGGGTATCGGTGGACAGATACTGGATCAGGATGGTGGCAGAAACAAAAAGGGAGGACAATGCCACCCCGGACAGGATAACGGCTTCGGTGGACAGCCGTTTCAACCCGGACAGGATCAGAATGATGACGGTGGCGGACATGGCGCCGCCAAAAGCAAAGGCCGTAATCATAAAAACCCTGGCCCCTGTGAGAACGATGGCTGCGGCCGCTCCGAAAGCCGCCCCCTGGCTGATTCCCAGTGTGGACGGGCTGCTGAGCGGATTTTTCAGCAGAGACTGGAGGCACAACCCTGAAAGCGAGAGTCCCCAGCCGCAGATAATAGCGGCAACGACCCTTGGCATTCGTATCCGGGTCACCACCACGCCGACTTCGGGAGCGGCACTTCCAGTTAAAGCTTGGAAAACAGCACTGACCGGGATATCATAATTTCCCTGAGTTACGGCATACAACGCCACTCCAAGGGTTGCAAAAAGCAGGGCAAGAAAAAGCCATACCTTTCGATTGAAATAATCCAGATAGGCCCGGGTAATGGTTCCCGGTAAAATTTCCCGGCTGTCGAAATTGCATGACATAGTTTTCTCTCCATAAAAAAAAGGCCATGAAGGTTCGTTCCTTTTCAGGATAAACGACCTTCATGGCCTTTTTAAAAAAATCACTGCCGCCAAAACCCGGCAGCAGACAGTATGTCTTTGGGCAGAGCCCTAAAATTTTTTGATCAGCGGCTTCAGCCGCAATTAAGAAAATTTAATTAGCCGACTTGCTTTGATAAGTCAAGGGGTTTTCATTCCGGATTTCCGTTATTTACGTATTTCAGCCTTTGATTATTCTTCTTTCAGGAGTTTTTTCATCCAGTCCGGGAGAATGGGATCTTCCACCTGGTAATACCCCGGATTGTAAGGTTTGATGTCCAGGACAGGACTGCCGTCGACCGCTTCCAGCCCCTGGACCCTCAAGATATTCTTTTTCCGTTCAATCAATTTTACAGCCGTGACCAGCACCGGGTTGGGGCGGGCCGGGCTGCACGTGGCGAAAATCCCCTGTTTTGGAATGTCTTTTCGGCCCATGGGGTGGACTTTTTGAAGGTTGCGGCGCTCCCTGGGCACAAGATGGGGCCAGTATAGGACCAGGATATGGGAAAATCCCTCAATGCCGTCCAGGATACCGGAAAGAGCCGGATCTATGATGATTTCGCTGACCATGGCGTTGACCCGGTCACGATGGGTTTCGACCTTCTCCCGGTGTTCCTCAAGGGAAAGCCCGTCCTCGTTGGCTCTCAGCATGGGCTCCTTGATTTCGCTGCAGACGATCCCCACGGGTGTCAGGGTGACGGCTTCCATTGCCGGAAAGTCTTCATGATCTTCTGATGGCGGTTTTTTAATGTATTGGCTTTTCATTTGAGAATTCTCCTTTGAATCATGGTCCGGTTATTTTTTCAGCAGGCCAGCAATTTCATAAGGATTGCTGCCTGCCTCTATCATATCATTGTAACGCTTTTCGTTGAGATCGAATTCGCTGGATACAGAGACAAATTGATCCGGTTTGTCCAGATGTTCAAGAGCAGCGAGAACGGTAACCGACTTGGGCATACCTTCAGGTGACAGTGCATTCAAGCGGTTAAAATCAAAACTTAAGGCCATGCCTTTTCCGGTTTTCTTCTGTTCGTTCCAGACCAGCAGGAAACCGGCGGGATTGGCCACGGAGATCTTGTCTGCCTGCTCCTTTGACAGATGTTTGACCACCAGCCCTTTTTTTCCTGCCGTGCAATCTAGGATCACCTGAAGCGCATCTTCCTTACACCATACCGGACAGGCGACCACCGTATACCGCTCTCCCTCTTTCAAAGGGTAACGGGTGAGAATATAATGGGCCATCATATACCCCGATATCAGGCCGGGGCAGATGTGATTATGGAATTCAGCACTCTTCAGAAAATCATAGGGGCCGCCCTTGGCCCAGACATTGGCGATAACGGCCAGGGTGGACATGTCCGCCCCGGCTTTGAATTTCTGGGGGACGGTTTTCCAGAAAGAGGGGGCTGAAATGGCGGTCTCGCTCAGATTGAGGGTCTTGCTCAGCCAGGATTCCCCCTCTTGGCTGATGATGACGGCGTCGCCACCCGCTTTTTTAAAAAGCATCAGGCGAAGGGGGTGGGCTTGGGGCCGCTGGAAAAACAACAGGTTGCCCCTGCCCACCCTGCATCCGGTCAGTTCCTGGGCCTGGTCCAGATAGGGCAGGGCGCCTTGGCTGCCGATGCGGACATAGGGGGCATTGGTCATCAGCAGCAGGCCGGGATCTTCCTTTGAAACGGCCAGGGTCTTCATGGCCCCGGAAACCGTTTCCGGAAAACCAAGGGCATAGGCGGTTGAGCAGCAAACCATTGTAAAAAGGACGGCACAGGCCCATCCGGTAATGACGGGTTTTTTCATATTGATCTCTCCTTTAATTTTACAGCGTCATAGATTGATTTCCATTTCAGATGGCTTTGTTCATTAGGTGTCTTCTGAAAACAGGATTTTAACTGCCGGGTTGTCCATGACGGCCTGTGCCATTTCCGCCGTAACTTCTCCCAGCATGGCATTGGGCCAGGTGATGGACACGGGCCCGATAATGACATCGGCTTTTTTCACAGTCAGGATCAGGGCATTTTCTCCGGACGCTCCTTTCAGAGCACCTGCCTTGAGCATACTTGCGGTCGCAATGGCATTGGTTCCAATTGCTATTATATCCAGCCGGTTTTCATGAACCTGCCGGATGTATTTAATCAAAGTGTATCCGATACCACCGCCATGGCCGTCAATAATACATATTTTTTTTCTGTTGGGTTCCGTCATCTGTTGCCTCACGTCAACTCAAAAAGAAGGGTGAGCTGCAATTTCAAAGGGCCATCGAAAAAAACCGGCGGCGGTCTTGGAAAGGGCGCACAGTTTTTAACGGCATCCAAGGCTGCCTGGTCCAGGGTCTTGAATCGGGACCCTTTCAGAATTTTCAGATCGGATATGGCACCGTCCGGACCGATGATAAAACAGACCGTGACCCGATCTTCCTGGTTCTGTTTCCGGGCGGTTGCAGGGTATTGTTTATAGGCCTCTATTTTCATCTGGACCATATGGTAATAATCTTTCGGGGAACCAAATTCGGAAAGGGCCGGGTTCCATTGAGAAATATGCATGCCGGGGTTCCCAGCCGCTGCTACCCCAGGGATAGACGGTACATTGATGGTACCCTCGTTTCCTGTCGATATTCCTGCACTCGCTCCGGCAAAACTTGCTCCGCCGAATGGTTGACCAGAGGTGGGCCGGGTTGTTTCGACGC
>JAIFMF010000089.1 GCA_020048635.1 Desulfobacula sp. | reverse complement strand
TTATGGAAAAAATAATTGGATAAAAAATTATCTGCCAGAATGTGTTTTTATTGGAGAAAAAACGACGAGGCCCCGTTGAATATTTCCATATAATAGTTGATTCTCAATCTTGCATAGCCGGAAAAAAGAAATCCTATCTCGGAGAAATGAATCAAAACGGTTTGTTTTTACGATTGTCTTTTATTTTCCTGACGGTTCAACCAGCCTGCAAGAACCGTTGTTCCAATGATGACCATACCGCCGATGAGGGTTCGGATACCGGGGATTTCATCAAGGATAAAAAAAGCCAGGACAATCCCATAAACCGGTTCGAGCCCGGCAATGACCGAAGCGGTCTGGGCTCTGATAAAGGTAAGGGATTGGATGAACAGGGTATGGGCCAGAGCGGTGCAGACCACCCCTAAAAAAATGAGATTGGGGAGATCGGAAAGTGGCGGCATGGGGATTTTCAGGAGAAGAACCGGAACCAGTAAAAAAAGAGCGGCAAAAAAATTCTGATAAAAGGCCACGGCAATGGAATCTGATATCCTTGCATTTCTCCGGTTCACAAGAGCCAGGACCGCAAAGGTAAATCCTGAAATGATCCCGTAAAATCCGCCACGGGTGATATCGTTGGAAAAATCAAATTCCGGGATAACCAGAAGAATTCCGATGAAAACGGCACCTGCAATAAAAATATCCACGGGTTTTAATCTTTCCCTGAAACACAGGGGCTCAAGAAAGGTGACAAACAAGGGAAAGGTGGAAAAGGTCACAAGGCCCACGGCCACGCTGGAAATCTGGATGGAAAAAAAGAAAGACCACCAGTGAACGGCCAGAAGGATTCCCTGAAGCATAAAAAAGAAGAATTCCGTTTTCCCGAAGGACAGGAGTACGGTCCTGGATACGATCCGGGCATAGAGATACAGGGCGATAAAGGCAAAAAAGGTCCGGCCCAGAACGATATAAAGGGGACTGCAGGACAGAAATTTCCCAAAGAGCCCTGCAAATCCGAAAAGAAAAACCGCAATATGGATTTGCAGGGCCCCTTTATTGAATATGGGCTGTTTCAAAGGATACCGGTTATCTTGTGAGCTGCCGGTATTTGATGCGGGTCGGTTGATCCGCCTTAATGCCGAGCCGTTTTTTCCGGTCTTTGTCATAGTCGGAATAGGACCCTTCGAAAAACAAGGTCTGGCTGTCGCCTTCAAAGGCCAAGATATGGGTGGCTATCCTGTCCAGGAACCATCTATCATGGCTGATGATGATGGCACATCCGGCAAAGTTTTCCAGGGCTTCTTCCAGGGCTCTCAGCGTATTGACATCCAGATCGTTGGTGGGCTCATCCAACAGAAGCACATTGGCTTCCTTTTTGAGCAGAGTTGCGAGATGGACCCGGTTTCTTTCACCGCCCGAGATTTCCTTTACTTTTTTTTGCTGGTCCTGTCCTGAAAAATTGAATTTTGCCACATAGGCCCTTGAATTAATCTCTCTTCCGCTAATGAGCATTTTTTCACTACCGCCGGTGATGATTTCAAAAATGGTCTTTTCCGGGTCAAGGGTATCTCTTTCCTGGTCCACATAGGCAAGCTTGACGGTCTGACCGATTTCAATGGTTCCCGAATCCGGTTTCTGCCGGGCGGTAATCATGTTGAAAAGAGTTGTCTTGCCGGCGCCGTTGGGCCCGATAACACCGATAATCCCTCCAGGCGGAATCACAAAACTCATTTTTTCGACCAGGAGCTTATTGTCATATCCTTTGGAAACCTCATTGGCCACAATGACTTTATCGCCAAGCCGGGGTCCTGGCGGGATAAAAATTTCAAGATCGTTTTCCTGCTGTTTGTTGTCTTTTTTCAAAAGGTCTTCATAAGCACTGATCCTGGCTTTGGGTTTTGCTCTCCGGCCCTTGGGAGACATCTTGATCCATTCCAGTTCTCTTTGCAGGGTCTGCTGGCGTTTGGATTCGGATTTCTGTTCCTGGGCCAGGCGTTTTTGCTTTTGATCCAGCCAGGAAGAATAATTGCCTTTCCACGGAATGCCTTCCCCCCGATCCAGTTCCAGAATCCATCCCGCCACATTATCGAGAAAATACCGGTCATGGGTGACGGCAATCACCGTTCCTTCATATCGGTTCAGATGTTCTTCCAGCCAGGACACGGATTCAGCATCCAGATGATTGGTGGGCTCGTCCAGCAGCAGGATATCGGGTTTTTGGAGTAAAAGGCGGCAAAGGGCCACCCGCCTTTTTTCACCGCCTGAAATGATATTCACCGGTGTATTCCCATCCGGACACCGCAGGGCATCCATGGCCATTTGCAACCTGGAATCCAGATCCCAGGCATTGACCAGGTCCAGTTTTTCCTGGAGTTTGCCCTGTTTGTTGAGAAGTTTATCCATTTCATCATCAGACATGGGATTGGCAAATTCTGCTGAGATGGCTTCATATTCATTGAGCAGATCAACCGTTTCTTTGACTCCTTCCTCAACCACTTCGCGGACCGTTTTTTTGCTGTCTACAAGGGGCTCCTGTTCAAGATGACCAATGGTAAATCCTTTGGACAGGATGGTCTCCCCGGCGAATTCTTTGTCAACCCCAGCCATGATTCTGAGCAATGAACTCTTGCCTGATCCATTAAGGCCAAGAACCCCAATTTTCGCACCATAAAAATAGGAAAGGCAAATATTTTTGAGGACTTGTTTTTGTCCATGAAATTTACCCACATTCATCATGGAGTATATTATTTTTTTTGTATCTTCGGTCATTTTTCTACTCCTTATTCAATAACGGCAATGCATTCTATTTCAATTTTGGCATCCCTTGGCAGTCTTGCCACTTCAACGGTGGAACGTGCCGGCTTATGGCCTTTGAGGCAGGCTTCATAAGCCTTATTCATTTCAGAGAAATCATCCATGGATTTCAGGAAAATAGTGGTTTTGATGATTTTATTCAGAGTTGTTCCGACTTCGGTCAGAACTGCTTCAATGTTTTTCATCACCTGGACAGTCTGCGCTTCAATGGTCTGACCCACAATCTTCATGGTTTCAGGATCAAGCGGGATCTGACCGGAACAAAAAGCCAGATCGCCATGGACAATGGCATGACAATAGGGGCCTATGGCAGCAGGTGCTTTTTTTGCAATAATCTGTTTCATTATATTCTCCTTTGAATCTCTGATTTTATTTGATTCTAATATGTTACTACAGGTTCTTTTAATATAAGATCAATGGCTTGTCTTGCCGTTTTTGCAATTTCAGGAAAAGTTTCTTCCAGCTTGGCGATCTGCCTCAGGTTTTCACCTGTTCTCAAGATTAATCGGGCAAGATCACCTTCTGAAAAATCATAAAGGGTGCAAATATTTTCCCAGGGTTCATCATGGGCCCAGGAATAGAGCAAAAGGCTGGGTTGGATATAAAGATTGGGAGCGCTGAACCCTTTTTCCAGCATGTTAACAGCAAAGGGTTTCAGCTCTTTTCTGACATCAAGGAAAACATCTTTGAGTCCCTTGGGAAGAGCCTTATTATACATGGGCTCATCATTGAATTCCCTTTCATTGACAAAGGAGCTGATAATGGCAGCCAAAAGAGCCGGGTCCGATTGTGGTAAAAGATTGTTCCGGATACTCTGAGCGACCAGAATCGGGGAGTCAATCCTGAGTTTGGAGGCCCATAGCCCGTCATCCGTCAGTTTTCCATCCTCAGTGACAAATTTTTCAGAGAGAAGAAAGTCCATATGTTCCATGAAATCAACCCAGAGAAATTCAAGGTCCATTCCAAATCTTTTTCTCGCGGTCTTTCCTCTTTTTTTTCCGGACCGGATCAAATGGGAGGCGAAAGATTTTTCAAGGAGCAGTTTGATCTGATCGGGGTTATGGGATAATAGAAGGTTCAGGACCATGGAAAAATTGATGGTGATCTGGCTCTCTATATCGGATGGCGGCGAATTCATCAATTTTACGATATGGTTCAAATCCATGAATTTGCCGGGCATGACAATACAAAAACCGATATTATCCATTCCCCGTCTTCCAGCCCTGCCGGACATCTGCTGAAGTTCGCTGGGAGTTAATGGAATGAATTCAACCCCATTGAACCTGTCCGAATTCAGGATGACCACGGATCGTGCAGGAAAATTCACCCCTGCTGCCACAGTGGAAGTCGCAAACATGGCATCCAGAAAACCCCCTGCCATAAGGGTTTCCACCACTGCTTTCCAGGCAGGCAGATGGCCGCTATGATGGGATGCCGTTGCTGTTCTCTCAAGATAGGGTCGCTGATTGTGGTTTTTCAGGTGGGGATGATCAGATACCAGTTCATCTATTTTATTGATCAGGGCTTGTTTCCTCTCCGGGTTTTTGGACAAAAGTCTTGAATTGCAGAGTTTGATGGCCTGATCACAGTCTGCTCTTGATTTTAAGAAAAATATGGCCGGTAGAAGATCATAGGTGTGAAGAATATAAAGGATGTCTCCGAATGGCGGCAGTTTTTCACGATGTGACATCACAGGTTTATTCTTCATATTGACGAATTTAAATACTTTATTATAGAGGATTTGTTTCTGATCGGATTCCGATTCCTCTGTCAGGGGGAAAATCGTGCCGGAAGGATGGATGAAAAGCGGGAAAAGAGGGACAGGCCGTTCATGGGCCTTAATCACATGACATTTTTTCCCCCGAATGGATAAAAGCCATTCTGCAATGGATACAGGATTGCCGATGGTGGCGGATAAGAGGAGTAGCGGTATTCGAACCGGCAGATAAATGATAATCTCTTCCCATACCACTCCTCTTTGTTCATCTCCGAGAAAATGAGCCTCGTCCAGGATGATCAGATCAGAGGTTAAATTTTCACCGGTATGCATGGCATCATAAAGCTGATTTCTTAAGATTTCCGTCGTTCCGATGACAATGGCTGCGTCTGGGTTTTCTTTAATGTCGCCGGTCAGAATCCCGACATTTTCCTTACCGAAAAGTTTTGAAAACTGTGTATGGATTGAATTGGTCAAAGCTTTTAACGGCGTGGCATACCAGACCTTCCCGCCTCTTTGTATTACATCTTTTGCCACTTGTTCGGCGATCCAGGTTTTGCCCGCACCCGTGGGTGCAGTCACCAGGCAGTCGAATTTTTTGATGGCCTCAAGCGCCTGGATTTGAAACAGGTCTGGTTCAAACTTCATCTCTTCAGGGGTTCCGATTTTTTCAAAGATGCGTTTCAAGGACTTATCAGAACCGGGTTGCATAAGAGGGAGGCTGGGGGATTTTTCTATTTTTTTATAAGGTTTTTTTGAAGTATAGAATCTTTTTTTCATGACAGTGATAAACCACAAAAACCAATATTTTGCAACTCTTTACTTAATGGGATCACATAGATAACAAGGTATCCACAAAGTGTGTTTTTCAAAAAGCCGAAGTTCTGTTCAATTCCGTATTGATCTTTATATGCCCTAATCATGCCGTCAAAAATTTATTCATGTGTCAGCACTGTGCTGATAAAAACCAGTTTGCCTGTCCGGTGTAAAACTGATAATAGAGTTTTGAATGAGAATTGAAATTTTGACCTGGTGTTTCAAGGAGTGCAGATGAAAAGAAAAATGAAATGGATGTTCGGGATGGTGTTTCTTTGTGTGATGGGGTTCGGGATATATTTTCTGGATGGGGCTTTGCCCATTGGAACCGGGTATTCGGCCAAATATATCTGTTCCCAGGTTTTTCTCGCAGGCAAAAATCCGGATCAGGTATTTGAAAAGGATGTGAAACCCACCCATCTTTTGTTTCAGCTTGTAAAACCTGTGGTGGATGAAAAGAATAAAACAGTTACGGCTGCAGCCTTTGGTTTCTGGAAACCCATGACCGCCATGTACAGGGAAGAGTGTGGGTGCACGCTTATGGTGAATACAGACAGGGACAAGCTTAAAAAGCAGATGAACAATATGTCCTTGTACGAATTTAAAAGAAGTGATGAGATCTGGCCCAAGGGAGAAGGGGTTGATCTGGATCGGCTGCCGGAGAAGGTGAACCGCGAAAAGCTCAAAAAAGCCATTGATGAAGCCTTTACAGAGCCTGGACCGGGGACTGAACGAAACACCCGGGCCATTGTGGTGGTCCTGGGGGACAGGATCATTGCCGAGCAGTATGCACCTGGGAATGACAAGGATACGCCCATGCACGGCTGGTCCATGTCCAAAAGTGTGACCAACAGTCTTGTGGGGATTCTGGCCAAGGAAAAGGGGCTTGATATTCATGCACCGGCACCGATTGCCGCATGGAAAAACCCGGAAGATCCCCGGCATAAGATCACCCTTGACATGATGCTTCGCATGTCGTCAGGTCTTGCATTTGAAGAAGTCTATGGCCCGTTTAAGGATGCAACGTATATGCTGTATACGGCCGAGTCCATGGCGGATTATGCAGTTGCCAAGCCCCTGGTTGCCGATCCGGATACAGTGTGGAATTATTCCAGCGGCACTGCCAATATCATTGCCCGGATCGTCACGGATCAGTCGGGCGGAAGCCTTTCCGGGTATCATAAATTTGCAAAAGAATATCTCTTTAACAAGATCGGGGCTTATTCTGCAGTTATTGAACCGGATGCGTCAGGCTCTTTTGTGGGTTCGAGCTACATGTTTGCAACGGCCAGGGATTGGGCCAGGTTCGGGCTGTTCCTGAAAAACAAGGGGGTCTGGAACAACGAAAAAATTCTGCCCGATGGGTGGATGGAATATTCCATCACGCCTACGCCCCAGGCGCCCATAGGGGAATACGGCGCCCTTTTCTGGCTCAATGCAGGTGAAAAAAGTAACCCGGATCATCGCAAATTCCCGTCTTTGCCGTTGGATCTCTATTATTGCGGCGGGTTTAACGGCCAGATAGTGGCTGTGATTCCGTCACGGGATATGGTGGTGGTGAGGCTCGGCGTCACCCATGACAAATCCTGGAGCCATGAGGCTTTTATCCGACAGGTACTGGATTCCATTGAGGCGGGTTAACCCATGCTTTTGATTTTTCCGCCCATTGCCAAACCCTGCGAACCTCCCGCAGGAGTGGCCTTATTGTCTGCCGCCTTAAAGGAAAACGGATTTCCCTGCGAAGTGGTGGATGCCAATATTGAAGGGATGCTGCACCTGATCCAGTCGGATGTGACGGCAAAAGATGTCTGGTCCAAAAGAGCCATCAAAAAAAGGGAAGAGATCCTTTTCGAATTAAAGGGATCAAGGATTTATCAGAATACGGACCGTTATCACCAGCGGGTCTATGATCTGAATCATATGCTCTCCATTAGTGTGGATCAGAAACGATTCAAGATTTCCCTGAGCGATTATTCCGATAGCGTTCTTTCATCGGTCAACAGCAAGGATCTGTTAAAAAGTGCGGCTGAGTATAAGGAAAATCCTTTTTACGGATATTTTGAGGCAGGCCTCAGACAAAAGGTTGAGGATTCATCATCCGAATATGTGGGGCTTTCCATCTGTTATCTGAATCAGGCCCTGGTGGGGTTTGCCCTGGCAGGGTGGATTAAGGACAATTTCAGAGACAAGAAAATCATCATGGGCGGGGGGCTTATTTCTTCCTGGATGAGCCGACTGGATTATACCCATCCCTTTGACGAGTTGATAGATGTCTGCATCAAAGGAGAAGGGGAGCAGCCTTTGCTGGAACTCCTGGGCAAAAACAAGGGGACGAAAAAGCATTATGTGCCGGATTATGATTTTGTAAAAAAAGACGTATACCTTGCTCCGGGAAAGGTTCTGCCCTTTAGGGCCTCCATCGGGTGTTACTGGAGCAAATGCCGGTTCTGCCCTGAAAAAGCCGAAACCCGCGCTTACAGTTCTCAGCGGGCATCCAAAGTCCTGGAGGATTTAAGAATTATTGAACAAAAATACAGCCCTGATTATGTTCATCTTATCGACAATGCCGTTACCCCGGCTTTTTTGAGGGCATTGTCCCATGAACGGTTCAGTTTTAAATGGTATGGGTTTGTAAGGTTTGAAAAAGACTTCCTTGATCCAGATTTCTGCCGAAACCTGAAAGAATCCGGGTGTGATATGCTCAAACTCGGGCTTGAATCCGGGGATCAGGCCGTTCTCAATCAGATGAACAAGGGCACGGATCTTGAGATGGCGTCCAAAACCCTGAAAAACCTTCATGCAGCAGGCATCCTGACCTTTGTTTATCTTTTGTTCGGCACAAGCTTTGAAGACAAGGCAGCAGCCCATAAGACCCTTGAGTTTGTCAAAGCCCATAAAGCGTATATCGACTATCTAAATCTGGCGGTTTTCAACCTCCCCAAATTCAGTGAAGATGCGGAAGGGCTTGAAACCTGGGAATTTTATCACGGGGATTTGTCCCTGTATTTGAATTTTATACATCCTCTGGGGTGGGACAGGAAACAGGTCAAACATTTTATCCAGAGAATCTTTAAAAAAGAGGTATCCGCAAGTATCCGGAAGAACCCGGCGTTTTTTTCATCAAACCATGCGGTATTTTTTAACAGGATAAAAGGTGAATCATGATTGTTCATATAATTTCCACCGGGGATGAAGTGCTCCTGGGTGATATTGAGCGGCTTGAAAATAAGATCGTATCTGAAAAGGGCCTTACCATTGCCGAAGAAGTCGGGCAATTGCTGGCTGCTCAAAAGAAAACCCTTGCCATTGCAGAATCCTGCACCGGCGGGCTCATCTCCAGCATGGTAACGGATGTGGCCGGAAGTTCGGACTATTTTCTATTTTCCGGTGTGACCTATTCCAATGATGCCAAAATGAATATCCTGGGTGTTCAGAAAAAGACCCTCATGGACCATGGTGCGGTTCATGAAAATACGGCCCGTGAAATGGCAGAAGGGGTCAGACTTAAGGCAGGGGCGGATTTAGGGATATCCACCACGGGGATTGCCGGGCCCGGCGGCGGTACTGTAGAAAAGCCAGTGGGCATGGTTTGCATCGGTCTCGCAGCCGAGGGCTTTTCAATGGCAAAGACCTATTGGTTTCCCTTTGATGACCGGGCAATGAATAAGAAAATGTTTGCCATGACGGCGTTGGCGCTTTTAAGGCGTCATCTTTTGGGTGTGCTTGAAACATCTTAGATACCAGGTCAGGGTTTCTTTTTCAAACTCCACCTGGTCTTTGACTGCTGTCATCTGGTGATCCCCGTCTTTTTGTATGATGAGCCGTTTGGGCTCCTTTGCCTGAGTAAACAGCTCATAGGCATTAGAGACAGGAACGGTTTTATCCGCATCCCCGTGAAAAATCAGCACATTGGACAGACTTGAAGCCTTATCAAGAATATTGAAGAGTAGATTGTCCTGAAAAAAATTCAAGGGCAGGGCAGGGCGCTTGCCATTGGCATCGGACGGGATATTTTCAATGGAGCGGCTCTTTACCGGTGATGCGCAGAGCACAGCCCCGCAAATTCGAATACCCATAAAAGATAATCTCTCCCAGGCATTGATGCAGGTAGCACCCCCCATGCTGGAACCGAAAAGGGCAATATCCCGGCTTGTTTTGTCCAAGCTGAGGATATGCTGAACCGCTGCAATATAATCAACAGTCCGTTTTTCAAGGGAAGTGTCTTTGATAAAATTGCCCTGGCTCTCACCGCAGCCCCTGTGGTCAAAGCGGAAAAAAGCAATATTGTTTTCAGTAAGAAGTTTGGACAGGATCTTTTGCTTTGCAGATTCTTTTGAGCCTTCAAGACCGTGGGAGCCCACAACAAGGGGTGGTTTTTCCGTATTCGGCAGGTGAAGAACCCCTTTGAGTTTAAATCCCTGAGAGACAAAATTTATATCTTGGATGCTTTTTTCCATACCTTGTCTTTATGCCACTAAACCATTATAATATCAAGCTTTCAAAAATTGGATCAACAACAATACTTAAGAAAGATTTCATAATGACGGCCATAAAAAAAAGCAAAACCTATGAACTTGAAATAACCGATCTTGCCTTTGGCGGCAAAGGACTTGCAAAACCTGAAGGCTATCCCGTGTTTATAGATCGCTGCATCCCGGGAGATCTCGTGCTTGCAAAAATTATCAAAAAGAAAAAGTCCTGGGCAGAGGGAAAGCTTATCAAAATCCTGAAGATGTCTTCATCCCGGCATCCTGGGAAATGCAGGTACTGCAATTATTGCGGGGGGTGCAAATGGCAGGAACTTTCCTATGATCTTCAACTGGAGTATAAAAAACGGCATGTTATTGAATCCCTGCATCATATCGGGAGATTAAAAGATGTAAAGGTCCATGATGTGCTTGCCTCAGACCCTATCTATGAGTACAGAAACAAGATGGAGTTTTCCTGTTCCCCCAAACGGTGGCTCATGCCGGATGAACTGGAAAATGAAGAGATTAAAAAGGATTTTGGTATTGGTCTGCATGTGCCCGGCACCTTTGACAAGGTGATTGACATCCATCAGTGTGAAATCATGCCAAGCCTCGGAAATCAGATTCTTGAAACCGTCCGGAGCTTTATCAAAATTTCTGCTTTCCCGGCCTATGATCTGAAAACCCATGAAGGGTTCTGGCGGTTTTTGATGCTGCGTCATTCCGTAGCCTTTGATACCTGGATGGTGAATATTGTGACCCGGGATAAAAGGTTGGATGTTGTTACGGAGCTTTGCAGCATCCTGACCCAGAATTTCCCTCAGATTGGATCCGTCATGAACAATATCACAGATTCCAAATCCGGCATTTCAACAGGTCAGGAAGAGATCTGCCTTTCTGGAAAAGATCATATCAGAGAAAAATTGGGGAAATTTAGTTTTAAAATTTCTGCCAATTCGTTTTTCCAGACCAATACAAGATCCTGTGAGAAATTATACTCCAAAGTTTCTGAATATGCAGGGTTGAAAGGGGATGAAACCGTTTTGGATCTTTATTCCGGAACCGGAACCATTCCCATTTGGCTTTCAGGTCAGGCAAAAACGATCTTAGGCATTGAGATTGTAAAAAGCGCCGTGATTGATGCAAAAATGAATGCGGATCTTAACAGCATTTCAAACTGTGAATTTCTAGAAGGGGATATTAAAGATGTCCTGCCCGGTTTGAAACTTATACCGGATGTGATGATCATTGATCCGCCAAGGGTGGGAATGCACAAAGATGTAGTCGGCCAGGTGCTTTCACTGGGGCCTCAAAAAATTGTCTATGTGTCCTGCAATCCAGCCACCTTGGCACGGGACCTTGAAATGATATCAACCATATATAATGTTAAGGAAATTCAGCCCGTGGATATGTTTCCCCATACCTATCATATTGAATCCGTGGCCTTGCTTTTAAAAAAATGAAAAGCCAGCTATTGTCCTTTTTCATTTTCAAGGGGTTCTGAAAAAAGACAGCTTAAAATGAGCATGTCCTCATCAGTTTCCGAATGGATTTGATAGGGCAGCTTATGAAATAGTTTTTTCATGCCTCTGTTCTCAGGAGAGGTATATGCCACAAGTCCCTTGATGCCGTTCTCCCTTGCTGCCTCTGCTAATTTCTGCTGAAGTATCTGCGCAATCCTCATGCCCTGATATTCTTTTGATACGGAATATGCCACTTCGGCCATGTTAATGATGGAGTTCCTGAAATACTCTCCAACAGCAATAATTTTTTCAAACCCCACTTCACCGATAGTGCCCACAATGGTCAGATCATTTATATAATCAATTTCAAAAGTCGTATTGATCTGATCATGGACAAAGCTCTTTTTTTCATGAAAGAATCTTGAAACGATATCCCCCCGGTTCATTGAATAATAGTGTTCTTGGATGCTCCTTTCGTCAACGGGTTTGGCAGGCCGAAAGGTCATGGGGATTCCATTGATGGTGATAATTTCTTCATATTTTAGGGGATAAACCCCTTTGATGGCCTGTTTGAATTTTCTGTCAATGTCGATGAGATCGAGCTCACGGGCTTTTGTAAACAGTTCGTCCCTGAAATCCGGATGGGCAATACTGATCAGGGCCAAGGCCCTTTCCTGAAGGCTCTTTCCAAACAAATTCACCACACCGTATTCTGTGGCCACATATTGGACATCCCCTCTGGGTACTACAACAGCAATATCATTCAGGCTGGGAACAATACGGCTTTTCTGCCCATGATCGGATGTAGAGGTGATTAAAAGGATGGATTTTCCGCCATTTGACATGGCCGCTCCCCTGGTAAAATCAAGAAGCCCGTTTATTCCGGTATAATTATTAAAGGGCAGGGCATCTGCCGCTACCTGGCCCGTAAGGTCAATGGCCATGGCCGTGTTCAGGGTCACCATGGCATTGTGCCTTGCTATGATGGAAGGGTTATTGATGTAGTCGGATGGGTGAAATTCTATGGACGGATTGTCATCTAAGAAGTCGTACAGTAATTTTGATCCCACCGCGCTTCCTGCCACAAGCTTTCCATTGTTGAATCCCTTTTTCCTGTTGGTGATGACGCCAATAGAAACAAGGCGCATCAGCCCATCTGACAGATACTGAGAATGGACACCAATATCATTTTTATCCGACAGGCACAGCATAATGGCTTCATTGGTCACACCCAGGCTGGTTTGGAGGGTTGAACCATCCTCTATCAGCCTTGTGATATGTTTGGCGATCATATTGGCCTCCTCAAGTTCAGGAAGAGGCTGGATGGTCAGAAGATCTTCTTCGTGCTCAACAATATAATCCACATCATTGACGTGAATAAAACTTCTGCCAAGAACTCTGGGCATATTCGGGTTGATCTGGCAGATGACGATATCTGCTGCTTCACAGGCGGAAAGGGTTATATCAACGGAAACCCCAAGGCTCATCCAGCCAAAATCATCCGGCGGGGAAGCCTGGATCAGTGCCGCATTGAGGGGCATCATTTTTGATTTAAACAGATGGGGGATCTGCGAAAGATTAATAGGTGTGATAAACCGTTTATTCCGATGAATTTTTGTGGATGATGCAGACCCGAGGTAAAAGGACCGAATATTGAATTGCTGGGAATGCGACCGATTGGCAATCAGTGTCAATGGACAGCTTTCAATGGTCAAGAGTCGTACGATTTCAAGATCGGTAAATCTGCCAGCAGCACTTGAAAGTGCATTGACCAGATGCTGAGGTTCACCGCAGGAGGATCCTATAAATAACCGCTGACCCGGTTTTATGTGTCTAAGGGCCTCATCGGCACTGGTTCGTTTTTGTATATAATTGTCTGCCCAATAGTTTAATTTCGGCATATAAGGTATCTCCATTTTATTTTATAAATGACACTGCATATTAACATGAAACTGATTTGAGAGCATCAAAAGTTTTATGTTTTTTAAGAAAATGCGAGTTTTGGTCGACCCGGATTGTATCCTTTTCTCGTATTTTTTGGACATAGTTTCCCAAATTTAGAATTGCTGGCAAAAGATTTTTGTGTTTATATATAATTTTTAATTATGATATACTATTGGTAGTTTTTTTTATTTGAAAGGGAGACAAATGAGCTGGCTTGGGAAAATGATCGGGGGAACTATTGGATTTGCATTGGGAGGACCTCTGGGTGCAGTGGCAGGTGCAGCCTTCGGGCATACATTTGTAGATAAGAAAGAAGAAAGCTACCTGTTGTCACGGCCGGGTACCCGGGAAACCCTTTCTTCAAACGAAGAATCCCAGCTTGTTTTTTTTACGGCTGTCTTTTCCATGCTGGGTAAATTATGCAAAGCAGATGGCAGGGTGTCGGAAAATGAAATTGCTGCCATAGAAACCTTTATGAAAAGGGATCTTTATCTTGATCAGAACAGCCAAGCGACTGCGGTTAACATTTTCAAGCAGGCGCTGAATTCTTCTGAAAGCTTTGAAGGATTTGCAATCCAGTTTTATTCCACATTCAGATCCCATCCCAATATCATTGAGCTGATGATGGATATCCTTTTGCGTGTTTCGACAGCAGACGGAATCATAACCGATAAAGAAGAAGCCATACTTTCGGCAGCCTCAAGGATTTTTAATTATTCTGCTTCAGATTATGACAGGCTTAAATCAAGATATGTCAAAATAACCAATAAATATTATGCGGTTTTAAAGTGCGATGAAACTACACCTGATGAAGAAATTAAAAAACAATACCGAAAGCTGGCCACTGAATACCATCCTGACAAAATTGAAGCCAAAGGACTTCCTGAAGAGTTCATTAAATTTGCCAACGACAAATTTAGTGAAATTCAGGAAGCCTATGAGGCCATAAAAAAGGAAAGGGGCCTTTAAAACAGCCCTTTTTCCTGGGCAATTTTCATATAGGTTTCAACTATGTTGGCCGGAGGCTCAATTTTTTCAGTCATCGGTTTGTCCTTCAGCGCTATAGCGTCAAACTCACACACCGTAACGCAAAGCCCGCAACCGATGCATCGATCAAGATTTACAGTTGCAATAATCTTTTCCCCATCCATTTCTACGGCATCCATGGGGCAGATCTCTTCACAAGCCTGGCACCCTGTACACTCATCCGGGTTGACATGGGCCTGAAAATTGGAGTTGACGATTTTAGCCGGTGCTTCAAAGGCTTTAATGTTTTTCAGAATCTGGCAGCAACAGTCACAGCATAGACAGATATTCAAGGGTTTCTTTGCATTGGACGGCTGGGGAACAAGTCCCTGTTTAACCCCTTCCCGGACAATTTCCAATGCCTCATCCTGGGTTATGGTTCTGCCGATTCCCCGGCTTTCGTAAATATAGGCCCCTCCGCCGAAAACCAGACAGGACTCTTTGAGTTTATCGCATCCCTTGCCCATGATCGTGTGTTCTTTTCTACAGATGCAAGGAGCAACCAGGATTTTGGACTGGGACCGAATAATTTTTTCAACCTGTTCATAGTCCATGATATTAAGTTCGGTGTTCACAGCTTTTGCAACCGGGATAACCCTCAATTGCTGGGTTTTATTTTTATACTGACTTTTGATGAGGTAAGGGACATATTCATTAAAATCTTTGATCAATTCCTTTGTCAGCCGGTTGACCTGATATTCCCATATCCCCACCACAAAATGAAGCAGCATAAAGGAATTGATACCGTTTTTATACACATGAATGATCAGACCCTTTTTACCCATTTCGATGAGCATGGGCTCAATTTCCTTTGGGTCTCTGTTTGTTCTATTTGCTATGGTTTCGGCAGTCTCAAGCATCAGCACAAGAGAAAGGGTAAGTTCTGCTTCTTCTTTTGTAAAAAGTTGTTTTAAAATTCTGAGCTCAACTCCTGACTCGGTTTCAGGAAATCCGCTGGGTGTGTGATCAAGATGGACAGCGAGTTTTTTATAAACATCTTCCATGGTATTATTCTCCGATAGTTTTCATCATTCTGATATCCTTCCTCTGACAGTCAGGTCACTATCACATTGTTCAGGGACAAGATCAAGAACTTTCCCGTAAACGTCAGTTGGACCGTTCAGAAGCACTGTGAGGTAGTTAGAGGTTATGGCTTTGAGCATTCCGGTTTTTTTATCCGGCTTGTTCTGTACGAGTCCTTCCTGTTTTTGATTCATATTGATATCAATGAACGCTTTTCGTTTGATTTTGTCTAATACACGCATCTTTGCACATCTATCTTTAATGGTATTTTCATTTATTTTTTCATCGAAATGATAGGCAGGAGTCCCTTTTCTACCGGAAAAAGGAAATACGTGAAGATAGGATATGGGGAGGCTTTCTATCAATGAATAGGTATTTTCAAATTGCTTGTCTGTTTCCGATGGAAACCCGATTAGAGCATCGACACCAATACTTGCAAAAGGAAGAATCGTATGAATCATTTGAACCATATCTTTAAAAAAGATTGAATCATAGGGCCGTTTCATTTTTTTTAAAATATCATCATCCCCTGATTGCAGGGGAATATGGAAATGATCGCATAAAATATTTTCCGGTCTTGCAAGATTGATAATTCCTTCGTTGATTTCAAATGGTTCGATGGAACTGAGTCTGACCCTGTAAACAGGTCGCTCCTGGTTAATCTGGTTCAGAAGTTCCAAAATAGAAGATTTTTCCTTTAAATCAAGCCCATACATGCCGACATGAATACCAGTGAGAATAACTTCTTTATAACCGGAATCATCCAATTCTCTTATGTGCTGGAAAACCTCATCTTTGAGCATGCTCACCGATGATCCCCTGGCATAAGGGACAATACAATAGGTGCAAAAGGCATCACAGCCATCCTGTATTTTCAGATAAGCCCTTGTCATATCGCCTTTTACTGCATGGGGAAAACCATCAAAAGCATTTGCTTTGGTACGGTCTATCTTTTTAAATATTAAAGGAAACTGGTCATCGCATGTTGAGGCTACATGATCAGCAATACGGTTCTTGTCCTTATGGCAGACAATATGGTCAATATGGTCGATTTTTTTTAAGGATTCAGGATCAGTCTGGGCATGACAACCTGTAACAATAACTTCTGCATTTGGATTTTCCCGTATGATTTTCCGGATGGCCTGTCTTGACTGCATACCAGCCTTGGATGTGACGGCACAGGTGTTTATGATCACCACATCGGTATTGCTACCCCCTTTGCCATAGACCCATCCTTTTTCTTCAAGACTGGATGCAATACCGTCACTTTCATATTGATTGACCTTACAGCCAAGGGTTTGAATAAAAAATGTTTTCATTGAATGATTCCCGCGCCCAGCACCCTGGTTTCTTTATAGAAGACAGCAGCCTGTCCAGGGGTTACAGCATTCTGGGGTTCATCGAACACGACCTCTCCGGAATAGCCCTTCATTTTCAGCGTGGACAAGGCCCCTTTATGGCTATATCGTATTTTCGTTATAATTTTCGGGATCCTCACCCGGTCTATATCGTTCCAGTTTATCTCTTCCACTTGAAAACTTTTTGTGGAAAGATCCTTTTTAAAACAGACCTCAAGGATATTGTTTTTGATGTCAATCCGCTTCACATAATAGGCTTCTCGGGCAGGCGAGTTTATGCCTTTGCGCTGGCCGATGGTAAACTGATGAAGACCGCTGTGACGGCCGACAATTTTTCCATCCAGATCAACGATATTGCCTTGTTCCGATTTAATTTTTTGTTTTTCCAGGATAAATTTTGAAAGGTCATTGCCATGGATAAAACAAATGTCCTGACTTTCACTTGGGTGCAGCGGTTTGATATTTTTTGTTTTGGCAAAGGCTTTGACCTCTTCTTTTCTCATAGCGGCCAGAGGGAAAATGATTTTTTCAAGCTGATCAGGGGTTAACATTGAAAGAAAATAGCTTTGATCCTTTATTAAATCCCCTGCTTTTTCAAGATAGGCAGGGGTAGAGTTTTTTTGGGGAAAGGAAAAAGGATTGATGACGCTTGCGTAATGACCAGTTGCAAGATAATCAGCTCCCATTTCTCGGGCATGTTTCATCAATTCCCCAAATTTGATTTCTTTATTGCAGACGATACAGGGATTGGGTGTTTTTCCATCCAGATAGGTCCGGATAAAATATGAGATCACTTTTTCTTCAAATAGCTTTGAAAAATCAATGCAGATAACAGGAAATCCAAGCTGATGTTCAAGCAAAGATGAATTTATAGGCTCTTTTTCATACCCGGTTCGAAAATGAATCCCGAATAAGTTCTTATATTTGTGTTTTAAAAGATATCCTGAAACAAGAGAATCAATCCCGCCACTCAGTGCAACTGCAATAACCGGGTTGTTCATCAGGCAACATCTTGGGTTTCGGCTGAAAAAAGGCCCATGGCGCGTGTCGGACAGGTGACCACACAGAGCTCGCACACGCTGCATTTTTCCTGATCAAAAATTACTTCCATTTGTGGTCGTTTGATATACAGGGCCTCGGTGGGGCAAACTGCCGTGCATGAGCCGCAATGGGTGCATACCTCTTCATCCTTATAGATCTGGTGTTCAGGACTTGAAACAGAAACTCCCTGTTCCTTCAGAAAATTGACACCTTTGTTAAAGGCAGCCTTGGAAACCGATGAAATTTCAAGAACCATATATCCTTCTTTTTTATTGGATATCCTGGCACTGAGGATGTTAAACAAAAGATCATATTTTCTGGTCAATTGACAGACCAGTGCTTTCTGGGCAACCTCACTTGGAAAATTGAGTATGACGATTTTTGAATACACGCTAAGCCTCCGATTTTTAAATCATAATCAATAAACTTCGTTGACAAAAAACTGACATTAAGGTTTATTCTTTACAAGGTCAATGTATATTTTGATATCGATCCATTATACAATATCTTCTATTGATTAACAATCTTGTTTTAAAGGCCAGACCCTATGAACAGATTCGCATTTGAATTATCCGGCTATACCATGAAAACTTTTTCCGGGTTTTCCAAAGCTCGTATAAAAATCTTTGGAAAGGAAAATATTCCCGACGGCTCCATAATCTTTACAGCCAATCATTTCACAAGAATCGAAACTGTTTTCCTTCCATATCATATTCATAATATCACTCATAAAAAAATATTTTCCCTTGCAACGGCAGAGCTGTTTGATATCCCAATTCTCAAAGGATTCGTGACCAATCTTGGCGGAGTATCAGTAAAAGATCCGCACAGGGATGAGTTGATTTTGAAAACCCTGTTGTCTGGGGATGTCCATTGGATCATCTTTCCTGAAGGCATGATGGTCAAAAACAAAAAACTTGTCAAGCAGGATCATTTCAGCCTCAAAGAAGAGGGAACAGAAAGACGGCCCCATACCGGTGCCGCCACTCTTGCCTTGAGGTGTGAATTTTACCGTGAACGGTTGAGAAGATTAAAAAGTAATGGGGAGCCCGAATTTGAAAGACTTCTGCAAACATTTGAAATAGATCATATTGACAATATCCTTTCAAAGGAAACCTTTATTGTTCCCGTTAATATAACATATTATCCTGCAAGCCCCAGAGCAAACATCTTGAGCAGAATCGCTCAGATCGTTATAAAAGATCCCTCCAAAAGGGTTAAGGATGAGCTCATGACGGAAGGCAATATGTTGTTTTCAGATGTGGATATCACGATTCGATTCGGGGCTCCCATTAAAATAAGGGAATATCTGAATGATCCCTACATTGAAAGCATGCTCACAGTTAAACGAAAAATCCGATTTGAAGAAGACCTAATTTCAAAACAGATTTCAAGGGAATTATCCATCCAAATAATGGAAAAATACATGGCATCTGTATATGCCATGACCTGCATCAATTATGATCACATCCTTTCCTGCATACTCAAACATTTCCCGTATCGAAAGGATGGGATTGATATCTATGAATTCAAATGCAAGGTATATATTGCAATCTTTTTTCTTGTTTCCAACAGGACCCGCTTTGTATCAGACAATTTTTTATTAAATCAGATTCATCTTCTAACGGATGACCGGTTTCATAGGTTCAGGGATTTTTTTAACCTGGCAGAAAATACAGGGGTAATTCAGATCAAAGATAAAAAAATTTTTAAAGATCAGACAAAATTTATCACACCCTCAGATTTCCATACCATCAGGATAGAAAACCCCATTCTTGTTATGGCAAACGAAGTTGAACCACTTAAGGACGTTGAAGATTCCTTAAAAAAACTGGCTCAAAAAACTAAGCTGGAAATCCTTAATATGGTTAAAGATGAGATTATTGGAAAAATTGAATCTGATTTTTCAATGGATTATAACAAACATTATATAGCAGGGGAATCAAAGGAAAAAACTATAGGCAATCCAATATTTCTGAAAAATGAAAATGAGGCTGCCGGTATCCTGCTGATTCATGGGTATATGGCAGCTCCGGAAGAAATGAAAGCCTTTGCATATGATCTATACAATAATGGATTTACGGTTTATGTGCCGAGATTAAAAGGTCATGGTACTGCGCCTGAGGATCTTGCCGGAACAAAATATGAACAATGGATAGAGTCTGTGGAAGAGGCCTTTGTAGTGTTGCGGCATTCATGCAAAAAGATCATTGTCGGCGGGTTTTCAACCGGCGCGGGGCTTGCCCTGGATTTATGCACCAGAGTGGATGGTATCGCCGCTGTTTTTGCCGTAGCACCTCCCATGAAGCTTAAGGATCTCGGGTCTTATTTTGTTTCAACCCTTGATTCCTGGAATATCATGATAAAAAAAATGCATCTCAAGGCCATGGCAAAAGAATTTATTGAAAATATTCCTGAAAATCCCCATATTAATTATTCTCGAAACCCAATTGCAGGGATTCATCAGCTTGAAAAGCTAATGGACTCCCTTGAACCCAAATTGGAAACCATTCATCAGCCGGCTCTGGTCGTTCAATCCAGAAAAGATCCGGTTGTAAATCCCAAAGGGACTCTCAAATTGTTTGAAGGGCTTGGATCAGAAACCAAGGAATATTATGTCTTTGATTATAACCGGCATGGAATTTTAATAGGAGAGGGGATTACCAGAATTTATAAGGCCATTGAAAATTTTATCCGGCAATGGGTTTGATGAGATAAAGACACCGCATGTCAAAACAATTGACATGCGGTGTCTTTAAAGGTGCTGATTCATTTTTTTAAAAGGCTATTCTTTTTCTGCTATCATCATGGTAGCTGAATCAAGCTTGAAGATTTGATCGGTTCTGGTCCCATCCTTGAGAATAACCGCCTCTATCTTGTCTTCGACAGGATTAAGAAAAATAGCCTTATCAAACAAGTCCTTATAGGTTTCAAGCTGGATAGGATATCCATCGTCACATAATTTCTCTTCCCTGTGGCTTTTGATCGAAAACCAGATAAAAATGGAAAAATCCCGGCTTAGATGATCCAGCTTTTCAAGAGTACCTGAAACATCTTTATCAAAATTCAGACCATCCATAATAATAATGGAGGGTAGCGTAAGATCAGCTTTTTTAAAGCTTTTCAGATAATCCCTGACTTTTTCCGTATCAAAAGTGGATTCATTATAGCTGATACCGACTTTATTCGTGCAGACGTCTTCCCAAAGTCTGACGGCTTTCTGGGGGTCTACATATCCGATACTGTCAATGAGGTTGGCATACCCATCATTATATCTGAGGTTAATTTTTTCTATGGGTTCTACAAGGCTGATGTGGAGTATTTTTTCATTCCTCAGGAGCTGGGTAATGGCAATCTGTACAAGAAAACTGGTTTTTCCAACACCAGCCCTGGAAATGACGGCTCCGAATCGGCCATCTTTGACGTTTTCAATCCCAAGGGTTTGTGAAACCGGGCTTTTGAGAATGAGATCTTTTTTTAACATGCTTCCTGTCTCCAAATATGGTTTTTTTATTTTTTAGGTTTTTCTTCCAGTTTTTTTCTTACAATCTCTTCTGCTACAGATTGCGGAACCTGTTTATAAATTGAAAATTCCATGGTGAATTGGGCTTTTCCCTGAGTGGCCGACCGAAGAATAGTTGAAAACCCGAACATTTCAGATAAGGGCACCTGCGACTCAATGACTGACATGATCCCGCCTTCTTCCTGGGAACCCTGAATAATTCCTCTTCTCTGGTTAATCAGCCCCATGCAGGAACCTTGAAATTCATTGGGAGTTTCAATGACCACCTTCATAATCGGTTCTTTTATGACGGGTTTGGCTTTTGCATAGCCTTCCAGAAATCCTCCCCTTGCCGCAGCCTTGAAGGCCATATCGGATGAGTCAACCGCATGATAGGCACCATCTTCCAGGGTGACCTTGATGCCTGTGACCGGGAATTCAAGTTTGGGGCCTTTATCCATACAGCCTTTAAAGCCGTGTTCACACGCCGGAATATAATTGGAGGGGATCCGGCCCCCGGTTACTTTATTCACAAATATAAAATCTTCATCACAGGGCTCAAGGAATCCGGAGACACGCCCATATTGTCCTGCGCCACCCGTCTGCTTTTTATGGGTATAATTGAACAGGGCTTTCTGAGTGATGGTTTCCCTATAAGCGACCCTTGGCTGGCCGGTGGTGACTTCAGCCGCATATTCTCTTTTCATTCTTTCCACATATACTTCAAGGTGAAGTTCACCCATCCCCTGGATAATAGTGTCACCGGTTTCACGATCCACATAGGTTTTAAAAGTGGGGTCTTCCTTGGTAAACCGGTTTAGTGCTTTCGACATATTGATCTGGGCTTTATTGTCTTTAGGCACAATGGAAAGAGAAATAACCGGTTCCATGATATGCATGGCAAGAAGGGTATAATTGATTTGAGGGGAAACAAAGGTATCTCCGGAGGCACAATCAATTCCGAACATGGCGCCGATATGTCCTGCGGGAAGGGCATCAACATCTTCCATCTGGCTTGAATGCATTCTGATGAGTCTTCCGGCTTTAAATTTTTTCCCATCCCTTGAATTGATCAGGGTGTCACCTTTATCGATGCATCCCTGATAGACCCGGATATAGGTCAACTGGCCATACTGACCGTCCTCCAGCTTAAATGCAAGGGCAACCGTGGGCTTGTCAAAGCTGCTTTCCAGGATAACGGTTTCTTCATTATTGTCCATGTCAATGGCATGATTTTCGATATCCAGTGGAGAGGGAAGGTAGTTGACAACGGCATCCAAGAGGGGTTGAACCGCTTTATTTTTGTAAGCGGAACCCAGAAACACCGGCGTCATCTGCCGTGAAATGGTTCCGGTTCGGACAGCGTCCATGATGAGCTCGGTTGTGATTTCTTTTTCTTCAAGAATTGCATCAGTGAGTGCTTCAGAAAAAAGAGAAACCGCATCAATCATTTTTTCACGCGTTGTTTTGGCTTCATCCATCATATTAGCCGGGATGTCTTTGACAACCACTTGTTCACCGTTGTCACCTTCAAAGTATAGGGCTCTCATTGAAACCAAATCGATAATGCCCTCATGTTTATCTTCAAGGCCAATGGGAAGCTGCATGAGAACAGAATTGTGACCCAGTTTATCTCTTAGCTGGGCACTCACCTTGGCAGGATTTGCACCTGAACGATCGCATTTGTTGACAAAGGCAATACAGGGAACCTGGTACCGTTTCATCTGTTGATCAACGGTAATGGACTGGGACTGAACGCCGGATACAGAGCACAGAACCAGGATAACGCCGTCAAGAACTCTTAAGGAGCGTTCGACCTCAACGGTAAAATCAACGTGACCCGGGGTATCGATAATATTGATATTGTGATTGTTCCATTCACAATAGGTGGCGGCGGAGGCAATGGTAATACCTCTTTCTCTTTCCAGGTCCATGGAATCCATGATGGCACCGACACCGTCTTTGCCCCTGACCTCATTAATTTTATGGATTCTTGCAGTATAAAAAAGAATTCTTTCCGTCAGGGTGGTTTTACCGGAATCGATATGAGCGCTGATTCCAATGTTTCTAACTCTTTTTAAATCTCTGATCATTTTAAAACATCCTTAAATAAAAATAAAATCAGCCTTTGTGACAATCTCTAAATGCAATCGTTGATAAAGGCTTTACCGTATTTTAATATTGCCAAATTATGACGATTTTGTTAGTGTGAGCCCGAAGTTAAACTTAACTTATGAAGGCGATATCTTATATTTAACCCTTTAATTTGTCAATAAAAAATTAATTTAATAAACATATAAGACCATATTATTGTGAAGCAACTGCCGGATCAATTTATTCAAAAATTTAAATACCATCTTGAGAAGTCATTAAAAACCATTGATATCAAACTTTCTGGACTCCAGATGAAGCAGATTGCAGAACACGCAAGTGAGCTGATGATATGGAATCAGAAGATGAATCTCACGGCCATAAAAGATCCGTGCGAAGTGGCCGAAAAACATTTTTTTGATTCAATCGCGGTAGCCTCTTTCCTAGATGCTGAAAAATATCTGGTCGACATCGGTTCCGGGGGAGGATTTCCAGGCATACCTCTTAAAATAATGAAGCCGTCATTAAAAATTATCCTGATTGACGCCTCCCTCAAAAAAATTAATTTTCTTAAGCATATCATTCGTTTACTGAAACTTGAAAATATTAATGCCGTCCACGCGAGGGTTGAAAATCTGAAGATGGATGAGAATTTTTTCAAGCAGTTTGATGCGGTAATTTCAAGAGCCTTTACAGACCTTGAGCGGTTTGTTGATCTTTCATGGCCGTTATTAAAACGGGAAGGTCGAATTTATGCCATGAAAGGAAAACATCTGGAAAAAGAAATAACCCCGACCTTATCCAGTCGGTTTGAATGTAAAACCGATCATTATCTGCTGCCTTTTGAAAAAGCAGATCGATATGTGATAAGGCTCTCAACAAGATACGAATCATAACAAACCCCTTAAGAATCAAGGTTAATTCTTGACTTTTCTTTGCTTTAACCATACAAAAGAAAACTCAACTATTGAAAATCAACTGATCCGAACATCGGAGGAATAATGGATTATAAGAATACTTTGAACCTGCCTTCTACAGAATTTGCCATGAAGGCCAATCTGCCCCAGCGTGAACCCCTTCAGCTAAAGGAATGGGACGACAAAAAGATCTATCAGAAACTCAGAGAACAGTCCAAAGGCAGAGAACTTTTTATCCTTCATGACGGCCCTCCCTATGCAAATGGTCATTTGCACATGGGACATGCAATCAATAAAATTTTAAAGGATATTATCGTCAGATCGAGACAGATGGCAGGGTTTGATGCACCTTATGTTCCAGGCTGGGATTGCCACGGACTTCCGATTGAGCACAATGTAGATAAAAGCCTGGGTGAAAAGAAAAAAACAATGACGGATGTTCAGATCCGGCGAGAATGCCGTTCCTATGCTGCAAAATTTGTGGATATCCAGAGAGAAGAATTCAAACGGTTTGGTGTCATGGGCGAATGGGATAAACCCTATCTGACCATGAACTATCCCTATGAAGCCAGGATTGCAAAGGAATGCGGTGAATTTGCGCTTTCAGGAGATATGTTTTTAGGCAAAAAGCCAATTTACTGGTGCTACAGTTGTCAAACAGCCCTTGCTGAAGCCGAAATTGAATATCACGATCACACATCTCCCTCCATTTTTGTGAAATTTCCGGTCAAAGATGATCTCTCAGGCCTTTTGCCAGGGGTTAAAGAGGACGTTTCTATCGTCATCTGGACCACAACCCCCTGGACTATTCCAGCCAATCTTGGGGTCTGTCTTCATCCTGATTTTGTGTATGCCGCAGTCAGAACAAAGGATTATGGAGTTCTGATTATGGCCAGAGATCTCGTTGAAAAAGCAATGAAAACCTTTGGAATTGAAGATTACACCATTATCAAAGATTTGTCTTCCCGTGATCTGGAACATAAAAAATGTAAACACCCCCTCTATGACAGGGATTCTCTTATAATTCTGGGGAACCATGTCACCCTGGAAGCCGGCACCGGATGCGTTCACACTGCACCGGGCCATGGTGCCGATGATCATCTGGTGGGGGAAAAATACGGGCTTGACTGTTATTCCCCTGTTGAAGACAATGGGACGTTTTCAAAGGATGTGGAATTTTTTGCTGGAGAATTCATTTTTAAAGCCAATAAAAAGATTAATGAAAAACTTGAAAGCCTGAACCTATTATTGAAAAATGAAAATCTATCCCATTCCTATCCCCACTGCTGGAGATGCAAAAATCCAGTCATTTACAGGGCTACGCCCCAATGGTTCATCTCCATGGATAAAATGGGACTTCGGAAGAAAAGCCTTGAAGAAATCAATAATGTCACCTGGATTCCTTCCTGGGGCCGTGAAAGAATTTATTCCATGATTGAAAACAGGCCGGACTGGTGTCTTTCAAGACAGCGATCCTGGGGGGTTCCCATCCCGGCGTTTCATTGTAAATCCTGTAAAGAGATATACGTAACAAGAGAATCCATCGAAAAAATACATCAATTATTTTGTGAACACTCTTCTGACATCTGGTTTGAAAAAGAGGCCAAAGACCTGATGCCGGAAGGAGCGAAATGTGGAAAATGCGGTTCTGCCGAATTTATAAAAGATCATAATATTTTGGATGTATGGTTTGATTCCGGTGTGAGCCATGCGGCCGTCCTGGAAGAAAGAGAAGGGCTGTCAAGGCCTGCAGATATGTATCTTGAAGGAAGCGACCAGCACCGTGGATGGTTCCATTCATCCCTGTTAACCAGCGTCGGTCGAACCGGTAAAGCACCCTACAAGGCCGTCCTCACCCATGGATTCGTTGTGGATGAAAACGGGCGGAAGATGTCCAAATCCGTAGGCAATGTCGTTGCTCCGGATACAGTGATCAAACAATATGGCGCGGATGTATTAAGACTGTGGGCAACTTCGGCAGATTACAGAGGAGATGTCAGCATTTCTAATAATATCATGAGACAATTGTCTGACGCATACCGCCGCATTCGGAACACCTGCCGGTTTATTCTGGGTAATTTTTCCGACTTTGATATCACAAAGGACTTAAGACCGGTTAAGAAAATGTCGGAACTGGATCGGTTCATCCTCCATCGCTTGTCCCAGGTGATCAAACGGGCACGGTCTTCCTATGACAAATATGAATTTCACACCATTTATCATACCCTCCATAATTTTTGTGTCATTGATTTATCAGCTTTTTATCTGGATATCATCAAAGATCGGCTCTATACATCGCCACCGGCTGATCCCTTGAGACGGGACGCCCAGACAACCATGCTGATCATCCTCGATGCCCTTGTAAAAATTATGGCGCCGATTTTGCCCTTTACCGCAGACGAAATTCACCAGTATATGCCCAAAGGCCCGGACCACAAGGAAAGTATCCATCTTGAACCCATGGTGGAGGCCCATGAAGACTGGGAAGACAAGGCACTTTCAGATAAGTGGGAAAATGTTCTGATTCTAAGGGGCGAAGTTACCAAAGCCCTGGAAGAAGCCAGGATCAATAAACTCATTGGCCATTCCCTGGATGCCGCTCTTGACATCAAATTACCGGCAACGGAGCTGAAAGCCCAGGTCGAGAATCTGACCGAGAATTTATATGACATCTTTATTGTATCTGCTGCCCGGCTTGTGGATTCCATTGATGATGACACGGCATACAAAGGAAAAGAAATCGAAGGGCTTGTTATAAAAGTCAATAAAGCGGCTGGTGTGAAATGTGACCGCTGCTGGCGGTTCGACACCACTATCGGCTGTGATCCTGATCATACAACCGCCTGTGCACGATGTGCGGCTGCTCTAAAAAAGATATTATAAGTTGAATGTGACGGGGCTCAAACTCAATGAATGGTTAAGGTTGCTCCTGGTCAGCGGAAGTATTATTCTAACTGACCAGATAACCAAATATATTATTAAGATGAATCTTGCCTTGTACGATCATATCATTGTCATTGAAAATTTTTTTAATATAACCCATATTCTGAATCCAGGCGGTGCTTTTGGCTTTTTCGCCGACAAATCACCTGAAATCAGAAAATTTATTTTCCTCTTTCTATCCTCAATAGTGGCACTTTTTGTTTTATGGTTTTATAAAAAGAGTGCTGGAAAATATATTTTTCTTTCCTACGGGCTTGCCCTGATTTTCGGTGGAGCTGTTGGAAACCTGATTGACAGATTTCTATATGGAAAAGTGGTTGATTTTCTGGATTTCTACATTGGTTCTGCCCACTGGCCGGCATTTAATGTGGCAGATAGTTCTATCAATATTGGAATGGGCATCCTGATCTATCATATCCTGTTCAATAAAATTCCGGATATTTAATCCGTGGCGGTTTATCTGAAAATAAAAGAGTTTATTAGATGTAAGACAATAGATATCCTATCTCCCGGCAGGCTCGATGGCACTGATCAGGTATAATCAATTAGATCAGGTTCTGGATTCTTTTCAAAAAAAAGGTAATTCCCCTGGTTTGTTTCTGATTTTTGGGGATTCATATCTCATCAAGCAGAGCTTCCAAAAATTGTCTGAATTCCTTCTTGGAAAGGATAAAAAGGAGTTCGCTCTTGAAACCCTTGAAGGGGGTTCCGTTTCCATGGGAGATATAATTGAAGCGGCATCTACGTTTTCATTCCTTTTTTCAAAAAAAATCATAGCCGTAAAAAATGCTCCCTTGTTTCACTCTCATCAAAGCAATGCTGAAGCGGGTTTTTCTTCCTCCGATCTTGAACATTTCATAACATTTCTTGATAAGGGGGGATTGCCCTCGAATCACTCCCTATTATTGATGACCTCGGATGTCGATAAAAGACGGAAAGTTTATAAGGCATTGGAAGAAAAAGGATTGCTCATCGACTGTTCTGTGGCGGAAGGGGTTCGAAAGGCAGATCAGGATGAACAGGAAAAAGTGCTTCAAACCGTTTCAGATCAGATCTTGTCAAAGGCAAGAAAGACTATCGACAGGCAGGCATTCCATCTCCTTATAGATGTGACCGGAGTAGATCTTGAGCTTTTTGCCGGAAATCTGGAGAAATTGATAGTCTATTCAGGTAATCGAAGCACTATTTCACCTGAAGATGTCCATGCCGTCATCACAAGAGATAAAAAAGACCCCATGTTTAAGTTGACCAATGCCTTTATGGATAAAAATGTAAAAGAGACTCTTTTTTATCTGAATTCAATGTTCAAAGACGGGGCTCATCCACTCCAGATTCTGAAGGTATTTGAAAATCAGATTCGAAAACTGATTCTTGTCAAATGTAGGGTAGGGAAAATAACCCTGAAAAACAAAAAACTGAACTTGAAGAATACAAATTTTAATTTGTTTAAACAAACGTTTCTTCCTGAAATTCTGACTCTTGATAAAGAATTAAAGACTCAGCTTGAAACATGGAAAAATAGTCTTGGTGAAAAAGAAGTCAAGGAAAAAACAAGTACACCCAATGATCTTTTGCTTGCATCCAATCCTCAAAATGCATATCCTGTTTTTCAGGTATTCCAAAAATCTGAAAATTTTTCTTTAAATGAACTTCAGCAGGCCTTAATTTTTTTAAGTGATCTGGATTACCGATTAAAATCTTCATCATTTGAAGCAAAGACGGCCTTTGAGAGTTTTATCATCAAAACATGCAGCAAGGGAGGGTTTGTTTATGCCAATGAAAACCAAGATCGTCGCCACCATTTCTAATTTAAACTGTTCCCCTGAATTTATAGCAGAACTTTACAGTGCAGGGATGACCGTTGTCAGGCTGAACACAGCTCACATGTCCCATGAGGATGCCTTGGAAGTCATTCAAAATACCCGCATAGTATCGGATAAAATTGGCATACTCCTGGATACGAAGGGTCCGGAAATCAGAACCTGCAATAGTGAAAAACCCCTTCCCGTCAAATGCGGGGACACCATAAGAATTCAGGGTGCTCCAGGAAAGATCTCCCATGATGATATTATTTATGTTTCCTATGAGCATTTTGTCAAAGATGTGCCTGTTGGAAGCTCCATATTGATCGATGACGGTTGTATCGCTCTTGCTGTCATGGAAAAGGACGATGAATATTTGAGTTGCTATGTGGAAAATGATGGTATTATCAATCCAAGAAAAAGTATCAATATCCCGTCGGTTCATGTAAAGCTTCCAGCTTTGAGCGAAAAGGACAAGTCGTTTATTGAGTTTGCTGCTGACCATGATCTTGATTTTATTGCCCATTCTTTTGTGAGAAACAAAGAAGATGTAATCGCTGTTCAGAATATTCTGGACAAAAAAAAATCTACCATCAAAATCATTGCAAAAATTGAAAATGCCCAAGGGGTTGAAAATTTATTTGAAATTCTGGATTATGCCTATGGCGTAATGATTGCCAGAGGAGACCTGGCAGTCGAAATTCCAACCGAACAAATCCCTCTGATCCAGAAAGCAATTGTCAAAACCTGTATTGAAAAAAGGAAACCCGTTATTGTGGCCACCCAGATGCTGCATTCCATGATAGACTCTCCAAGGCCCACCAGGGCAGAAGTGTCGGATGTGGCCAATGCCTGCCTGGATCACACGGATGCCCTGATGCTGTCAGGGGAAACCGCCAATGGAAAATATCCTCAAGAAGCGGTCATGACCATGGCAAAGATTGCAAGGGAAGTTGAAAGCAAGAAAAGCAGCTATGTGGATGTTTCCTACACTCTTGAAAACAAGGTCACCGCATATCTTGCAAAAGCAGCTGTAAAGGCTGCATTGAGGCTGAACACCAAGGGAATTGTAGCGGATTCCTTAACCGGAAAATCCATCCGTGAACTCGCGGCTTACAGGGGAGATAATCCCATTTATGCACAGATTTATGATAAACGGGTAGTGCGCCAGCTTGCATTATCTTTTGGTGTTTTTGCCGATTATATGCCAATGGACATTACTTCAGCTCAGCCCCTGAAAGAATCGATTTGCAGGCTGTTAAAGGAAAAACAGTTCAGGGATGAGGATTTGATTATTGTTCTTGCAGGAAGTTTTGGTGTCAAACATGGGGCATCTTATATCGAAATCAGTACGGCCGGAATATTCAAGGAAAAATGTTCTTAAAGACTGGATAATTCCTTAGCCCTGTAAGAACTTCGGACAAAAGGCCCGGCAGCAATTTTTTTGAATCCGATTTTTTTCGCCGTCTTTTCAAGGATTCCAAACTCTTCGGGGGAGTAATATTTCTCAACAGGAAGATGCTTTTTGGTCGGCTGAAGGTATTGTCCGATGGTAATGATATCACATCCATGACAAAACAGATCGGTCAGGGTCTGCTCAAGCTCTGATGCGGTTTCTCCCAACCCCACCATGATCCCTGATTTGACCGGCATTAAAGGAGCAATGGTTTTTACATTCTGCAATAAAGTCAGGGATCTCTGATAGATCGCTTCAGGTCTCACTTTAGGATAAAGGGAAGAAACAGTTTCAATATTGTGGTTAAGGACATCAGGTTTTGCAGAGACAACCTTTTTTAATGCTTCCATATCTCCTTTAAAATCCGGAATCAGGACTTCAATTTTGGGATAACCCGGAACTATAGATTTGATGGCATGAATCGTCGCAGCAAAATGCAAGGCTCCTCCATCATCAAGATCATCCCTTGTGACGGAGGTCACCACAATATATTTCAAATTCAAGTCGAGAGCTGCTTTTGCCACCCGTATGGGCTCCTGTGGATCAATGAGGGAGGGTGTGCCGCAAGTGACATTACAGAACCGGCAGTTACGGGTACATTCAGACCCTAAAATCATAAAAGTGGACGTGTCTTTGGAAAAGCATTCAAACATATTTGGGCAATTGGCTTCCTTGCAAACCGTATGAAGCCCGGCATGTGATAGGAGGTTTCTTACCCGCTGATAATCTCCGCCTTTTGGAAGGCTTTTCTTCAACCAGGACGGTTTCCTTGTTTTTATTTTTTTTTCAGTCGGCATGGTTCTCACTTATGTCATAACTCAATACAGATGAAAAATGTTTTTTAAACGAATTTTTTACCTGTTTCATGGATAACCCGAAATGATTGCTCCCTGCTTTTTTAATTTCTTTTTCGACGGATGTCATGGATATATTGGTAAGGCCGCAGGGATTGATCCATGAAAAAGGTTCCAGATCAAGGTTGATATTCATTGCAAGCCCATGAAAACTGATGCCTTTCTTGATCGATATGCCCACACTTCCGATTTTGGAATTTCCTATCCAGATGCCATGATTTAATTGATTTCTGTCAGCATCAATATTAAAATCCAGCGCTGTTCGCTTCATGATTTCTTCCAGTCCAAATACAAAATCCTTGACCCCGACCCTTTGGTGTTCAAGATCGATAACAGGATAGAGAACCGCCTGACCAGGTCCGTGATAGGTAATATTTCCACCCCTGTCAGTTTGAACAAGATCAATCCCTTTTATTTTTAAAAATTCTTTGGAAACCGTTAAATTCTCTTTTCCGCCTCTTTTTCCAAGGGTAAAGACAGGAGAATGTTCGACAAAAAAAATCCGGTCTTCAATTATGGTTTTGTCTATTTTTAATTTCAGAGTTTTTATCTGAAGATCAAGCGCTCTTTTATATTCCATTAAACCAAGGTCAATGAATACAGCTGAGCGCTTGTTTGAAATTATCCCCTCAGGCATGGTTTTCTTGCTGCCAGGACTTCATCCATCCGGGTGACCTTTGTCAGCCGGGGTGCTTTCTTTAATTGTTCCGGGTTGTCTTTTGCTTCCTGAGCAATGGATTTGACTGCATGGATAAATTGATCAATATCTTCCTTGGATTCAGTCTCCGTAGGTTCCACCATAAATGCTCCTTCCACAACTAACGGGAAATAGACCGTTGGCGGATGAAATCCGTAATCCAGAAGTCGTTTGGCCATATCCATGGTAGTGATATGATATTCTTTCTGGAATTGATCATTGAACACACATTCATGCATGCAAGGCTTATCATAGGGCAGATTCAAGGTGCCTCTCAGACTTTCCTTGATATAATTGGCATTAAGCACTGCAAGCTTGCTGGCATCGGCAAGACCTTTAGCTCCCATGGAAAGAATATAAGCATAGGCCCTGACCATGATGCCGAAATGACCGTAAAATGTATGGATTCTGCCGATGGTGTCCGGGCGGTTTGTAATAAATTTATATGTATCGAGTTCTTTTACCACTTTTGGAATAGGGAGGAAAGGCTCAAGAGTTTTACCGACAGCCACAGGGCCTGATCCAGGGCCGCCGCCGCCATGGGGAGTGGAAAATGTCTTGTGCAGGTTTAAATGAAGCACGTCAATCCCTATTTCACCAGGTTTGACAATCCCCATGATGGCATTCATATTGGCGCCGTCCCCATAAACAAGACCGCCTTTGGAATGCACAATATCGGCAATCTCTTTGATATTGGCTTCAAACAGACCCAGTGTATTGGGATTGGTGATCATGATGCCGGCTGTGTCTTCATCCATAATCGCTGCAATAGTTTCAGGCTCCAGTATTCCATTTGGCCCGGATTTAATATTGACGGATTCATAACCGCATAGGGAGGCGCTGGCTGGGTTGGTGCCATGAGCCGTATCCGGGATGATGATCTTGGAGCGCTGCCTGCCGTTTTTGGCATGATAGGCATGAATCATGAGCATACCGCAAAACTCGCCGTGGGCTCCGGCCGCCGGTTGAAGCGTAACCGCATGAAAACCTGTAATTTTCGCAAGGTGTTGTTCAAGATTGTACATCAGCTTTAAGGCCCCTTGAGAAAATTCATCCCCGGATAGGGGATGAGCACTGGCAAATCCTTGTCGAGCCGCCTGAACCTCATTGGTTTTCGGATTGTATTTCATGGTGCAGGAACCCAAAGGATACATGCCGGAATCAACACCGAAATTCCACTGGGAAAGCCGAGTGTAATGGCGAACGACATCAAGTTCGGAAAGCTCAGGAAGATTGGGTGCATCCCCGGTGAGATCTGTATCAAGGACGCTTCTATCCACATCCTGCTTTGGCAGTGACATGGCACAGCGACCTTTGCGGCTTTTTTCCCAAAGCAGGGGTTCGTTGAAAATCAGACCGCTTGTTCCAGGTTGCTGAATCACTATTGCACCTCCTTTGCCAAATGATCGATATCGCTTTTTGAAATTGTTTCGGTTGCACAGAAGAGATAATGCAGTTTCAGTTCAGGATAATACGGTTCAAGATGTATTCCTGCAAATATGCATTTCTTATCAATCAATGCTTTCCTTTTCTTTTCATACCCGTTCGGCACTTTCATCACAAATTCATTAAAAAACGGTGTGCTAAAAGCAGATTTAAAACCTGATTTCATGAGACTTTCCTTTAAATATTCAGCTTTATCATGATTCTGCTGGGCAATTTCCCTGATACCGATCTTGCCGACAGTTGAAAGATACATGGCTGCGGTCATGGCATTGAGACCGTTATTGGAGCAGATATTCGAGGATGCTTTTTCTCTACGAATGTGTTGTTCCCTTGTGGCAAGCGTCAGTACAAAACCGTCGGCGCCATTGGCATCCTTTGTTTTTCCAATGAGACGACCGGGAAGGTTTCTCGTCTGTTTCTGGGTTCCGGCCAGCAGTCCCAAGCCCGGACCTCCAAAGGACTTGGCAATTCCCAGACTCTGGCCTTCCCCAGCCACCAGATCTGCACCCAAGCTGCCAGGATTCTTTAAAAGCCCATAGGCCAAGGCTTCTGTAAAAGAAACAATAAACAGGATGTCTTTTGCATCAGAAAGGGATTTAAAGGCTTTTAAATTTTCTATGTTTCCGAAAAAATTGGGAGATTGAATTGCAATTCCGGCAATACCTTCCATTTTTTCAAGTGCGGCTATATCTGTCAGACCTTCTTTTGTATAGGGAATTTCAACCATTTCATACCCGGCAGGATGGATATAGGTTTGGATGATCTGCCGATGACTGGGATGAACCAGGGAGGAAACTGCTATTTTGTAACTCTTTTTCTTGTTTTGCCTCAATGCAATAAGACAGGCTTCTGCAAGAGCAGTGCCGCAATCATAATGGGAAGCGGTAGCAATATCCATCCCTAAAAGCTCAGTAATCATGGTCTGGAATTCATATATGCCCTGCAGGGTTCCCTGGCTGACTTCCGGCTGATAGGGTGTATAGGCCGTCATGAATTCAGAACGTGAAATCAGATATGGAATGATGGCAGGAATATAATGATCATAACTGCCAGCCCCGATAAAACACTTATACGTTTTGCAGGCAATATTCAGGGATGCCAGCTGCTCCATGTGGGCATTTAGTTCCCATTCGGTCAGACTTTCCGGGATATCAAGGCTTTGTTTTGTTTTTAGATAATCCGGTATGCAGTTAAAGAGGTCATCAACAGTTGCATGACCTGTGATCTTAAGCATACTTTCAATGTCGTCCTGCGTATGGGGTAGATAGCGCATGGGTTTATCCTTTCAGCATATCCAAATAGGCTGCTTTGTCCATAAGGCTTTCGAATTCAGATGCATTGCTTGGTTTTATGCTGACGAGCCAGCCGTCTGTATAGCAGGATTGATTAACCAGCTCGGGCGCATCTTCCAGGCCCTGATTGATTTCAACGATTTCCCCGGATATCGGGATATAGATTTCCGAAACCGCTTTTACGGATTCCACACTGCCGAATTCATCTCCTTCTGAAAAAATATCTCCAACTTCCGGAAGTTCCACAAATACAATTTCACCTAATTGATCCTGGGCATAATCATTAATACCGATGGTGACGAGTTCTCCTGTTTTTTTAGCCCATTCATGGTCTTTTGTATATTTTACATCGTCTGGAAAATTAAGATCTTTTAATTCTTTCATGATACCCTCCATTCATAGGTTTATAAAAAATTGCTGATTTTTTTTCTTGCGGTTCGGTCGGGCCTGATATCCGTTACAATGGTCGCAGTTATCGATCTTTTACCTTCCATAAGGGTTAATGTCACACCTGGAAACAGTTTTTTTGAAACCATGACAAAACCGCAACTTAAGCCTGTTATTTTGATGCCCAGCGGCAGATTGCCGGAACATATGCTGATAATTTTACCTTGATGCCAGGAGATTCCCATATCTGTCGCACATGTCAGAACTTTTCCGATCACTGCTCCGGTTTGATCCAGAACTTTTGTTTCTTCTCCTGCGGACACTTTTCTAAGGGAATCACCTGCAAAAGGATAAATAAATGAATCTTCATCTGTAGATATAAGCGCCTTTACTCCCAAAAAATCTTTTGTAAAATCTGATTTATCCGTAGTATAAGGAAGAGCAAATTCCCAGGGATGGTTTCTAAATTTCCAGTGTCCGATATCCTGATGGGACAGAGGAAGGCATGCTCCGGTCCTGAGAGAATCCCTGGCAGCCAGTCCACAGGCAGTAACCCCAAACTCTTTTCCTACAGTCAAAATATCATTCCAGAGGTTGACAATGGAGCCGGGATTCAGGAATATCTCAAATCCAAATTCTCCGGTATATCCTGATCTGGATAGCAGTATAGGCGTTCCGTCTATTAATTTTACGGTTGATTCACCCAATAAGGATTCGTTAAAATTGCCTTTAAATGAAAAATAGGGCAATGGGTTAAAAACTTTTTCCGGATTCTGGATGAGCTTTGAGAGAATCTTTGCTGAGTTGATGCCCTGAATATCCATCTTTGCTATTTTTCCAGTTAAATCTTCAATCGTTACATCCAGGTTGTCTTTATTTGTATTGAGATGAGTTACAATGGTAGCTCCCATTCCTGCATTGAGACAGATCATAAAAAATGTGTCTGAGTATTTATAGACAACGGCATCATCAATGCAATGACCTTCCCTAGTGAGGAAAGCACCATAAACACATCGATCCGGATCAAGGGTGGAGATATCCCTTGTAAAGCAATAATTGATCAGCTTAATTGATGCTTTACCGCTGACAAAAATACATGCCATATGGCTTGTATCAAAAATTCCAGATGATGTTAAAACAGCAAGATGTTCGGTTTTTACTCCGGTTTCATACCATAACGGCATGTCAAAGCCACCGAAATTTGCCATATTGGCACCTTTTGTTTTGTGCCAATTGTTTAATGGTGTGGTTTTTAAGCAAGGACTCATGATAATATTCCTTATTATGAACCTCGAATTATTAAAATAAATATTTTAATTGGTTGTTGATAAATACTTTACGATAATGATATTGTCAAATTAAAATTACTAAAACTTATGTAAAATTAAATTTTATTTATGAATATTAATGAAATTCATTTAGAATGAACTGAAAATTCGCAAGACAGATATAACCAAACCTGTTTTAATGATGAATAGAATCAAAGTGGAGTATTGTATGGCAACTAAAATTGTTATTATCGGCGGTGGTCCCGGCGGTTATGTGGCAGCGCTTCGGGCAGCTGCGCTGGGTGGGGAAGTAACGTTAATAGAAAAAGAAAATCTTGGCGGAACCTGTCTGAACTGGGGATGTATCCCGTCAAAGATCTTAAAAAATTCAGCGGATATATTCTTAAAATGTTGCGAGGCAGGAAAATTCGGTATCAGAGTTAATGGAAGTGTTTTCCCTGATATGATGGCTTTAATGGAAAAAAAGAATAAAATCCTTGAGACACAGAGAAAGGGTATTGCATCATTATTACAAGCAAGTCATGTTTCTGTGGAGATGGGCCGTGCAAAAATAAAGGGCCCTGGAATCGTTGAAATCGTGTTTATTGATGGAAGTAGAAAAGACCTTACATATGACAGACTGATCCTTGCAACCGGGACAGAACCTCTAAATGTAAGCAATTTTCCCTTTGATCATGACCGAGTATTATCATCTAACGATATCCTGCAATTAAACGAAATTCCAAAATCTATGGTGATTGTCGGGGGAGGGGTAATCGGTTGCGAATTTGCATGTATATTTTCAGCTCTTGGATCTGATGTGACGGTTGTGGAAGCCTTGTCAAGGCTTCTTCCCCTACCTTCGGTGGATGAAGATTGTTCAAAATTACTGTTAAAAGAAATGAAAAAACGAAAAATTACGGTTTTATGTGATACCATTGTAAAATCTTCTGAGCTGAAAGGTGACCTGCTTTCCATCAATTTTAGCCTATCCCCGTTTACAGACAATCCAGATCCCAAAAAATTAAAGATCGATATGATACATGCACAGAAAATGATTGTCTGCATCGGCCGTTCAGCCCTTTTAAAGGACCTGGGCCTGGAAACGATAAATCTCAAAACTTCACTCCAGGGATGGATTGAGGTTGATGACAAAATGGAAACCCTTACAAAAGGGGTTTATGCCGTTGGTGATATTTTAGGGCCTCAAAAAGTGATGCTTGCCCATGTCGCTTCCCATGAAGGAATCATAGCTGCTGAGAATGCAATGGGAAAAAATAGTGTCATGAATTATGATGTGATCCCCGGGGCTATCTTTACCATGCCGGAGATTGGCACTGTTGGATTAAGTGAATCAGAAGCCCGGAAAAAAGAGTTTGATGTTGAATGTTTTACCGTCAATTTCAGAGCGCTTGGAAAAGCACAGGCGATTGATGAACTACCGGGTTTTGCAAAAATGATTATTGAAAAAGAATCCGGAAAAATTCTTGGAGTACATCTAATCGGTGCCCATGCCACTGACCTGATTGCCGAGGCAACCCTTGCCATTAAAAATGGATTGACAGCAGGAGATATAGCCTTTACCGTTCACGCCCATCCGACTTTGGCGGAAATTATGGGAGAACTTGCTTTAAAAGCATCCGGAAAGGCGATTCATGGATAAAAAAGGGCAAAGATTATTTTATCGGAGGAAAAATTTCAAATTCATCCATCTTATAAAGAAGGGTCTTATAGCTTATCTTTAATATTTTTGCAGCGCGGGATCTGTTCCAACCCACTTTTTCAAGAACAAACAGGATCACTTCCTTTTCAACTCTATCCGATGCCAATTTTTTAATCTTTTTAAGTGAGATATCTTCAAACAGTTTATCCGAGCTTGTGGAGAGATCAACAAACTTGGAAATAATTGAAGTCCGGTCATCGGCAAATTCATCTCTTTTTGTTACAGAGGCATCGTTACTGCGGTCGTCTGTCTGAACTTGAGGAGCTGTTTCCAAATTCTCAGAGGGCAAGTCTTCGATAATTTTAGCCCAGGAATTTAATATCATCTGTTTTTTGATACAATTTTGAAGCTGTCGAACATTTCCAGGCCATGGATAATTGCACAATTTTGAAAGAATTTCGGCATCCGGCTTGCTTCCATGATTGTCAGGGTATTCTGATTTATAGAGTCTATAATAGTATTCCAACAGCGATGGAATATCTTCTTTTCTTTCGCGTAACGGCGGAACCTCAATCTTTATAATATTCAACCGGTAGAACAGATCTTCTCTGAATGTTTTTTTGTGCATGCTTTCTTCTAAGTTATGATTGGTTGCTGCGATGACCCAGACATCGGTTCTGAATTCCTGGTCCGATCCCAGAGGAGAGAATTCTCCGCTCTGAAGAACGTGGAGCATCTTAGACTGCAATGCCATGGGCATATCACCGATTTCATCGAGGAAGAGAACGCCCTTGTCCGCGGTTTGAAATTTTCCGGGACGTTTCTTGTGAGCCCCTGTAAATGCGCCTTTTTCATAGCCGAAGAGCTCGCTTTCAAGTAGAGTTTCAGGAAGTGCAGCGCAATTTATTTTTACAAAATTCTTTGTTGATCTTGAAGATTCAGCATATAAGTTCTGAGCAACAACTTCCTTACCCACGCCTGTTTCACCTGTTATCAATACATTCAAACAGGTATTGGCTACATGATTGATCAGTTCTTTTATTTGCAAAATCGATTTGCTGACGCCGATTAAAGGGGTAGTCATATTTCTATCTTAATTCTTTTAATTATCTTTAGCCTGGTTGATTAATTCAGAAACAGTATTTTCAATTTTAAAAAGATCAATGGGTTTAAAGAGAACAATATCGGCTTCAGCCTCTGAAGCAAGAGCACCGGGTTGATCTCCATATCCAGTCATGGCTATGATTTTAAGATGAGGGTATTCTTTTTTTACTATTGAAATCAGTCCGACACCACTGATATTCGGCATTACAAGATCCGTGATCAGACAATCAAAGAAATTGGATTTATCTTTCATCAGTTTTAAGGCGGCAAAACCGTCTACAGCTGTTTTTACTTCGTAACCCATAGAATTAAAAAATTCGTAGAAAGTGGATAATATGTCTTCGTTATCATCAACGATCAGAAGTCTGTTCGGGTCTGCCATTTCATGCCTCTTAATTATGAAGGAAAGTGTTTATGCCAGCTACTCCATATAATATAACTGTTTCATCTGCAAGGGAAAAAACAAAAAGTTGATGTTTCTTGCCATTATAAAAAATAAATACTATAAGGCGTGAAGAAAAATGTGACTGAGGTGTATTATCAATGAAAATTCTGTTCGATAAGGAAGGCTTGAATGAAGAAAAGCATAATAAGCGGAACGGGAATGTTTGTTCCGCCTAATCTTATAACCAATCATGATCTCGAAAAAATGATGGATACATCGGACGAGTGGATAAAACAGCGAACCGGCATTGAGCAAAGATACTGGATCAACCAGGAAGGTGCGACAGGTTCATCTGATTTGGGATTAGAAGCATCAAAAATGGCCCTGGCAAATGCCGGATGGACTGCAGAGGATCTTGATTTCATAATTTTTGCAACACTTAGCCCGGATATTATGTTTCCAGGTTCCGGCTGCCTTCTTCAGGCAAAATTAGGTCTAAATTCAACCCCTGCCCTTGATATCCGACAGCAATGTACCGGATTCCTTTATGGTCTTGCCACGGCAGATGCCTATATAAAAACAGGGCTTGCCGGAAAAGTTCTTCTTGTTGGGGCAGAGGTTCAGTCTTCCGGCTTGGACAAGTCAACACGGGGACGGGATATAACGGTGATTTTTGGGGATGGGGCAGCCGCTCTTTGTATTGAAGGCGTTGAAACAGATGAAAATGCAGGGGTACTTGCATCGGCACTTCATACAGATGGCAATTATGCTGAAGCCTTGATGGCTGAACTTCCTGCATCAAGACTTCCGACACGTTTGCCACCGGGTGTTCCGACAGATGATCCACGATATTTCCCTGTCATGGATGGGCCTGCCATATTTAAAAAAGCAGTGAGAATGCTGCCGCAGGTGATTAACGAAGCCCTTGAAAAAGCACAGATGAGTCTGGATGATATTGATCTTATCATACCACATCAGGCCAATTTAAGGATTAATCAAGCTCTTGGTCAATTCCTAAAAGTGGATGAAAATAGGATTTTTCATAATATTCAGAAATATGGGAATACAACGGCGGCCAGTATTCCGCTTGCCCTGCATGAAGCAATGGGCCAAGAAAGAATAGGCAAATCAGGCGATGTTGTGCTTTTTGTAGGCCTGGGCGCAGGACTTACATGGGGCAGTGTGATTTATAAATTTTTATAAAGATCCTTTAAACAAAGTATCAAGATAGAATTTGACTGCCGGATCGAGAGAATCAAAATCATATGCCGCATTTGTATTTTTCATTCTGATTTGATTTCTGATGTCTGAAGCAAGGATTTTTCCAAGTTCAACACCAAATTGATCGAAGGGATTTACGCCCAGAATGAATCCTTCATACACTGTTCTTGCTTCATAAAAAGAAAGAAGCATACCGATGCTTTCTGGAGTTAAATCATTGACAATGATAGTAGATGAGGGTCTATTCCCTGTGAAATATTTAGCCTTATCTTCATCGTCCTTTCCTACTGCAAGGGCCTGAGCCTGGGCAATCATATTTGCCCACAATTCCTGGTGGTTGTAAACGCCTTTTGATATTGCCTGGTTCTTTGTGTAAATTGGATTTACAACTCCAATAAATTCCACAGGGAAGGGGCTGCCCTGGTGAGCAAACTGGAAAAAAGAATGTTGGGCATTGGTCCCCGGCTCTCCAAAAATAATTGCTCCTGTCTTATAATCTGTTGGTTCTCCATTAATTGTAGTTCCTTTACCTATGCTTTCCATATACAACTGCTGGATATGGGGAGCAAGTCTTGACAGGGCTGAGCAGTATGGGATGATCGCCTGGGCTGCATAGCCCAGAAAATTTGAATTCCATATACTGATGAGCGCGGAGACCAAAGGAATATTTTTTTCTTCCGAGGCATTGGACGCATGCACATCCATTTCATGGCAGCCTTTTAAAAAACGGATAAAAACATCATGACCAAAGGCAAGGCTCAAGGGAACTCCTCCTACGGCAGAGCTTACGGAATATCTTCCACCGATAAAATCAAACATATGAAAAGAAGCAAGGACAGGGTTTGAGGGGTTATCGCCGGGACTTCCCTTTGAAGTGACCGTGACAAGATGCTTTGCCGGATCAAGGTGATGCTCTTTTAAAAAAAGAAGGGCCTGTTCCAGATTGGCCAATGTTTCAGTTGTAGTATAAGTTTTTGAAATAACAATCCATAGACAAGTTTCAGGATCAATTTCTTTAATAATCTGGCCAAAATTATCAATGTCGACATTGGGCAGGAAATGAAGGTCAATTTTCGGTTTTATGCTGTGTTTTAATGCATTGAAAACAAATTCACATCCAAGATAGGAACCGCCGATACCAATAATAACAGCATCAGTGAAGTCTTTTCCTGTAGAGCCCTTGATCATTTTTTGATGTGTTTTTGAAGAAAACATTTTGATTTGTTCATTTACCCGATTGATTTCAAGCTTGATATCCGCACCATTCAAAAAAATGGGAATTTTGGTAAAATCTCTGGTTGCAGTATGGAGGGCAGCTCTGTTTTCAGTAACATTGATTATTTCGCCGGATATCATTTTTAGAAATTCATCCTTGGCTTTAACTTCTCTTGCAAGTTGAACCAATTCTTTTAATATGGTTTCTTCTATCCTTTGTTTTGAAAAATCATAAAAAAAATTGTCTATCCGGATTGAAAATTGATTTAGTCTGTCAGGACGTCGAATTAGATTTTTCAAGTGGTAGTTTTTTTTAACCATTTTTTTTGAAAGTTCTAATAATTCTTTGTATGAATGATAATTGGTTAATTTCAACCGGCTCATTTTTTCTCCAAAAGATATTATAAATTTTAGGAATGTTAACATAATTATACGAAAATCTTTTTCGGAGGTCAAGTCCGATATAGAAAATACCTTGACAATTCAACCCTCTGACAATTATTTATAATCTCATGAAAAAAAATATTGAAAAGCTTATCAAAAAAGGGATCAACATACCGAATCCGGAAACTGTTTTTATTTCGGACGATGTTAATCCTGACAGAATATCTGGAGAAAATGTTACAATCTATGGCGGCTGTAAAATCTTTGGAGAAAAATCTTTAATTATGAAAAATTCTCAAATCGGATATGAAGCCCCGGTGACGCTTGAGAATACATTGTTGGGTGAAAATACAAAATTAATGGGCGGCTTTTTCAATGGTGCGGTTTTCGCTGGTGACAATACATTTGGTTCAGGAGCCTCTGTCAGAAAAGGCACAATACTGGAAGAAGAAGCTACTGCTGCCCATACAGTGGGCCTTAAACAGACGATTCTATTTCCATTTGTAACCCTTGGCAGCCTGATAAATTTTTGTGATTGTTTTATGGCTGGCGGTACGAGTCGGAAAAATCATTCCGAAGTGGGCTCTTCGTTTGTCCATTTTAATTATACACCCCATCAGGATAAAGCCACTCCTTCCATGATGGGTGATATTCATCATGGTGTCATGCTCAATTCCAAACCCATTTTTTTAGGCGGGCAGGGGGGCCTTGTGGGACCGGTCCGGATTGCTTATGGATGTCTTTCAGCAGCGGGTTCCATTATCAGAAAAAATGAATTAAAAAATGATCGACTTTTGTTAGGTGGCTCTTATAAGAATGCTTCCATTCCAAGAGATTTTAATATCCACAAAAATGTCAGCCATGTTTTTAATAATAATATTTACTATATTGCAGGGCTGATATCATTGAAGTCCTGGTATAAATATATACGCCCTCTTTTCATTTATGATGAATTTTCAAAAGATCTTGTTAAAGGTTTGCAGGATACACTAAATGACTGCATCATAGAAAGAATATCCCGGCTGGAAGTATTTTGCCAAAAATTAGAGCCATATAAAGAGAAGCTGATTGATAAGAAAAAGGACAAGGCAGCAACTAAATTATCAACTCCTGAAAAAGCTTTAGCAAAAATGGAATTAGCATACAAAATTTTTGATATTGAACTTAAAAAAGATGAAGTGGATGATGAGGGTGAAGCATTTATTAAAAGAGTAGAAAAAAGGGTAGAAAAAAACGGGAATAAATATATTAATGTGATCAAGAGCCTGGAACCTGATGAACAATACCAAGGAAGCACCTGGCTGTTTAATATAGAAAAGAAAATGGTTGAAAAACTACTGATCGGACAGGAATAAAAAAATGGGGATACTTTTTGGAACAGATGGTATCAGAGGTAAGGCCAATCATTACCCTATGACATGTGAAATTGCCTTGCAAACCGGAAGAGCCGTCGGCATATTTGTAAAAAAAAAAGGATATAAAGCAGTCATTATTGGAAAAGACACGCGCATTTCAGGAGATATGCTTGAGGCGGCAATTTCTTCAGGTGTTGCATCAACCGGTGTAGATGCTATTCAGACAGGTATTATCCCAACACCTGGAATTGCTTTCTTGTGTTCTGATATAAAAGAGGCGGGTGCGGGGATTGTAATATCTGCTTCTCACAATCCATTTCAAGACAATGGCATTAAAATTTTCAAGTACAATGGAACAAAACTTTCAGATGAAGAAGAAAAACATATTGAAACATTAATTCTCAACAACGAAGATGTTCCACGAGGAGATGTGGGGAAAATAATTATAATTTCAGACGGTTTGCAAAGATATGCTGATTTTTTACTGGAAAAGGTTCCATTCAAGAAACTTGCAAAAAAATTAAAAATAATCATTGACTGTTCAAATGGATCAGCGTCAAAAATCGGTCACATGGTTTTTAATAAAGATTTGTTCGAAGCCCGATTTATTTATGACTCTCCGAACGGGACAAATATAAATGATAACTGTGGTTCTCAGCATATTGAGCAGCTCAGACAGAAGGTGGTTACAGAAAAGGTAGATCTTGGCATTGCCTTTGATGGTGATGCAGATCGACTGATCGCTGTTGATGAGACCGGTGAAGAAATTACCGGTGATAGAATACTGGCGATATGTGCAAAACACGCAAAACAAAATAATAAGTTGAAAAACAATATAATTGTAAGTACAATTATGAGCAACATTGGATTGACTGAGTTTTTAACGAACTATGGAATTCACCATATCAGAGCCGATGTCGGAGATCGAAAAGTACTCGAAGAAATGCAAAAACATGGCGCCATTATAGGTGGAGAGGATTCAGGGCATATGATTTTTCTGGACAACCATACAACCGGTGACGGTATGCTTTCAGCCTTAAAGCTCATAGATGTAATTCTTGAAACAGGACAATCATTGTCCATTCTTGCATCCGCTATGACAGTGTATCCTCAAGTCTCAATGAATATATCAGTTGACGAATCAAGACCTGATTTTATGAAAATTGATTTAATTGCGAATACAATTCAAAATATTAAAAATAAGCTTGGCGATAAAGGAAGGGTATTGATTCGTTATTCAGGTACTCAACCCTTGCTTCGAGTAATGGTGGAGGGCCCGGATCATAAGATTACTGAGCAGTATTGTCATGAAATCTGTAACATCATTGAGGGTAATATCTATAATAAGCCCGCGCATTGAAAACACAGGTTGAAAGGGCGGGCTTTGATGAATTTATTAATTACTCTTACTCTTTGCTACTGCCAAATATACGAAGAAGCATAATAAATAGATTAATAAAATCCAAATACAGGGTAAGGGCTCCCATAATAGAACCTTTTCGAATCATTCCACCTGTTGCATTATCAGGAATTGTAACCGCCATGCTTTTTAATTTCTGGGTATCATAGGCTGTAAGGCCAATAAAAACAATAACACCTATATAGGAAATAATCATCTGCATTCCTGAGCTTTGCAAAAAGATATTAACAACAGAAGCAATGACAATTCCGATCAGTCCCATAAACATAAATCCGCCAAGTGAGGTCAGATCCTTTTTTGTTATCATCCCATAAACACTACAGGCAAGAAAAGTAATTGCACAGATAAGAAACGTTGAAACTATGGATGTGGCGGTATAAGCAATGAAAATAAAAGAAAGTGTTATCCCATTTAGAATTGAATAAATGGCAAATAATGCAGTCGCTGTAGAAGCTTCAATTTTTTGAATTCTTGCGCTTAGAAAGAATACAAATCCCAGTTCTGCTATAATGAGTATCATTAGCAATCCGGGGATGCCGAAAATCATTTGTATCAATGTTTCATTATGGGCTACGTAATAGGCTGTAAAGCCTGTCAAAGCAAGTCCTATGGCCATCCAGTTATAAACACTTCTTATAAACGAATTAGTTTTAACAAGAACAGAGCTTTGTGAAAAAGAAGAATATAAGTTCATTTTAACCTCCAATAGGGTTGTTAATTGCACTGTAATATAACATGAAAATTAAAGATTACAAGATTACAATTTGATCAGGTGTCAAGTCCAACTCACAATTGAAGTTTACATAAATATTAGTTTACATAATATATATTATCAGACTGTCACAATATATTTTGA
>JAIFMF010000092.1 GCA_020048635.1 Desulfobacula sp. | reverse complement strand
TTTCCAGGTATTTTTCCTGCATTGCGCTTGCCATCTTCAGATCCGCATCATTGACAATGTTGTATCTGTCGAACACAGACCTTGTTTTATGGCCGGACACCATCATAGCAACACGTTCCGGAATACCAGCCCTGACCATATTCCTGACTTGGAAAAACAAACGGAACAATGTCCGATTCGCATTTTTGCATTGACATAGATGAATGTTTCCGCTGGAAAACATATCAACTTTTAGGAAAATACTTTTTGTAACGAGAAGCACAAAAAATTATTTGAAAACTGAAATACCCCCGAGTTGGGATTATCCTTGCAAAGCCAGGGCACAAAAGATATAAATCCCATCAATAAAAAGTTCATCGTTCGATGTCATCAGAAATCATAAGGAACTAAACCATGCGTACAGAAGAAATATTAAAAAAAACTCAATCAGGTGATGTTCTTTCTAAGGAAGAAATCATCTATCTGCTTGGCCTCATGCCGGATTCTCCCGAAACATATATGATGATGGCGGAGGCAAACCGACTTTCAAAGGAACTCTCCAAAGGAAAGGCAGAAGTCCATGCTCAATTTGCCATCAATTTATCACCATGCTCCTGTAATTGCCTGTTCTGTTCGTTCGCAAAGATCAATGGTGTATTCGACAAGACGATGGAATTAACACCCGAGCAGGCTGTTGCATATGCCCGTCAGTTCGAGACAGATGGCGCGAATGCGGTGTTTATGATGTCAACTGCTCAGTATTCCTTTTCAAGATACGTAGAATTGGCTGAAGAAGTCAGAAGAAACTTAAAACCGGAAACGACATTGATTGCCAACGTAGGTGACCTCACTCTCAAGAATGCAATCAGACTTAAGGATGCCGGGGTTTCAGGCGTTTACCACGCTCTGCGCCTGCGTGAGGGAACGGATACAGACCTTTCAGCAGAAAAAAGAAAGCAGAGCATCTCCAATTTTCTGGAAGCCGGTCTTAAGGTTGGGACATGTGTCGAACCGGTGGGTCCGGAACATACCGATGCGGAGCTTGCTGAAATGATACAATTTACAGCCTCTTTCAATCCATCATTCAGCGGTGCCGCAAGACGTATCCCCATCCCCGGAACCGCGATGGCCGAACGGGGTGCCATCAGCGAATTGCGTATGGCTCAGATCGTTGCTGTTACCCGGTTGGGGATGCCGCGATCTGTCATAGGTAATTGTACCCATGAGCCCTGCACATTGGGCGCCATCGCCGGAGCAAATCTTTTCTGGGCGGAAGTCGGAGCCAATCCGCGGGATATTGAGGAGAACACAGAAAAAGGCAGAGGAGAAACCGTTAATAGCTGCAAATCCATTTTTTATGAAAGTAATTGGAATGTCTGGGAGGGTCCATCACGATATTATCATAGATGACCTTTCCCATATAATTGAATTTTTTTAAAGATTGACATGCCATTTTGAATTTGCTACGGGATTAAAAAAATCAATGAATGATCCATGACAAAATCAAACCTGTTTTGAAACAGGGACGGAACGTAACGAGTGGGTCGTTATGACAGCCGGGTTGCGAGGACAGTAATCCACGCTCATTTTAAGAAGTGCTATTCAATAAAAGGCATCTATAATGAAAAAAATCTTTAAACTATTTTTCTTTTTTTGTGCTTTTTTAATTGTTCCGGGACTGTGTCAGGCAATTGGTGAACCTGCGCCACCGATCCTCAGCTCACCGGCCAGTAATGCCAATGTGGCAGGCACCTCGGCCAATTTATCCTGGAGTACTTCTCCCGGAGCGACCCAGTATTGGCTATGGGCACGCAGGACAAGCGATAATGTCGTTGTTATCAACCAAAACATCGGTAATAAAACTTCCTACACTCTGACCAGCCTGACAAACAACGGAGACAATTATTACTGGATGGTCCGTGCCGGCAGCAACAGTGGCTGGAGCGGATGGACTGCTGCCAGAAGGTTCTTTAACGGTCCTGCTTTATGTACCTACAGCATTTCATCCACCAGCGGCAGTTTTGCCTCAAGCGGTGGCACCAGCTTGATTTCAGTAACGGCTCCAACTTCAAGCTGTACCTGGACAGCCTCTGAAACGCTATCTTGGGTTAGTCTGTCATCAACAACTGGAACAGGCACAGGGGCAATTTCAGTAACGGTAGATGCCAACACTGGTGCCGAAAGGAGTGGCTCGATAATTATAGCAGGGAAAACCTATACCATCAGCCAGGCGGCTCCCGGCCCAAGCCTTAAATGCGGTGCCTACGTGGCTCCGAATCTATGGAAACAGTTTGACTGCTACAATCTGGCCGCCATCGGCAAAACCACCAATGATGATCCCTTCACTCCATCCTGGCGACTGAACGGCGGGTACTGGCAATGGGGCCGGAAAGGCCCGTCTTCCAGCCAGTGGTATAATACCAATACTGCTAACTTTGCCCATGGCCCCACTGATTCGGGAGTAACTGAAGTCAACAGCGCTTCCATCAGCGGGTGGGCCCAAACATCTGCTCCCAAAGGTTCCTGGTCTGATGCAGCTAAAACCGCCAATGATCCCTGCCCTGCCGGGTACCGGGTGCCTACCCAAAGCCAGTGGGCGGGTGTCATAAATAATAGCACCCAAAGTATTGTGGGCACATGGTCAACTGACGCGGACAACCATACCAACTACAGCAGTGCCCGGTTTTTTGGTGATGCCCTGATGCTCCCGGCGGCCGGCTACCGGTCCAACACCGACGGTTCATTGTACTACCGTGGCTACGACGGCCTTTACTGGGCCAGTATGGAGAGTACCAGCAGCCACGCGTGGGGCCTTTACTTCCGTAGCAGCTACGCCGACACGAACTACCACTACCGTCAAGATGGGTTTTCGGTGCGTTGTATCGCAGAATAATTCGATTATAAGGATTGAATTGGCTGAAAAATTAAAGTGTCTAATATATTTCATTACCGGCGACCAACAATTTCAAATAATACCGATCCCGGCAAAAAGATTCAGGCCGCCGTGGAAAATGGGTTTCAGTTGAAGCCTGACCAAAGGATTCGGCAGGGTTTCCTTTGAAGGAAGGATGATCCCGAGGCGCCAGCCCTTGAAATCTAACAGGAGTTTTTTTTCGATTTCCCGGTAAAAGGCCTTTGTATTGGTTTTTTCCTCAAGCCGTTTGCCATAGGGAGGATTCAGCATGATGACTCCTTTTTTTTCGGGCGGGATCGTGGAAAGATTCAGAGAGAAAAAATCTTTTTGGCAAAGGTCGATGGTCCGGCAGAAGTCATGACCGGACATATTCTGTTGCATCACGGCAAGGGCATGATCATCCATATCCGAGGCAAAAATCTGTTTTTCAGATACCGATACCCTGTTTTCCTCGGTTTGTTTTTTCAAGTGGGCAAAGGCCCTGGGGCTGAAGCTCGGCCAGGATTCAAAGGTAAAGGACCGGAAAAAGCCGGACGGCAGCCCTGCCTTGATCATGGCGGCTTCAAGGGAAAAGGTGCCTGATCCGCACATGGGGTCTAAAAGGATATCTCCAGCAGTAAATCCGGCCCAGAAGAGCATGGCAAAGGCCAGGTTTTCTCTTAAGGGTGCCGGGGTTATTTTTTTTTTGACGCCTCTTTTAAACAAAAGCTCACCGGTGCTATCGAGGGAAATTTGAAATTCACCCTGGTCAGCCCGGATAAAAACCGTCTGGGTTGACGGGTTTTGGGCTGTGAAGGTATCATCTGATCTGAGCTGGTCCAGGATGACGGCCTCACACCGTTCGGCAATGGCATCGGAATGGTAAAGCCTCGATTTTCTGGCTGTGACGGAAAATTTAAGGTCACAGTTTTTCGGCAGAAAAAGGGTAAAATCGATGGCCCTGATTTTTTTTTCAAGCTTTTCAAAGGAATCGGCCTTGAACCGGCCAATTCGTAAAAGAATCCGTGACGGACTCCTCAAATTAAGGTTCATGGCGGCACAATCGGAAACCCTGCCCTTGAATTCGATTCCGCCTTCAATGAGGTTCATCCTGTTATCCGGAAACCCGGCAGCGACCATTTCAGAGCGGCAGATGGTTTCCAGTCCCGGCGAACAGACAATAAAAAAATCGTGTTCCCGGCCGCTGATTCTTCGTTTTACTCTTTTTTCATAGGCGGTTTGTTCCATTTATAACCTTTTCATAGCGCAGCGGATAAGATTCTGTGTGGTTTCAAAAGAGATGCATTCATCTGTAATGGAAACACCATATTGCATTTCCTTTACATGCCCATCACATTTCTGACTGCCTTCAAACAGGTTACTTTCCAGCATAAGGCCAATGATGCCTGTATTGCCGTCGAGTCGCTGGTCCAGTGTACTTTTAAAAACAAAGGGCTGGCCCTTGAATTTTTTTCCTGAATTGTCATGGGAACAGTCTATCATCAAAGCATCCAGGAGGTTCCTCCGGCTGAGCTTTTCAAGGGCTTTTCCGATGGAGACAGGATCATAATTGGGGCTGGGGCCGCCTCTCAGGACAAGATGGCCATAAGGATTGCCCGTTGTACAGACTACACAGGCTTTTCCGTCAGGGTCGATACCCAGAAAGGTCTGGGGTGTGCCGGCTGCGGTAATGGCATTAATGGCGGAATCAAGGCTTCCGTCAGTGCTGTTCTTGAACCCGACCGGCATGGAAAGGCCGCTGGCCAATTCGCGGTGGGTCTGGGATTCGGTTGTCCTGGCGCCAATGGCCACCCAGGTGAGAAGTCCGTCAATATACTGGGGTGTGATGGGGTCTAAAAGCTCGGTTGCAGTGGGCAATCCCATGCGATTGATATCGATGAGAAGGGATCTGGCCTGCCTCAACCCTTCATCTACATTATGGGATTCATCCAGAAACGGATCATTGATGAGACCCTTCCACCCCACCGTGGTCCTGGGTTTTTCAAAATATACCCGCATGATGAGGTTGATCTTGTCTTTTACCTCGTCTCTCAAGATGTTCAGCTTTTCAGCATATTCAAGGGCGGCATCAATGTCGTGGATGGAGCAGGGTCCTGCAATCACAAGAAGGCGGGGATCTTTTTTCTGTAAAATGGCTTCAACATCTTTTCGGCCTTTAATCACGATTTTAGCAACATCATCGGTGATGGGCAGTTCTTTTTTGATGGCAGCCGGTGAGATCAGGTGTTTAAAGGCTTTTACATTAATATCATAGGTCTGGTTCATGGTCTTCTCCTTTGGCAGGATTCAGACAAATGCCCACGGCTGAAAATAAAAAAGCCGCAGGCTTTTGCTGCCTGCGGCTTTTATTGTTATATCAACGCTAACGCCGGACAGGCAGACCTGTATAATAATATACTGAATAAGAATAATATCTGTCTGTCAGGCTGTATTTCATCTGTTTTCTCCCTTTGCCGTCCAGATAGACCATAGATTTTCATTCAAGTCAAGAAATTTGATGATGTTTTTCATGTTATTCTTCAGGTATTACCTTGCCTCTCAGGCTTTTTATCTTCCCGTGCAGTGTTTTTTCATCCAGGCGCTTTTTCCCGGCAGCTCTGGAAGGCCGGGTAGGCTTTCTTTTTTTTGGAGTGGTCATGGATTTTGAAATCAATACCAGAAGACGGTTGACGGCATCTTCCCGGTTTTTTTCCTGACTGCGAAACCGCTGGGCCTTAATGATGATGACCCCATCCTTTGAAATTCTCCGGTCACTCAGGGTCAATAAGGTTTCTTTTAAACTATCGGGCAGGCTTGAATGGTGAATATCAAATCGTAAATGAACGGCACTGGACACTTTATTGACGTTCTGCCCTCCGGCGCCCTGGGCCCGGATAGCTTCAAAACGAATTTCATTTTCAGAGATACTGATTTGATCTGAAATAAATAACATCGTTGCCTGCTTTTTAATCATCCACAAGAATGGATGTCAGTTTTTCCATTGTCCTGTAATCCGTGTTATCGCATTGAATCGGGGTAATGGAAATATAGTTCTGAGACAGGGCATTGACGTCTGTATCAGTTTCACCCGTAATCCGGTTGACATCCCCATACCAGTAATAAAACCTGTTTTTGGGGTCGACCCGTTTTTCAAACTGTTTTGAAACATTGTCCTGGGCCTGCCGGGTGATCCGGACGCCCTCTACCCCATCGATGGGAATGTCCGGCGCATTGATGTTCAGGAAGGTTCCGGGCGGAAGATCAAAATCGTGAACTTTTTCCGAAAGCCCTGCAATAAACCGGGACATGCCCTGGAGATCCATTATTTTATCTGATCTTCGGATGGAGACCGCCATGCTTAAGATCTGGTTCAGTGCGCCTTCTCTTGCTGCACCCACCGTGCCTGAATAATTGATATCCACCCCGGTGTTGCAGCCGGGATTAATCCCTGAAATGATCAGGTCCGGCGGTTGTGACGGGCAAAGCTCAAATAGCCCGAGTTTCACACAGTCGGCCGGGGTTCCGGTGATGCCATATCCCTGACTGCCGTTGTCCAGGGTTATTTTATGAATCCGCATGGGCTGATTCAGGCTGATGCCGTGGCTCACAGCACTTTTTTCCCTGTCCGGTGCAATCAGAAGAACCTCATGTGCGACGCTCAGTGCTTCATAGAGTGATAGAATTCCGGGGGCATTGTATCCGTCATCATTTGTCAGAAGAATTTTCATGGGCATAATTTAGGGTTTTTTTCCGTGTTTTGTCAAGGTTTCGATCCCTAATAACCCATCCCTTTTCTTGTAAAATATTTTTCTTTATGGTTAAGTTTAAAAAAACACACAAACATAGAGGAGCCTTTTTAAATGAAAACCTACAGAAAAGAACTTTGGTTTGAAGTCCCGACAAGACGGGCGTTTATCAATATTACACCGGAAATTCAGCACTGTGTCGATGAAAGCGGCATCATGGAAGGTCTTGTGCTGGTCAATGCCATGCATATCACGGCGTCTGTATTCATTAATGATGATGAAGCAGGCCTCCATCATGACTATGATCGCTGGCTGGAAAAACTGGCTCCCCATGAACCGGTTTCCCAGTACCGTCACAATGTGGGCGAGGACAATGCAGATGCCCACATGAAACGGCAGATCATGGGTAGGGAAGCTGTAGTTGCCGTCACCAGAGGAAAGCTTGATTTCGGCACCTGGGAGCAGATTTTTTATGGTGAGTTTGACGGCAGAAGAAAAAAACGGGTCCTTGTCAAAATCATCGGGGAATGATCATAGGATGAATTCAAAGTCCTTCTCAAGTATAAAAAGCGATTTACGGCATCAGGGTCATTTTTGATATTTCATGCTCATCAATGGCTTTGTCGCTGAACCACCAGTATTTTTTTCCACCCATCATGAAAGTTTCGATCTGGTCTTTCTGATGCGGATGAAAGGTTCTACCGGTCACCCCACCAGGCAGGACAGCCAGGATTTTATCATTGTCGGAAAAGTCAGTTACCATGCGAAGGGCCGCACAATGGGTGACCTCAAAGGGTTTGTCATAATCATACCAGCCCCGGTAAAGGGTTTCACCTGACCCACCCATGGGCATGGGTCCGGACCCGAGTAGGGCTTTTCCCGCGCCGCTCCTCCGGATGGGGTTGACCAGTTCAAGGGTATGCACTTTTCCCCATTGCCATTTTTCAGGATCAGGCCCGAGAGTCGGGTTCAAATAATCCTTTGCCTTGACGGCGGCGAGGTGAAACAGGTCTTCCATGGTTTCGGTCTTATCCTTTGTCCGGATATCGTCAAACCAGGGGTCATCCCCGGCCAAAATCATCCGTTCCAGTTTTTCCTGCCAGAAATACCAGTTGTTTAAGAGGGTCATGGCCTTTTCCGGGCCAAGGTCATCCTCAACCACCATCATGGCAAAAAACCGGTAAGTGGCTTGAAAGACGGCGGGCGCGGCTTTTTTCGGGTCGTCGGTGAAATCCCAGTCTGACAGAATTTTACCCAGAACCTTGGTATCTTCATATTTTGACAGGCTTTGGGCCATGATGGGCGCGATACGCTGTGCCATCAGGTTTTTGACATCCCTCTGATAAGACCATAAATCATCAATGGATTTTTTACCCGGTGCTGCCATAAGTTCCGAAATTCTTCTGTAACGATAGGAAGGGGCAAAATAGGAGGAATAATAATAGGGATAGTTATGACCTATGGTTTTCTGGTTGCACGTAGCAAGCCAGTTTTTATCCGGGTTCATGGCTGAGGGCATTTCGTCTGCCGGGATCCACCCGGTCCAGTTGTCGGAGGAATCTTTGACCGGGAAAGGAAAGGTGCCGTCGCCATTGGAGCGGATAGGGATTTTGCCCGAGGCCTGGAAACCGATATTGCCGTCTGCGTCGGCAAAGATCCAGTTAAAACATCCCATGGAAACCTGTTTTAAGGCGGTTGCAAGTTCCCTGCTGTTTTTTGCCGTCAGAACATCCATCAGACCTATGGCTGGTTCCATGGATTCAAGAGGGGCAAACCGCATACTGATGAGTTTGTCTGTGGTGGAGCCTTCCAGAGTGCCGGAAACAATAGGCCCTCTTCGGGTTGACCGGATGGTGACGGTCTCTTCTATGAATCCGTCCGGTTCATTTTTATCTTTTATCCTGAGGGTTTCATTAATCCTGACAAAGGGGATGGAAGTCTCGCCTTCCAGATAATTGTCCGGGTTTTGAGGATCAGGGGTTTCAATGTAAAGATCCTGCATATCGCCGTAATTATTGGTGGCAGACAGGGCAATATGATCGGTCCTCCCGATTGACATACCGGGAATTCCGGCAATATTCACCCCGACAGCCCTGAAATCCGGCGTGATCAAGCCAATGGGATACCACACGCCCGGCAGAATTCTTGGATCAAGATGGGGATCGCCGCACAACACCGCTTTGCCTGTGGCGGAAAGGGCAGGGGAGACAGCCCAGTTATTGCTCCCCACACGAAGGGTTCCATTCTGGGCATAGGCGCTGAGCTCCCGGATAGTGGGTAATGAGGCCGAAAGATTTTCCCTTGGCGGCATGGCAAAATCTCCGGTATCTTTCGGGTCATCAGCATTGATATTCACCGGCATGAGCCGGGAGGCGGTCTCATATCCCAGGGTTTCAAGGAGCATCTGGGCCGTGATTTCAGTGCCGAGATTGGCTGCGGTTGAATAGCCCATATAATAGAGGATACCTAAAGAATCTGCGATAGTCCATTTTTCAGCCTTGATGCCGGCAAGTTTGAATTCCGCTTGGATATCTTCAGGACAGGCATCAATGAAGGCATTGATACCGGCCACATATTTTTGAAAAAAGGCCCTGGTTTTATCATTCAGGATATTTTCCTGCTTTTCAGCCATCCGGTAAAGGCCAATAGTCCTCATGCGGATATCCAGGTTTTTAGCCACAGGTCCTGCCAGCTCACAGACTCTTCCCTGAATGACCAGACGGGTCAACTGCATCTGAAAAAGCCTGTCCTGGGCCGTGACAAAGCCCTGGGCCATGATAGTATCGTCGGTATTTTTCGCATGAACATAAGCCATCCCGTTTTCATCTCTCTGGATGACAACTTTGTCATTTAGCCCTTTCAACTGAAGCTCACCTTTGGTTTGATAATCATTTAAAAGCGGTAGACAGAAAAATGCGATAAGACCGCAAATAAACAGGAAGATCAGAATTACAAGGCTAAATTTAAACCATTTCATTTTTCCCTCTCTTTTTTCATTAAAATAGTTGTGAAGCCATAGAATATGAGCAAAGGCAATGTCAATAGAGAACTGAAAAAACGATAAATATACTGTTTGGTCGTCACCGGTATTGCCTATTTTAAATAAAAATTGAGACATAACTGTCTCAAGCTCGGTTATATCTGTTTGCATCGGTTCTACGCTTTGCCCATCGCCTGTTCAAGAAGGGTTTGAGGAAAATGGAAGTTTTTTACCCATCTGGTATGATGTTTGCTGTAGTCATGTATAGTAAGAATAAATTCAGGAGGGATCACATATGGCAGCGCCTAAAACAGAAAAGAAAAAAAGATTTAAAAAGAATCAGGAAATCAATACATACTTTGCCTTAAGATCTAAAAATGAACTTTATTACCAGATGGCTTCTGTATTTAAAGCAGTGACAAAGGACAAAGAGGAATTAACGCAAGAAATGATCGGGGCTTTGATGAGCATAAAAAATCCGAATTTTTTTGTGGAAAATAAGCTTTAGATGGCATATATATAAACAATTCATTAATACAAAAAGAAAGGAGATAGTCAATGGCTGAACGATTGGGTATTTATAAATGCGGCAAATGTGGAAACATTGTACAGGTTCTTCACGGCGAAAAACCACCTGTTATGTGTTGCGGCCAGCCCATGGACCGGCTGGTAGAGAATACGGTGGATGCATCAAGGGAAAAACATGTGCCGGTGATTGAAAAAATCCAGGGCGGATATGTGGTAAAGATAGGCAGCGTGGCCCATCCTATGACCAATGAACACTGGATTGAATGGATCGAGCTTGCATCCGAGGATAATCTCCTCGTTCAAAGACAGATGCTGACTCCGACCAGTGAACCCAGGGCTGAATTTAAAACTGATGCAGCAAAAGTGGTTGCAAGAGCCTATTGCAACCTTCACGGTCTCTGGAAATCATAATAGATCTTATCTGAAAACAAAAACCCTCTGCTGTGTTTTTTCAGAAGGGGGTTTTTGTTTTCAGTTTTTTTAGTGAAGTTCGGTCAATTTCCCCGCAAGAAGCCGGATATGGCTCATTTCTTCTTTGATGACGGCATCAATCTTTGATTTACCGGATTTTTCAGGAACCAGATCTTTTATCCCCAGATAAAAGGCAATGGAATCTTTTTCCGTCTGGATGGCACAGCCTAAAATATTTTTAAAACTGTTTTCCGGTTTTTCCTTTTTGAAAAATACTTTTGTATCGGTGAATGCCTTGAGATAGAGTATGTTTTCATTTTCAGGATCAAAGGTTGTGGATAGTTTCTCCTGTTCCGTCAGATCTTTTTTCATATTGGCAAAAATCATTTCATGGGCATCTTCCATCCTTGCAAGTTCAAGGAGGAATTCTTTGTTTTTTTTATCTTCCATGTGTCCGGCTGCGTCCCGATAAAACACGGCACCATTCTGCTCAATTTTTACAGCCATTTCAAATATATCATCTGCATTAAACTCGTTTGTCATGTTTTCCTCCGGGGTTGTCTGTCTGTTTAAGCCAACCTTTCCTTTAATGTTTTTGCTATCTTTACGCCCAGATCAAAACACCTGTTCAGATCATTCTCATCCGGAACATATTGAACTTTTACGCCTTCATCAATAATATCGAGCTTCATTTCGGCAAATTCCTTGTTCAGGATATTGACGGCTTCCCCGCTCCATCCATAGGACCCAAAGGCAGCGGCAATTTTATTCTGGGGCCGGAGACCCTTGATATAGGTCATGACGTCGGCAATAACAGGGAAAATACTGTTGTTCAGGGTAGGGGAACCTACGGCAATGGCGCCGGCATCAATGATTTCGGTCATGATATCGCTTCTGTGCCATTTTCGTGTGTTCATGAGCCTCACATGCACATCTTCGGATTCAATACCGCTGGTGATGGCCCTTGCCATCTTTGTGGTGCTGTCCCACATGGAATCAAAAATCACAACCACTTTTTTTGTGGGTTCCTGTTTGGACCATTTGTCATAACAGTCTATGATTTTTGACGGGTTGTCCCGCCAGATGATGCCGTGATCCGGGCATATCATGTTCAGTTTCAGGTTCATTTTGGTCACATCCTTCAGAAGGGCCTGAACCCTGGGTGAAAAATGAAGAAGGATGTTGGCATAATATTTTCTGGCATGGGGGATGATCTCATCTCCGATTTCATCATCAAAGAATTTATCCCCGGCATAATGCTGCCCGAATGCATCGCTGGAAAACAGGATGCCGCCTTCCACAAGATAGGTGAACATGCTGTCCGGCCAGTGAAGCATTCTTGTCTCAAGAAAGGAAATGGTTCTGTTCCCGACTTTCAGTTCATCCCCGCTTCCCACAACCTTGAAATTAAAATCCCGGTTAAAATGGCTCTTCAGATTTTTAGCCCCCATTTTTGAACAATACAGGGGTTTGTCCTTTCCAATGGTCTGGAGCACCTTGGGAATCGCCCCAGAATGATCCATTTCCGTGTGGTTGCTGATGACAATATCGATTTTTTGGGGATCAATGATTCTGCTGATATTGGAAATCAGTTCATCTCCAAATTTTTCCTTTACCGTATCAATGAGAATATTTTTTTCGCCAAGAACCAGGAATGCATTGTAGGTTGTTCCTTCATAGGTGGAATACCCATGAAAATCCCTGATATCCCAGTCGCGGCATCCGACAGAATAGATCCCGTCGGCTATTTCTATGGGTTTATACATTGTTTTTGGTGCCTCCTGAATTTGTTTTCGGCTCAATCCATTTTTTCAAAATTATCCTTGGCAGCACCACAGATGGGGCATACCCAGTCTCCGGGCAGGTTTTCAAATGCAGTTCCCGGAGCAATGCCGTTGTCAGGGTCACCGTTTGCAGGGTCATACACATAGCCGCATACACATTCATATTTACTCATGTTAAATCCTCCAAAAATAGTCTGTTAATTGTTCTCAATCATTTACATCATACCCGCACATTCGGGTTATGAACCGTTTTCACTAATATTGCAAAGAATGTGCCTTGAAATAATAAAACCCTTGCCGATTAAAAAGGGTTTTAACTTAAAAATTATTATTATAATATAAGACCCGCAAAATCAATGAATGATTTGTTTTTATAGGAATGTTATGGGCAAAGATATTTATATAAAAAAGACTGAAATTAATGCACCGGTTGACAAGGTTTTTTCATGGCATGAAAGAAACGGGGCCATTGCAAGATTAACCCCGCCCTGGGCCCCGCTGAAACTCATATCCAGGAGTGGTGAGGGGATCCAAAAAGGGATTCGGGTCACTTTTCGGATCAGGCTGTTCAACATATCCCTGCCATGGGTGGCAAAGCATATTGATTATAAGGAAAATCAGGAGTTCAAGGATTGTCAGATCAAAGGGCCATTTGCCAAATGGGAACATACCCACCGGTTTCATTCCAATGGGGCTTCAGGAATGATCATGGAAGACCAGGTGGAGTTCAAGCTACCGTTCGGGATTTTGAGCAGGCCTTTTTACGGATATGCAAAAAAAGAATTTGACAGGATGTTCAGCTATCGCCACAGGATTCTGAAATATGATCTTGAAAACCATTCAGGGGAAAGCAAAAAAAGAATTCTGGTGTCCGGTGCAAGCGGAACCATCGGCAGCGCCCTTGTGCCTTTCCTGCAAACCTCTGGCCATGAAGTGATCCGTCTTGTGAGGGAAAAAAACAATGTAAAGGAGGGTGACCTTTTCTGGGACCCTTACAAAGGCCAGCTCGATCTTGAAGGAGCCGGCCCTTTTGATGCAGTCGTCAATCTAAACGGTCTGGATATTTCAAGGGGAAAATGGACGCCTGAGCAGAAAAAAAAGATCCTTGATTCAAGGGTTATTCCCACCCGGTTTCTTGTGGAAAAGATGAAATCCCTTCGGAAAAAACCTGAAGTGTTTATTTCATCCTCAGCCATCGGGTTTTATGGAGAAGGAAAAGACGCCTTTCTGACGGAATCCTCTGCACAGGGTCACTGTTTTATATCAGAGGTCTGCCGCCAGTGGGAAGAGGCGTCCAGCGGGGCAGAAGCAGTCGGAGTCCGCACGGTTCAGCTCAGGATCGGTATTGTCCTGACCCCTGCTGGCGGCGCCCTTGCCAGGATGGAACTGCCGTTTAAGGCCGGTTGCGGGGTAACGATCTCACACGGCAGGCAGTATATGAGCTGGATCAGCATGGATGATGCCATAGCCGGTATCCTGCATATATTGAATTCTGATATAATTCAGGGGCCGGTGAATCTGACGGCTCCCAATCCGGTCACAAACCGGGAATTTTCACAAGCCCTGGCAAAGGTTTTTTCAAAAAAAGTATTTTTCAGATTTCCTGCTTTCCTGGCCCGGCTCCTATGGGGGGAGATGGGAAAGGAAACCCTGCTTACAGGAGCCCGGGTTAATCCGGAGAAGCTTTTAAAGACCGGTTTCTCATTCCATCATGAGACACTTGTGCCAGCATTGAGACACATCCTTGGAAGATAGGATAATCCTATGAAACGCATCAAAGCAATCAAAACAGGTCAACGCTTACCATGGATATCAAATTAAAAATTCTTTTTTCCATCTTGATGATTACGGCCCTTGCTTTCGGGTTTATTCATATCTATTTCCCGGCAGAGAATTACAGCTTTGAAAGACTTCATATTTTTCTCTTCAACCTTTGCACCGGCGGAACCATTCTCTTGTATTATACCCAGTCAAAGGTCAAAATTTCCAAAACCGCCCTCATTTTTTTCTCAGGATCCCTGATTTATGCTTTTTCCGCATTTTTAAAAATTTATCCCATCACCATTGCCGTATCCATCCTTCTGTACGTTCTGGTGGAAAAAATCAGGATTGAAAAATTTTCATTTTTACCGGTTGCGTTTTTCAGCCAAAGGGTACCGGTGTCTGATAAATTTCACCAGGCATCCCTGCTTTGCCTTTCAACAGGGATTGTCATGGCAAGTCTCGTGATATTGAACAATGAATTTTTCCATTTTGTGACCATGAAAAAGCTGACCCTGAATACGTTTTTTCTCGGTTTTTCTTTTCCTTTGTCCCTGATCACTTTATCCCTTGTCTTTTCCATGCTGAAAAAGATTGAAGGATCATCCACCCGGGTGGTCATGGAAATCTGCTTCTGGACCATTACGCTGGGTGTTATCACCTTTTTCGTTTTTATCCTGTTTGAACGGTTTATCCCTCAGATTTTCATTACATCCGCTTTGTTTCTGGCCGTGGTGACGGTGTTTTTTCTTTATGCGAAATTTGCAGACAATATCCAGCAAAAGCTTTTTCTGACATCAGGGATCGGATTTTTGATTTTCACGGCTGTTTCAGGCATTGCCTATATATTTCTGCAGATGTCGCCGGATTATGACCCGGAAAAGACCAAATGGCTGTTGCACATGCATGTGTTTGCCTCTCTTTATGGCTGGAATCTTTGTGGTCTGTCCGTGATCTGCCGGTTTGATGATTTTCCCATAAGGCTTCATTCTTCCACCGTAATCGGCATCCATTGGCTGACAGCCCTTGTGCTTGCCCCTCTCGGTGTATTTTACGGTGTGTTTGCCGTCCCTGCGATTATTGGATATGCTTTCATTACCCTGACCCTGTTTTTCAGTGGTAACATAAGAAAGGGGATACAATGAACAACAAGGAAAAGCTCAGACGCTTTTTTAACCTTTTTACCGGAAATTCAAAAGTGCTGGTGGTTATCAATGCCGATCCTGATGCCATCGCTTCTGCCATGGCGGTGAGACGGCTTTTGCGGCGGAAAACGGCTGAAGTCGTCATTGCTCATTTCAACCGGATCACCCGGCCTGATAACCTTGCCATGATAGAGCATACGGAATCCGGGCTGGTTGAACTTCATACTGTTAAAAAAGAAGAGTTTAACACTTTTGTCATTATCGACTCACAGCCGGATCACAATGAGCATTTTTCAGGATTTAAATTCGATGCGATCATTGATCATCATCCCGTGTCCTCTGACAAAGCGCCTTATGTTGATATCCGGGCCCATTACGGGGCATGCGCCACAATGATGACCGAATACTTGAAGACAAGGAAAATAAAACCTTCTGCAAAACTTGCCTCAGCCCTGATGCTGGGGATTAAAACCGATACGGCGGATTTTACCCGTGGCGCAACCCTGAAAGATATCAGGGCATTCCAGTATCTTTACCGGTTTGCTGACAATAATATCGTTAGAAAGGTTGAACGGGCGACCTTAACCCAGGATAACCTAGATTTTCTGGGTAGGGCCATCAAGCACAGAAAAGTTGTCAATAACCGGGTATTTTTTCACGCCGGAACCATTTCAAAACCTGACGAGCTGGTGGTGGTGGCAGACTTTTTCCAGACCCTGTCAAAGGTCAACTGGAGCATCATATCCGGAATCTATGAAGAAAAGCTCATTATTGTCATCCGAAATGATGGTCTTAGAAGAGGGGCAGGTAATACTGCCAAAGACGCCTTTTCCATGTTCGGCTCTGCCGGAGGGCATAAAACCATGGCAAGAGCTGAGCTGGAATTAAGCCTTGTGAAAAAACAAAGCAAGAGCCTTAGCAAAAAAGTCATCGCTGAATGGATCATCTCAGTGATTGAAAAAACCGCAGGAAAAAAAATTGAATGATTTTTTAATCAATATGTCCACTGAAAATATAAAACCTGACAGGGAGCACGCCTTATTTACAAGCGAGCAGCGTTACCGGACCCTTGTGGAAACCATGGGGGACGGGCTCAGCGAAATCGATGAAAACCAGGTAACGACTTATGCCAATGATATGCTCTGCCGGATGTGGGGGAGGTCCAGGGAAGAGATCATTGGTCAAAAAGTCGATCAGTTCCTGGATGACGAAAATAAGAAAATCCTATTGAATCAGCTTGAAAAAAGAAGAAAAGGAGGAACAGACCCCTATGAGATCGTCTGGATCAAAAAAGACGGGTCAAATCTTCATACCATCATGACCCCAACCCCATATTTTGATGCCGACGGCCGATTCAAAGGCAGCTTTGCCGTTATTACCGATATTTCAAAACAGAAAAAAGAAAAGGATTTTCTGGAGCAAAGGGTCAAAGAAAGAACCATTGAACTTGAAAACAAGACCCAGAGTCTTGAAGAAGTGAATACGGCCCTGCGGGTTCTTTTAAAAAAAAGAGAAGAGGACAAAACCCTCTTGGAAGAAAGAATGCTGCTCAATGTCCGGGAACTCGTGATTCCTTATGTTGAAAGAATGCGGGAGTCGGAACTGGATGACCGGCAGAAAGGATGTCTCGACATCATGGAATCAACTCTTCATGATATTGTTTCTCCATTTCTGCACCGCTTGTCTCTTCAGTTTTTAAACCTCACTCCCTCGGAAATCCAGGTGGCCAATATGGTCAAATTCGGAAAAAGCACCAAGGAAATTGCCGGGATTTTAAACCTATCCGAAAAAACTGTTGAATTCTACCGAAAAAGCATGCGCAAAAAAATCGGAATCACCAACCAGAGCGTCAACCTTCGAACCTTTTTGTCGGCCTCATCAAAATAACAGGTATATTTTATACCTGGTTTACCCCTGGAATATACCTCTTGTGAACCATTCTTTCCCGGGCTATTGATAAATCATAATTTTTTTTTTAAATTAGGATAAAGGATAGAAATTAATGAATGATCAGGAATACTGGAATCCGGTCCTTGAAACATTGCCCAGGGAAAAACTGAAAATATTGCAATTTGAAAAATTCAAACGAATCCTGGCTTGGGCCTATACCCGGTCAAAATTTCACAGGGCCTTGTATGATAAGGCTGGATTGACCCTGGAAGATATCCGTTCTTTTGAGGATATCAAAAAAATTCCGAAAGTTGAAAAATCCATGATGCGGGAAATTCAGAACAAAGATCCCTTTCCTTATGGGGACGCACTTTGTGTGCCGTTGGAAGAGGTCTCCACATTCCGCCAGACAAGCGGCACCACAGGTCAGCCCGTTTATCAGCCCGATACCTGGCAGGACTGGGAATGGTGGTCGGAATGCTGGTCCTTTATCCTATGGGCCCAAGGATACCGCCCCAATGACAGGGTTTTTATTCCCTTTGGATACAATATTTTTGTGGCCTTCTGGGCAGGGCATTATGCGGCTGAAAAACTGGGATGTGAAGTGGTTCCGGGCGGTGTTCTCGATACCCAGTCCCGAATTTTGAAAATCAGGGAATTAAAGGCCACTGCCATGATGGCGACTCCTACCTATGTGCTGAATATGGCGGATGTCGCAAAAAACAAGATGGGTATTGATCCGGCAAGCCTTTCCATCAATAAGATCACCTGTGCAGGAGAACCGGGAGCCGGTATCCCCAGCACCAAGAAAAGGATGGAAGAAGCCTGGGGTGCAAAAGTATTTGATCATTCCGGCGCCACGGAAATCGGGGCCTGGTCCTATGAATGCAGAAAACAGCCCTGCGGCATGCATGTCAATGAAGCCATGTTCCTGGTGGAAATTGAAGATCTGGAAACCGGCGAGATCATCGAAGAACCGGGCCGGAAAGGCAAAATGATCATCACGGCCCTGGATCGGATTGCCCAGCCCTGTATCCGGTTTGATTCCAAGGATATTATTGAGTGGGATTCAGAGCCCTGTTCCTGCGGCCGCACCTTCAGGCTGATCCGGGGAGGTGTCATCGGCCGGGCAGATGATATCACAAAAGTAAAAGGCGTTCTGATCTCGCCCGCCGCCATTGAAGAAGTGGTCAGGTCCATCAAAGGTCTTGGGGATGAATTT
>JAIFMF010000180.1 GCA_020048635.1 Desulfobacula sp. | reverse complement strand
GCAGGTACCCTTGACAACAATGACGGTAAAGATTCCGGTTTCGGCTTCCTTAAGTGCAGCTTTTAGAGCAGCTCGGATGGCTTTTCGGTCATAGGCGTCCACTTCAACTACGGGTGCACCTTCACCTTTCAGGGCAGAAACAAGATTAAATTTATTGGGGTCCCCCTGAAAATTAAAAGGAGATGCCGGTGAATTCTGGCCGCCGGTCATGGCGGTCCATTCATTGTCCAACACCACCTTGACGCCGGGAGAATTTCTGTAAATGGCATTTCGGGTCGCATCCATGCCACTGTGACATTCCGTGGAGTCGCCGATGATACTGAGGCATTTTGAGGCTGATCCGGGTTTGGACGCCACATAGCCGGTGCGCTTGCTCTCGCTGGCGCCCATGGCAACGCCCGTGTCCAGAGCTGAAAGAAAATAAAGCAGGGAATTGCACCCGATATCGCCGAACAGAGCCTCAAGAGCGCCCCTTTGTTTCATTTTGCTCACGACTTCGGCAAACAAGGCGTAGGGGCATCCGGCACAGATCAGAGGCGGTCTTGGAACGGGCTTTGCCTCGGAGTCAGGCGCAGCCGTTACATGCCCCAGGAATCCGGCAATGGCTTCCGGGGACCATTCCGTAATATTGCTGTGAACATCTTTTCCTTTGACATTGAGTCCGGCTTCCAGGCAGGCGCTGTGGATGAACCGGTACCCATCTTCAATGACATAGACATCGCCGTCAATGCTGTTGCAGAATTCTCTGATCAGGTTTACGGGAAGGGGGTTGGTAAATGCCAGGGAAAGAATATCCATGTCTTTTTCAAAAAGCGTTTTGACCTCTTCCATGTAAAGCGTGTTCACGCCGTGGGTGATGACTCCGATTTTGCCTTTTCCCCTGATCCATTTGTTCAGGGGAGATTTTTCCACCATGTGGGTAAGTCCGGGCATACGTTCGGCCTGGATGCTGTTGTAGCTGGGCCGGGCAATGCTGGGCAGGCAGTTATAGGCTCTTAAATCATCCATTTCCACCGGCCCCCGGCTCTGTTTTTCCATGAGGGAAATCAGACCTTCGCTGTGGCAGAGGGTTCCGTTGGCAAGGATCACAAAGGAGGTGTTGAAGTCTCTTGAGATTTTTACGGCAATGGCGGCAGCTTCATGCATTTCCTGGTGGTTCCGGGGTTCGAAGATGGGAACAAAACAACTTTTGAGCAGATATCTCGGGTCAATCACATGCTGGGTGGAATTGGGTACAAAATCACTGGCCAGATAATAGATCAGGGCGCCTCGTTTCTGGGTGAACTGGGAGGCAGAAGTGACCACATCGGCGGCCTGGAAAAGGCCTGGGATTTTCATGGTGACCACGCAGTCTCTGCCAGCTAAAGTATGACCATGGCCCACGCCTGCGCTGACAGCTTCATTGACGGACCAGTTGGCATCGATGAGATCTTTGACATGGGTAAGCCCTTTGTCGATGACTTCCGTACTCGGGGTTCCGGGATATCCGTCCACGCTGTGGATGCCTGCGCGGACGCAGCCCACGGCAAAGGCGATATTTCCCTGCAACACATTTGTTTTTCCCGTATCATCCAGACACATTTTTCTGAAATCGTTCATAGATATGGTTCCTTTTTCCGTCCTGACCCAGGTGAAATTGGGTTCAGGGTTAAGTTTTTAAAAGTCATACTTTTATATCAAAAGCCTAAATATGTTGTCAATATAGAAAATTAATATAAAATCAAATTATTTGATATTATAATTTAAAACAAATAGTTACATAAAACTATGTGGAGCCTATGAATTGTGAAACAATCCAATGTCATACTTAATTGATTTGTATTGGATCTAAAAGCAGCATTGTGGTTCAATCCCGTATATGATATGGATGTCCCATAAAGTCGGACAAGGCATAACCTATCAATAAAACATTGCATCACAACATGGAACCTATGAATCAGCCTGAAAATAAAGAGAAGCCCACAAAATTATCACCGCCGAGATTCCAGGAAATCATTGCCCGGATTAAAAGAGATATTCTTTTGCAGCATTACCGTCCTGGAGATGCCTTGCCAAAGGAAGAAACCCTTGCAAAAGAGTTTGGCGTGGGAAGGGCGCTGGTCCGGGAGGCGTTGGGCCTGCTAAAGGCCCAGGGCTATCTGGAAGCCCGGCGGGGCAGCAGCGGTGGCACATTTGTCTGTGACCTTCTCCAGTCTCAGGGCATGACCACTCTTCTGGCAGACCTCATTGCCATGAGGTCCATGAGTATCAAACATTTATGCGACGTCAGGATTCTGATTGAACCGGAAGCAGCCCGGAGGGCGGCCCTGGAGGCCTCACCCTCCCAGTTGCAGCGGCTTGGAGATCTTGTTTTTAAAGGTAAGACCGTTAAAAATGTCCGAGAACGGATTAACCTGGATTTTGAATTTCACAATCAGATCTGCGAACTAAGCGGCAATCCTTTTTTCTCACTTCTGATGCGGAGTCTCATGGGGTTTTTAAAGCAGTTTCTGGAAGTTCTGGATGAGCACACCACCTATCTGCACGACCCGGACATCCACAGTATTCTGTATGATGCCATCTCATCGCGTGATCATCAGAAAGCCTATGAATGCATGTTCTCTCATGTGGTCACCATGAAACAGCGATTCTGTGATCTTGAAAAGGATTACCTGGGCATCCAGGCCATGCAGTTAAAAGAGTGAACAATTTTGTTGGACTTTTAATGAAGGATTCCTTTATTTTAAAGACAAAATACACTACAACCGGTGGAATCACATTGTAACCCTTTTTCAATAGGAGTCCAAAATGATAGATCCCTTGTTTCAACCCATCACGATTAACGGATTAACCATTAAAAACAGAATTTACCTGCCGGCCATGCATCTCGGAATGGGTGTTGAATATGAAATTACTGAGCAGATCATCGACTTTTATGCTTTACGGGCAAAAGGCGGCGCAGGGCTTATCTGTGCCGGTTATGCCACGGTGGATGACCTGTCTGGAAACACGCAGAATATCGGAGCCCATGACGACCGGTTCATCCCCGGACTTCAAAAACTGGCTGAAGCCATCCAGAAAAATGGATCATTGGCCTGCCTGCAGATCAACCACGCAGGCCGGTATAATTTTTCATTTTTTATGCATGGAAAACAGCCGGTGGCTCCCTCTGCCGTTGCATCTCGGATGACCGGCGAGACACCGAAGGAAATGACGGTGGAAGACATCCATGAGACGGTAAACGCCTTTGCCGCCGCAGCCGCCAGGACCAAAAAAGCAGGGTTCAATGCCGTGGAGGTTCTCAGTGGGACTGGATATCTGATCAGTGAATTTCTTTCTCCCCTGACCAACAAAAGAACTGATGCATACGGCGGCAGTTTTCAAAACCGGATGAGGTTCGGGATGGAGGTCATGGAGGCGGTCAGAAAAGCCGTGGGACAGGAATTTCCCCTCATCGTCCGGATGAATGGGAATGATTTCATGCCGGGTGGCAATTCCAGGCAGGAACTCCAGGAATATGCAAAGATCCTGGCCTCGGGCCCGGCCGATGCCCTGTGTATCAATGTGGGATGGCATGAAGCACGGGTTCCCCAGATTGTCTCCTGCGTTCCCAGGGGGGCCTTTTCTTATCTGGCAAGGGGAATTAAAGAAAAAGTCCAGATCCCTGTCATTGCCAGTCATCGCATCAATGACCCGGAAACGGCCCGGGAGCTGATCCAAAACAATATGGCCGACATGGTGGCCATGGGCCGAAGCCTTATTGCCGATCCCCTGCTGCCTGAAAAAGCAAGACAGGGCCGTGAAAAAGATATTGTCCACTGTATCGGATGTGCTCAAGGGTGTTTTGACAATCTTTTCAGGCTCAAGCATGTGGAATGCCTGTGCAATCCTTTGGCCGGGTATGAAAACCGGATTAATTCTGCCCGAACCCCTCACCCAAAAAAAGTCATGGTGATCGGAGGTGGCGCCGCAGGCATGACGGCAGCCCTTGCAGCCCATGACAAAGGCCACCAGGTGAGTCTCCATGAAAAAACAGGCCGACTGGGCGGTCAGCTCTTTTTAGCCGCGGCACCCCCGGGCAGGGAAGAATTTGCCCGGTTTGCCAGGGATCTGGCCCGCCAGATGGAGCTGCGCAATATTCCCGCTGTGTTCAACAGTGACGTGGATGAATTCCTGATCCGGGCTGAAAAGCCGGATCACATAATCCTTGCTACCGGATCATCCCCATGGGCTCCGGAATTCCCAGGCCTCAACCTGCCCCATGTGGCCAATGCCTGGGACGTGCTTGACAATAAATCCCATACCGGCGCCCGGGTGGCCATTATCGGTGGCGGCGCCGTCGGCGTTGAAACCGCTCTTTTCCTGGCTGAAAAAGGAACCTTGTCCGCAGACATGGTTAAATTCCTGCTGGTCAACCAGGCGGAAAATCTTGAAACCCTTTATGAAATGGCCACAAAAGGCAGTAAAAAAATCATCCTGATAGAAATGCTGGATAAAATCGGCAAGGATATCGGCAAATCCACCAAATGGGGAATGATGCAGGATCTCGGCCGCTTCGGAATTCAAACCATGACAAACACAAAAGTGATCAGGATAACCCCTCAGGGGCTTGAGGTGGATCAGGGAGGACAAATCAGGCAGATGGAAGCCGATACAGTTGTGCTGGCTGCCGGATCGAAACCCGACACCCGGCTGGTATCCATCTTAAAAAATACAGGAATCCCCTTTGATATCATCGGTGACGCCCAAAAGGTGGCCACGGCATTTGATGCGGTCCACAGCGGTCACCAGGCAGGCATATCCATAGAATAACGGTCGGTATATGGATATTTTTAATAAAAGGCTGGACTTTCAGGAATCAGCCTGAAAAAAAGGAGGTTGCTCTGAAAATAGTGCAGCAACCTCCTTTTTTAAAACCGATCGATTAAAAGATTCCGATGCGGGATATTTCCTATCAGAAAGTCACATCCAGGCATAATCAATAGAACCAATGGCATAGGTCTGGCTGTCAAGCCTTACATTGGCAGATTGATCAATAGCGGTTGAAAACGTATCATACCCGTTTTCATAGGCCATGGCGCCGAGATAATCAAAGGTTGCAAAGCTCCAGCCAGTCGTATTGACGCTTGTGAGCTGGGTTTCTGCGGCATCATTATTTCCCTTTGCATAGTATCCTGCAACACCCAGCGTGAGTGCGTCGGACACCTTATAGGAGACATCAGCCCAGAGGTTTATTCCAGAATATTCAACTGTTGAAGAAGCCTCACCGTCAAAAAAATCTAATTCAGCTTTGTAAGCCCAGGAACCATAAGTACCATTGATGAATAACCCATAACCGATTTTTTCATCGTCAAAAGCAGGTTCCTGGTCAACAGCTGTTGCATAAAGTGCACCGACTGTAAAGCCTTCACCGGTTTGTTCCTTTATTACCGGAGCGGCACAATTGCCGCCCCGGTTTATTTATTAGTGGTACGGTTTATTCAGATGAAATTCCGGATAGGCGACAACGCCTACTTCGAAATGATCAAGGCCTTCCAATTCCATTTCCTCAGAAACCCGAAGCGGGACAATCTTGTCAAGCACTTTAAAAAAGACATACATGATGACGAAGACAAAGATAATATTGGTTGCCGTACCAATGACCTGGGCAAAGAACTGGGCTGAATCTCCGAAAAACAGACCCTTGACCGTACCCGCAACCCCATTGAAACCCTCACCGTAAGTCCCGTCGGCAAAGAGTCCCAGCGCCAATACACCCCAGGTTCCGTTAACGCCGTGTACGGAAAAAGCCCCGACCGGGTCATCAATTTTCATCACTCGCTCGACAAAAAAGACGCTGATACAGAGCAGTATACCGGCAACCGCACCGATGATGACGGCAGAAATGGAATTGACAAACGCACAGGGAGCAGTGATGGCGACCAGACCGGCCAGAAACCCATTGGCGATCATTGAGATGTCCGGCTTGCCATAGACATTCCACATATAGATCATGGCGGCAAACGCCCCGGCAGCAGACGCCAGCATGGTGTTCGTAGCGACCACGGCAAGGCGCAGATCACCACCGGCAAGTGTTGAACCGGCATTAAAACCGAACCAGCCAAAAGCCAGGATGAAACATCCGGTCAGCGCCATGGGAATATGGTGACCCGGGATGGCGTTCGGTTTGCCGTCGGATCTGAATTTGCCAAGCCGCGGCCCAAGGACAATCGCCCCGGCCAGAGCTGCAAAACCGCCCGTCATATGCACTACGGATGAACCGGCGAAATCGACATGTCCATGCCCCAGACCAAAATTTTTACCCAATTGGGAGAGCCAGCCGCCGCCCCATACCCAGTTGGCATAAAGCGGGTAGACCAGCATGGTGATGAAAAATCCATAGATGACAAAGGACTTGAAGGTCCACCGTTCGGCCATTGACCCGGTGGGGATGGTTGCGGTCGTATCCATGAACACCATCTGAAACAGGAAAACCGCATAGACGGTGACATCATAGGTTCCGCCGGACAAAAAGAATCCTTTGGTGCCGAAAAGCCCGAAATCATGACCAAAAAGATTAATGACAAATTCGCTGTTAAGCACTGTGCCGCCGCCAAGGGAGGCCACTCCGCCGACCCCGCCCATCTGGATGGCAAATCCGCAGGCCCAATATCCCAGCATACCGATGGCATAGATCATGAAATTCATGGCCATGGTGTGCCCCGCATTCTTCGCCCGTGTGAACCCGGCTTCGGCAAGGGAAAAACCTGCCTGCATGAACATGACCAGAAAACCGCAGATCATGACCCAAACAAAATTGATGGCAACCCTGTTATGGCCGATGACATCTGCTAATTTCCCCGCCAGGGGTTCAGCCTGGCTCATGGCTGCCATATCATCGGCCGTTGGCGCACCTGCCGTTACCCCGACCACATCTGCAGCAGTTCCGGTATTGGTCCCCGAAGGATCTGCCACCGGATCCGCCGCCATTGAAACAGACCCATACATCATTATGAACATAAATAAAAACAACAAGATATTTTTTTTCATCACTTTCTCCTTTATGCCGATTTTTGATTCTCTTCGGAATAAAATTCTATTTTTTAATTTTGTTAAATTGCCGCATTGCCCTTTTCGCCGGTACGGATACGGATGATATCTTCAACAGGCAGAATGAAAATTTTTCCATCCCCGATTTTTCCTGTTTTAGCTGCTTTCATAATAGTTTGAACCACTTCATCAACCTGGCCATCGGCGACTGCAATTCGGATTTCGACTTTGGGAACAAAATCCGTTTCATATTCCGCTCCCCTGTAAATTTCTTTATGACCTTTCTGTCGGCCAAACCCCTTTACTTCCGAAATTGTCATCCCGTTAATGTTTATACTTGTTAAGGCATCTTTTACATCATCAACCTTAAATGGTTTAATGACTCCCACGATCATTTTCATTTGCATCTCCCTTTTTTAGGTTAACTTACATCGCCTTTGATTAGTGCAAAACAGGTGCCATCTTTCAAAATCGGCTTATTTGATTATAACTATCTGAAATTTAAAAATAAAATTTTAAAGGAGGATTGGCCAAGAAAAAATTATAACAAGTTAGTGATTTTTTATATTCAAAATTGTAATATAATTTTTTTATTTAAAATTTATAACTATTATTTAAGGCTTGATCTTGATGGGGAGTCGATCCTAAATAAGGCCCTATACGACTCATGCCAATACCGTTACAGGATCAACATCGGGAGAAGATCAGACATTAGATCGTAAGGAATATCCGATTTATTTTCTTGCAAAATTGTATGTACTGTATTTCAGGTGATTCCGTGATTTGGATAATCAATTTTCGGAATCATGACCAGTGTGTCACTATGTCAGATATGCATGCAGCTTAAGATCAATGATATACATGTAGACACCCGGGGACTGGTCCTGGCGAAATTTCAAGTCCGCCGGGCTTTCATACCTGAACCCCAGGTCAAGGTACATCCAGCTCAATTTCTGGTTATTGGTGAGAGAAACCACCCGGGAATACCCGTCGGCCTTCATTTGGTTCAGAAAAGAACGGATGAGCAGGAGACCGATCTGCTGGTTGCGGAACCGGCTTGATATGGCAAGGGCACCGAGTTCTGCCGTTTTTGAATCAAGCCAGATTTTTTCCGCACATCCAACAACAATGCCGTCAATCCTGACGATGTAAAAATTATTCCGTCGGCTTTGGATGTACTCCCGGGACCTGGTCTTTAAAAATCCCTCTTTCTTATAAATTTTCAAAATGCCGTCAATGATCTCGACATCATCGTCGGAAGAAACACAGCTGAATGTTTCAAAAAAGTCGTTGGCAATGAGGGTGCCGGAGCCTTCAATGGTAAAGAGTTCGTTCTTGATGGCCTGTTTTGCCGCTGACAGGATATGAACACGCCCGATTTTCCCCTGTTCGATTTTTTTGCAGATCTGATCCAGGTTCCGTTTAAAATTGATATTGGCGGTCAGGGTTTCAAAGGTGACGGCCTTTTCCCTTGCCTTTAGCGTTGATATGGAATTGATCCTGTTTCCCTCATGGTCTACCAGGAATTTTCGCTCCAGGAAAAGTATCTTTTCAACCCCGGTTTCATGATTCAGCACATCATTGTAAAAATCATGATCACTGGGAATACGGATAATTTCAGAGCCGGGCAGTTTTACGGCCAGCTCTTTGAAATGCTTCTGATTGGCAAACCGGTTTGACATATTATGAAACAGAACCGGTCGAATGCCCTGTTTTTCGAGGAATTTGAGATCAGCGACAATGTCCCCAAAATGATCCCGCAGAAGCCCTTCCCTGCAGGCTACAAATATCCTTTTCCCGCTAAGCTGTTTTCTATATTCTTCAAGGTAAAGTTTCGGCATATGGATTCAAATTTTTCCCCTGTATTTAATGGGCCTTATAGAACAGGGGCGGC
>JAIFMF010000048.1 GCA_020048635.1 Desulfobacula sp. | reverse complement strand
AGGCGTGAGCATCAGAAGGACATCAACAAAAACTTTGGAGCCTGGGACAATGGCAATTTTGAAGAGTTTTTTGAGAGCTGGATTGAAGATTGTTTCCGTGTGCTGAAGCATAATTTTTTTCTTTTCACCAGGTTCGAAAAAATCCAGTATTTCGTTGATAAGTTCCCGAAAGAATACCAATGCACCCTGATTTGGCACAAGACCAATCCTGCCCCTCATTTCCAGAAGAATACCTTTATTTCAAGCTGTGAGCCTATTTTGTTTTTCCAGAAGCAGAAAGGGTTGTTCAATTTCCTGGAGGTCAATGCCATGCACAATTTTATTGAATGCCCTTCCGAGCAAAGGAAAAATATAAGATTTCACCCGACGCAAAAGCCTGAAAAGGTGATTGAATGGCTCCTGGAAATCGGTAGCAAGGAAAATAGCCTGGTCCTGGATCTGTTCTCTGGGAGCGGTACCACATCCAGGGTTGCAAAAAAAATGAACCGAAACTTCATTGGGATTGAAGCGGATGAGGATTATATTGTGAAGGCGAGGAGGCTTCTTTGATATAGGCTTTGTCCGATGTGTGAATATATATTATAGAGACCACTATGGGGAAAGGCCGTTGATTAATGTTGGCAGGAAATAAAGTTGAATTTGAACCATCGAGAGCATGTTATTGTAGGATAAGAGAGAAATTAAGAAGGTTTCAGTTTCAAATATTCTAACGCTGCTGCTTTAGATGATATCTGATATAGATAATGAATGCTCACTTCATTTTTTAAGGTTTTAGCTTTCGGGAATTTTAATTGTCGTCCGGCGGGTATTATAATTGACGCTGATCAGTCGATACCCCAACAATCCTTGTGATCGGCCCTGAAGGAGGGTTTATTGATATTGAAACCCTTGAAAAACATGGATTTTTGCTATGCCAAATCGGACCGAGAATATTAAAGGTCGAAACGGCTGTTACTTTTCTGATCTCAAGATTATTTCCATGATTTATCTACTGGATTTCTTAGCCCGTTGGATATTGAAAATAAAAAAAAGATAACCCAATGAAAAAGAAAATCGATAAAGAACGTCAAATCTCCTTTGACAGCTTTCCTCCAAACATTATAGAAAATATGACCGATGAAGAAAAAGAGCTTTTTCTCTATGCAGAGGAATGGCCTGAATCTCTATTTGATAAACTGGAAGGATTTATCGTCAAAGAATAGAATCTTGCATCACAGTTCAAGACATCTTCAAAATGGAGATATGCTGAGCAATCTTATTGTTTGTCATTTTTAACAGATCAACCGCTTTTGAAGTGGGGATATCAAGACATGTTTTATATTTCTCCGATAGTGCCCGAATTTTCTTTCCGATCACATCACCCGGCATAGTTAAGTCAATACTACACAGCTCATTTGAAAATGAGCAGATGAATCGTTGCATTTCCTCTTCGGGTATTTTTTTCTTTAGAAGGTCAAAGTTCGAAATCGGCTTTAATGCAGAAACAATGGATTCAGGTAAATTCCATTTGGATGCAATAAACCGCCCAAATTCACTATAGGATATTCCTATGATGTGTTTTGAAGCCTGCTCTTTTGATAATTGTTCATCTATGATTACTTCAATATTGATATACACATTAGGCGAAAACAGGGCCACAAGGTATTCGCCAAATTCATAAAGCATGGCTGTGATTTGAATGGCCTCGTCGTCTTTAATATTCTCATCTGTCGCTATCCGGCGTGCCATTATGCTTCGCTGAAGTGATTTTAAGGCCTTGTCCTTGAGTATTTTAATATTGGCAATATCCTCCATGAGTTCATAAATTTTAAGAGTTGCTGCAGCAAGTTTGATTTCTTCAGTTCCCAGGATGATTATTGCCTCAGAAATAGTTGAAATTTTTTTATTTGAGAAATGCCCAAAAAATGAAGAGTTCACAAGCTTCAATAATTTGGTGGTTAATGCCATATCTTTTAAAATTACATTGGCTATGTCAGTGGCTGAAGAATATTTCATCTTCAGGATCTTATTCACATCTCTTATCTGATTTGAAAAGGACAAGAAATGGTCATTTTTCATGATGTTACTATAGATCATTTTTATAAAAGCTTTATGATCAATTTTGCTTCCATCAATATCAGAATTTACAGGAAAAGGGGATTGCCTGTTCAGCGCTGAAAAATCAATCAAGTCCAATTCAATACCTGCATGAGCTGTTGTCGCGGAAGTTGTCATTATTTCTCCAGAATAAAAAACAAAACTTGAAAAACTTTTTTAAGCAACATTATAATGCAAGCATAATAAATTTATTTTCTATTCTTTTCAATTGGTTTCTAATAGGGTCAAAGATATCGAAAAAACAAAAAAAATATTTTTGGATTTAAAAAAGAAAGTTGAAAAAAACCGGCTGGCTTTTTCAAATTCAAATATGGTTAGGATGAGAGAAGCGATCCGTTATTTATCACCTGATAAGCTTGAAATTTTTATAAAAATTCCATTTTTACTGCATATCAATTCTCCCGGCTATCCTGGATTTACAGACTCTGAGGCTTCAGTCCATGGCATCTGGAATTTTTTAAATTCCGGGTTCTATAAAGAAGCAGCAAATCAAAAGCTTTTTCCAAGATCCATCATCGAAAGCGTTAAAAACGATACCACTTACATTCTTGGACTTTATCATATTGGGAGCCTTGGCACTTTTACGCAGTCAAAGGGATCGGATTTTGATTTCTGGGTGATGATTGATAAAAAAAAGTTTTCAAAACAAAGATTGGATTGTTTCCAAAACAAACTCGATGCTATTTTAAAATATTGTCGGGATGCTTATCAACAGGAAGTGACCTTTTTTGTAATAGATCAAAAGTATATTAAGAGTAACAATTATTCTTTGTTTGATGATCCGGAAATCCTTGATGCCCCCAGGATTTTTTTAAAAGAAGAATTCTACCGAACCTTTCTTATGATTGCCGGCAAAATTCCGGCCTGGTGCGTTTTGCCTGATTTTCAGGATATTGAGAAAAATTTGGGGTTGAACAGAGATGGCATAACAGCACAGATTTTATCCATGTACGATGATCTGATTGATCTGGGTCATGTGTCGGCTATCACCATGGAAGATGTTCTAAAAGGGCTATTATGGCATATCTGCAAATCAGAGCAGGATCCTGTCAAAGCCATTATTAAAGCCACCAGGATTTTTAGTTACGGTTTTGGCAGAAGCAATCATAAGGTTTTGTTATGTGATAGGATCAAGGAAGGATATGCAAGGGCCGGAATTGATGATTTCTCAGCTGATCCATATAAACTATTATTTGATCAAATACTTGAATTTCACGAAAAAGAAGACCCTAAAGGGCTCAATCTGATAAAAAATGCCATTTTTTTTAGATTATGCGAATACCCGGATATAAAAATTCCAGACCACAATACACCTAAAAGAATCCTGCTTGAAAAATATATTCTTTTGTGGAAACTTAACCAGAATCAAGTCGGGAAACTCTTATCCTATCCATCATGGTCGGAGTCGGAAAAACTACTCTTGGAAAAAGCATTTCTTCAACGCCTGGCATATATGTATAATTATGCAATTAAGGAAACCGAAAAAAAAGAAATATCCCTTGATTTTGGAAAAGAAAAAAGAAATTGGGTAATGTTAAAAAACAAGATCAGGATGCGGCTTAATAAAAATACAGCAAAAATTCCTGAATGCTCCACCTACCTTAAACGCAAACGGTATTTGCAGCATAGAATCATAAAAAAGAAAGATTCCTGGATACTCAATAGCCGGTTGGATTCTATTGAGAATATGGACAATTTATATCGCCACCCCAATTTATTAGGGGTGATGGGCTGGATTCTGGAAAACCATCTTTATAACCGGTATATTGCAACCTTATCGATAGAATCCGATTTAAAGCTCTTTGAGTCTATTATTGATCCGGTAGATCCCGAGAAACTGTATATGTCCTTTCAGCCGTTAAAACCTCTTTCAGACAAAATTTTCGAACAAGGCCCTATCGTTGAAAAAATACTTGTCCTTGTGTCCTATCGTCAGGAAGATGGGAAAAATATGATCAGGAATTCCGAATTTCTGATTTCCAATACATGGGGGGAGCTTTTTTTTAATGAAATCAAATTTTCTTCCCAGAGCTCAAGACAGGAACAATGTCGGCAAATGGCAGAATTGATTGCAGGATATTCAAAAAAGAAAGTACGGCTCTATATTTATCAATATTCAACCAGCCATGATCCGGAAATTGTCTATGAGCTTAAAAAAGCATACTGTGATATTGCAATTAAAGATCAAGATAAAATAATAGATACAGATAAAAAACCATATCTGGACAAGCTATAGGGGATAAAATGGAGGACAAACAGATTCTTCTGGTCAATGATGATAAAAACGAACTGACTCGATTGGTAACAGTGATAAAGTCTTTGGGCTTTAGCCATGTGTCTTTGGCCAATGGTGGGGGTAATGCATGGGTTATCCTTAAAACAAAAGAAATTGATTGTATTGTCAGTGCCTATGAAATGAAAGAGATGTCAGGTATAGCACTTTTGAAAATTATCAGGAGGGAAAACAGCTTTTCAGATATCCCGTTTTTTTTGACGGATAGCGCATTTACAAAGGTTAAGGTCATCAAGGCTGGTCAAATTGGAGTTACGGGCCTTTTTGTGATCCCCTATGATGAAAAAGGAATAGCCCGAAAACTGTCTTTGGCAATAGAAAAGAAAGATGACCCGGTAATCCAAAAGGCCATGGTATCAATGGAGGATGGATTACAGCTGATTGAGAACAAGGAATATGATAAGGCGCTTGATGTTTTTGCAAACCTTATCAATCAAAAAGAAAATCCTGAATACTATTTTAATATCGGCTATATCAAAACCTCCCAGGGAAAACATAGTGAGGCCATAGAAGCCTTTTCTATGGCAACGAAATTAGATCGCCTTTTTGCAAAGGCATATGAAGAAATGGGAAGAGTCTACAGGCTCATGGGAGATATTGCAAAAGCCGAGGAGTATATGCGGTTGGCAGCCGAAATTTATCTGGATACGGATAAAATAGGGGCGGCTGAGGATATTCTGAATGAAATTCTTGAATCCGGTACGAACTCTTTAAATGTTTTTAATACCATGGGTGTCCTCTACCGGAAAAAAGGGGATCCGGAGACAGCCCTTTCTCATTATAAAAAAGCATTGAAAGTGCATCCGGATGAACCTTATATATATTATAATATTGGCAGGCTTCATCTGGATATGAAAAACATAGAAAAAGCCAAAGAGTATTTCAAGGCTGCCCTGGAAAAAGATCCCGGGTTTGAAGAGGCAAAGCAGGTTATCAAGGCAATTGATCTTGGGATTGTTTAGCAGCGCTATGGGCCGGAGCTATTCTTTTTAGTCCAATTTTAAAACCCTGGCTCTTTGGGCCAGGTCAGAGATAAACGGCTCTGCCCTCAAATATTAGTGAGGTCTCCTGTTATAAAAAGGCTTTGCCATTAGCGAAAAAGGGGAAAGACTATTTGCATTCCATTGATTTAAAGAATGCTAAGCC
>JAIFMF010000007.1 GCA_020048635.1 Desulfobacula sp. | reverse complement strand
CTGAAAAGCGGGTGCAGGGGGTTTTTCCTGTAGAGATCCAGGCACTGGGTGTGGGCCTGTTCGGAAAAAGAGGTGGAGCAGTCTTCCAGGATGACGGTTTTGAAATCATGACAGAGGCTGTCCATGGCCGTAGTAAGGACGCAGAAATTGGTGGCAATGCCAGCCACAGCGCAAAGGGTGATGTTCTGGTCTTTGAGGGTATTTTCAAGCCCGGTTTTGAAAAAAGCGGAGAACCTGGGTTTGGGCAGCCAGAGGTCTTCAGGGGCCATGTCCAGATCTTTCACGACATTTGCGCCCTCCGTGCCTTTGATGGCATGGGGTTGCATCCGGCCTTTGAAGATAAAATCCTCTCGATTAAAGGAATCGGTTGAAAAAATGACCGGCAGGCCCTTTTTGCGAAATTCCTTTATCAGGGTATTGGTCGGGGCAATGATTTTTTTTGCAAGCGGGGTGATGGGATAAGGATGGTCATCCCTGAAATAGTCATTCACCATATCAATGATGATGAGAGCGGATTTTTCGGTCATGGTGGCCTCATAAAAACCCGGGACAGGGAAGCTGATAAACCCCTGCCCCGGGGAATCGGAGTGATTTTTTGTCTTACCTGTTTTTCCAGACAGGTTTTCGTCTTTCCTCGAAACTGGCGATCCCTTCAAGGGTATCTTCAGTTTTCATCAAGGTTTTCAGAAAATAGTTGCTCACCAGATCCACGCCCTGGAAAAAGCTGGTTCCAATATGGCGTTTCACCGCCCGTTTATTGAGCCGGATAATCAGGGGGCTTGCCATAGTGATTTGCTTGACGGTATTTTCCACAGCTTCTGCAAAGCCGTCTATCGGAGCCACCTGGGTTACAAATCCAAGGTCCTTGGACTGCTGGGCCGAATAATTCTGGCCGGTGGTCACGATTTCAATGGCCTTGGCCACGCCCACCAGCTCAGGCAGCCGCAGCGCAGCATAGGGCGGGAAAAATCCCAGTTTGATTTCCGGCTGGCCGAAAATGGCTTTTTCAGACGCCAGAACAATGTCACAGGCAATGGCAAGTTCCATGCCGCCGCCAAGACACGCACCGTTGACCGCTGCAATCACCGGGATATCGATCACGTTGATCAGTTCGAAAATCCGGTTAAAAGTGGCAACCATCATGTCCACGTTGTCGGGTTTATGATCTCCCACTTCCACACCGGCGCAAAAGCTTTTTCCTTCGCCCGTGATCACCACGCATTTCAATGCGCTGTCGGCAGCAATCTTTTCAAGTTCCGAATTCAGCTCAATCATCATGGGGATGTCCAGGACATTGTGCTTGGGCCGGTCCAGTGTAATCCGGGCCACCTGATCATCTTTTACAATTTTTAAAAACTTAGGTTCTGCCATATCGGCCTCCCTTCTATAATAAAATTTATTGTATATCCTATCCTCTGATCACTCTCGGGGTAATCAGATGGTGCTGGGGACAGATGGATTTCGGATTCTGGTAACAGGCCCCTGCAAAGGCTTTCAGATAATCGCGCAATTTGTTCATCTTTACGACTTCATCCACCATGCCGTATTTTGCACAATAGGCCGGTCTTGAATAGTCATAGTATTGCTTGGCCTGTTCATTCATTTTTTCGATAATGGGCTCAAGGGGACGCCCGGCATCTTTTTCTTTTACAAGCCGCCTGGAGAAGCTTGCGGCGGCGGCTGTTTCACCGTGCATGACGTAAATTTCCGTGGTAGCGATGCCCAGGGTAAAGGCATTATGCCGGTTGGCCGTGGGTCCGCCCATGACATAGTGGGCCGCTGCTGTTCCTTTTCTCAGGGTGATAAGGATCATGGGGATGTCCGTCTGCTGGATGGAATAGATGAGTGACTGACCCAATCCTAAGAGTTCGGCTTTTTCAGCAATATCGCCCACGTCGATGCCGGAGGTATCCTGGAACCAGATCAGGGGAATCCGGTCACGGCCGCAGAGGGTGACAAATTCACTCATTTTGATGAGGCCCTGGCGATAGAGTTTCCCGCCGATGCCGCCGTAATCCGCATATTCGGGATAGTTTTCACCCAGCCAGCCCTGGTTGTTGCCGATCATGCCCACAAGAAATCCATCCACTTTTACAAGACCGGTATAAATTTCCGGTCCGTATTCCGGCCTGAACTCCATGTGCTCGCTGCCGTCCACCAGACGGGCAATGATTTCCCTGAAATTGTAGATCTGTTTCTGGTTAAAAGGCATGAGGCGGTAAAGATCTTCCGATGAAAATCTGGGTTCTTTGGGTTCGGCCACCCTGAAGAATTTGGGGTTATAGGCCGGCATATCCTTCATATAATCCTTGAGCCCGTCCAGGACGCCGACTTCTTCTTCATACACATATCTGAAAAAACCGGTTTCAGTGTAATGGATATCCACTGATCCGGGAGGTTTTTCCTTGTACTGTTTTGCATTGGCAATGAGTTGCTCCGCGCCCTCCAGATCAAAATAGCCTTTGGGAGACATGCCGCTCAAGATACCGCCGCCACCCACGGCAATATTGCAGTTTTTGTGTGCAAAGAGGATGGTGGGGCTGATGCCCTGGTATCCGCCACCGGCTGGGTTCGTACCATAAATGCCGGCTAGAACCGGAATACCCATCTGCTCCAGTTCTGCATGACGATAGAAAGTGGTGCCGCTGCCTCTTCTGTTGGCATAAAATTTTTCCTGGTTCGTCAGTTTTACACCGCTGCAGTTGACCAGCCAGACCAGGGGGATGTTCAGGCGTTTGGAAAGGTTGGTGGCCCTGAAAATATTCTCCGGCTGTCCCGGAATCCATGCACCGGCCATGACCTTGTTGTCAAACCCGGCCACCACGCACCATTTGCCGGAAATCTTGGCCAGACCGTCAATGACGTTGGTCGTGCCTTCTTCATTGTCCTCGGGGTTGAAAATCGTATGAAGGGGAATCCATGTGCCTGGATCAACAAGGTAATCCAGCCGCTGCCAGACCGTCATTTCCCCTCTCTGGTTGATTTTTTCAGTGGGAAGTCCTGCGTTTTTTACTTTTTCGACTTCAGCATCAATCCCGGCCTCAACTTCCAGAATGCTTTTGATGTTTCCTTCTGAACTCATCAACTGCCCTTTGTTGAGTTCCGTTCCAAATTGTGCCATGTGTTCAAAATATTGTCTCATTCTTTACTCCCGGTCATAATTGATTATTATTTTTTTTGATCTGTCCTTTTTTTTCAAAAGAAAATCCAACCCCTTGTTATGTCCTTTTCTTTCCGATATCCGATCCTTGTGCTTCAACCCTTGACTTTAACCCTTTCTTTAAGTATAGACCCGAGAGGTCCTGTTCAAGAAAAGCTCTTTTTGCAACCAGGAAAAAACACAATAAATACTGAACAAAGGAGATGAAAATGAGCACTGAAATATCAGCCCCCATGCCCGGAACCATTTTCCAGGTCCATGTGAAACCCGGCGATGATGTTGTCGAGGGCCAGGAACTTCTGGTTCTGGAAGCCATGAAAATGGAAAACCCCATTTCTGCAACCGCTTCCGGCAAGGTAAAGGAAGTCCGGGTCAATGTGGAGGACAAGGTCGCCACCAAACAGGTACTGGTCGTCATTGATTAACCTGTCTTTCCTTGCACATCGCATTTAGTATCTGCAGAGAGCGATATCTGATTTTGCTCTCTGCATGATATGAAATGGTTCATCATTTCTTTTTTACCCCTTTGTGCATCCGGCTGTTTAAAATAGCAGAAAAGCGTTTTTTCCGCTCTTAAACTTTAAATAAATCCCCCCCTTTGTCAAGCTATTTTTCAGCTATAATTTAACTTTTTTCTTGACAACCCTACCGGATTTTTGTTTAGCTGGCAATCATAATGTGGAACAATGTATTGAAATATAGAACAATTTGCCGATGACGTTAAGAAAAGCGAACTCCATTGAAAAAGCCCTGGAAATAATGCTCAAATTCCAGGACATCAAACCGTCATGGGGTATCCGGGAACTGAGCACATCCCTCGGGTTCAGTCCGGCCACGGTCCAGAGAATTCTTCAGGTCCTCAAATCCTATGAATTTGTCCGGCAGGACCCTCTGACACGGCAGTATTTTGTGGGAAACATATTTTACCGGTTCCTCGAAAATCTGAACAGATCCAACAATCTTTCCCGCATCGGACGAAAATTTATGGAGGACGTTGCCGTCACTACCCTTGAAACCGTTCACCTGAATATTATCCAGGGAAAAACCCGCATCTGCGTTGACAACATCGAATCGCCCAAAGAGCTCAAGGCCGGCATGCCCATCGGCAATCAGTCCCCGCTCTATGCCGGGGCTTCTGCCAAATGCCTTCTTGCCTTTTGTGAAGAAGCATTTAAAACCGACTATCTAAAAACCACAAGCCTTGAACCGATTACGGATAACACCATCATCCAGCCGGACAAGCTGAATAGGGAACTTAAGAAAATTAAAAAGCAGGGATACGCCTTAAGCCTGGGAGAAAGAACCCCGGGCCTCGGGTCATTGAGTGCCCCGGTTTTTAACTATAAAGGACGGATCCTGGCAAGCCTGAGTCTTGCCATCCCTGAAATCAGGTTCATTCAGGAGGATCATCTTTCAAATTGTATTCATATACTGACCGGCGCTGCAAAGTCTTTTTCAAAAGCAATGGGATTAAGTGCCGACAAATTTTAACCACTAAATTTTAACCATCTAGGAGGAACAATGGATTTTCAATTATCAAAAGAGCTTCAAATGCTCCAGAAAGAAATCAGAAATTTTGCAAAAAAACAGATCGAACCTTTTGCCGATGAGTGGGATCAAAAACACTACCTGCCCATCAAAGAAGTCATGAAACCCCTTGGGGAACTCGGATTTTTCGGTACCGTCATTCCAGAAGAATACGGCGGAGAAAACATGGGATTCATGGCCGCCATGATCGTGACTGAAGAGCTTGCAAAAGTTTCTTCTTCCTTAAGAGTACAGGTCAATATGCAGGTTCTGGGATGCGCCTATACGATCTTCAGATATGGTAACGAAGAAACCAAAAAAAAATATGTCCAAAAACTCTGCACAGCGGAATATATCGGCGGTTTCGGTATTACTGAATCCGATGCAGGTTCAGATGTCATGGCCATGTCCACAACTGCTGAAGATAAAGGCGATCACTGGCTCCTGAACGGTTCCAAAACCTGGATCTCCAACGCCAATGTGGCTGATGTCCTGATCTGCTATGCTTACACAGACAAAGCAGCCGGATCAAAAGGCCTTTCCGCCTTTGTTATTGAACCCAGAAATTATGCTGGAATCAAGACTTCAGGTCTGGAAAAGCTGGGGTCCCATTCTTCCCCCACAGGCGAAGTTTTCCTTGATAACGTCAAAGTGCCCAAGGAAAACATCCTGGGTAAACCCGGTGACGGCGCAAAAATCGTTTTCTCATCCTTGAACCAGACACGACTGTCTGCTGCTGCCGGTGGCGTGGGGCTGGCCCAGGCATGTCTGGATGTTGCCACCAAATACTGCAATGAAAGAAAACAGTTTGGTAAAAAAATAGGCGAGTTCCAGATGAATCAGGACATGATCGCTCAGATGACGGCTGAAATCGAAGCTGCACGACTTGTGACCTATAAAGCGGCCTGTGAAAAAGACGCAGGTGAACTGAACAACGGTCTTAGCGTAGCCATTGCCAAATACCTGGCCGGTGAAATCGCCACCAAAGCTTCCAATTTTGCCATGAGAATCCTGGGTGCTTACGGATACTCCACAGAATACCCGGTTGCCAGATACTACAGGGATGCCCCGACCTATTCCATGGTGGAAGGCTCTGCCAATATCTGCAAATGGATCATTGCCCTGGATCAGCTTGGTTTCAGAAAGGCCAACAGATAAGGAGAACAAGGTGGACCCAAAAGAAATAGCAAAAAAGACGGGTGAAACCGCCAAACTTTATTTTTCAACGGTCAAGGATGAAGATAAGCCTTACAACCTGTGGAAATTTTTTGACAAAGACCTGGCAAAGGATATGTCCCTTTATATCACAGGCCAGATGTATGCCAGGGAAAAAATCCCCCATAAGACCCGCCAGCTCATCACTGTGGCGGCGCTGACCGTACTTTCAAAACCGGATGAACTCAAACTTCATACCCATGCCGCCCTGAATGTGGGCTGCACCAAAGAAGAGGTTGCCGAAGTCATTTTCCAGACCAGTATTTATGGTGGTGTTCCTGCTGCCAATACGGCCCTGACGGTTTTAAAGGAAGTGCTTGAGGAACGAGGAGAAGCATAAAACCGAGCTGATCCTATAGTAAAAAAACAAAAAGCCGGGAAAGAAAAGCAATTTTTCTTTCCCGGCTTTTTTAATTTAACGATTTCCCCAGAATAGTATTCCAGACTCCGTCGGGGCAGCGCCTTTCAATGATGTGGACTTTTTTTTCAGAAAGCGACGCCGTCACTTTCCGGGTTTCGGAATTCAGAAGACCTGAGAGGATAAACCATTTTTTTTTTAATAGACCCGGGCTTTCAATCAAATGCCGCATGATATCATAATGGATATTGGCCACCATAAGATCACAGGGAATGGACATCATGTCCTCCCCCCTGGCCTGGAAGGCCAATACCCGGTCTTCGCAGTGGTTCAGCCGGATATTGTTCAGGGTGGTTTTGACGGCCAGGAAATTAAAATCACAGGCCATGACCCGCCGGCAGCCCAGAGCGGCAGCTCCCAGGGCCAATAAGCCTGTTCCCGTACCGATATCCAGAACCGTTTCTATTTTTTCCTTTGTACATAGCCGGTGGATCAGGTAAAGACAGTCTTCCGTGGTCTGGTGCCGGCCGGTTCCGAACACCACACCGGGGTCCAGCAGGATCTCACGGACCTTTTCATCTGTTTTTACAGGCCGGTTCCATGGCGGGAAAATGCACAGATCGTTGATATAATAGGGTTCAATTTTATCCCCATGCCATTCTTCCCCGGTCATTTCATATTTTTCAATGAGCCGAATACCGGGGTTTTGAGATAGAATCTTATCCACTTGATCGTTGCAGAGTGAAGAAAAAAAGATAAACGCCTCTTTTTCTTCCACCCACATGCCAAGAAAATCATGATGGGATTCAATAAGCCGGTCAAGGGCCGGGACACTGTTCAGATAATAAATATAAAGATTCTCATAAGGATTTTTCATAACCCATCTTTCCTTTCATAATAAACTGGATTTGACAATCCCCCTGATATAAAAAATATGGTATGAAAAATATGATAAAAAAAATAATCCTTCACCAGTTAAAATTAAAAAAATGGGAGATTTATGAAATTTAAAAAAATTACAGTCTTTTTTGAGACCGATACCATCCCTCTGGCAGAAGAGCTGATCTGCCAAATTTTCTTTTCCTTTAACATCAACGGAGTGGTCTGCGATATCCCCCTGGAAGAGCCGGATGAAGGATTCGGAACCCATACCCTGCCCATTCCTGAACATTATTCCATAACCGGTTATCTGCCGCTTCTGGATTCTTCCGGCATCATCCTGGAACAAATCAAAACCAAAGCTGCAAAACTCATGGATGTCGGCATCAAGGTTGAAATTGTGACCGCGATTGTGGATGAACAAGAATGGGCCGATGCCTGGAAAGCCTATTTCAATGTCACCCGGATTACAGACCGGATCATCATCAAACCCCAATGGAAAGATCATGTTGAAAAAAAAGGGGAGATTGTGATTCATCTGGACCCCGGCATGGCCTTTGGAACTGGTACGCACCCCACCACAGCCATGTGTCTTGCGTTTATTGAAAAATTTCTCAGCCCTGGTGCGACCTTTCTGGATGTCGGCACCGGCTCGGGTATCCTCATGATTACAGCGGCAAAATTAGGCGCCTCTTATCTTCTGGGCATTGACACGGATGAAGCCGCCATTGCCATTGCCCGGGAAAATCTTGATCTGAACGGGATTGATCCCTCAATCTACCACCTCTTATGCCACACCCTTGATCAGACAGAACCCCTGCCCTATGACTGCATTGCCGCCAATATCATTGCCCAGGTGATTGTGGATATCCTGCCGGACATTGCTCTCCGGATGACAAAGGATACAACCACTATCCTTTCTGGCATCATCCGGGAGCGGCAGGCGAGTGTACGGACTGCCATTCAAGCAAACCAGCTATCTGTTGTTCATGAAGAATATATCGATGAATGGGTCACCCTTGCCGTCAAAAAAAACCAGGCCCAAAAAAACCAGGCATTGAATAACCCCGCACAAAAATGCTATACAGCTTGAAAAAAGAATGCAGACCCTTTGACACGGCGAACAGGAAGTTCACGCATGAAACAATTGACGGTTTCAAGAAAAGATCAGGATACGATTATTTCCCTGACCGGCAGGCTGGATGCAAAAAGGGCAGCACGCCTGCTGCAGGAAACTTCCCAGATCATTGCAAAAACCCATACACCAAACCTGATTCTGGACCTTGAAGCCGTTGATTATATGGATACGGCAGGAGCTGCCTTTCTGTGTTTTATAGAAGGCGAATCCAGGAAAAAAGGGCGGCAGAATTTTTCCATTGTCCATCTGAAGCCCGGATATTCAACCCTTTTGAATATGGCAAAGGAAATCCGGCAGGCGGATTTTTCAGCCCAAAAACCCAAAGCGCTCTCCTTTATTGAAAATCAGGGGAAAAAACTTTTAGACACCCTGTCTGAAGCAAAAGAATTTATTACCTATGCCGGAGAAATCACCTTTGCCCTTTTTCAAAGCCTTCTTCACCCGGGAAAAATCCGCTGGGCAGACACCTTTCTGGTGGCTGAACGGGCAGGCGTGGACGCTCTTCCCATTGTGGCCCTGGTCAGCTTTATTGTGGGCCTTGTCATGGCCTTCCAGGCGGCCATTCCCATGCGGATGTTCGGGGCTGAACTCTATGTGGCCAATCTCATCGGGATCTCCATGGTCAGGGAGCTCGGTCCCCTGATGACGGCCATTATTCTGGCGGGGCGGTCGGCTTCGGCCTTTGCCGCAGAAATCGGGACCATGCGCATCAACGAGGAAATCGATGCACTCACCGTCATGGGCCTTGATCCGGTCAAATTTCTCATTGTCCCCCGGGTTATTGCCGCCACTTTTATCACTCCCCTTCTGACCATATTTTCAAACCTGGTGGGAATGCTGGGCGGCGCTCTCGTCATTACCTCCATGGGATACCCCTTTATTTCCTATTATGACCAGATTGCCTCCTTTGTCAGCTGGGGGGATTTTACAGGCGGGATTGTCAAATGTTTTGTCTTCGGCATCCTGATTGCCGCAGCCGGCTGCATCCGGGGGTATCAGACCGAAAGCGGACCGTCCGCCGTGGGCGTTTCCACCACAAGGGCCGTCGTGACCGGGATTATCCTCATCGCCGTGTTTGACGGCATTTTTTCAATTGTTTATTACAGTCTTGGCATATAAAACCCATGGAAACCGTCATCAGAATAGAAAATTTGTTTGCCGGGTACGGACGGACCCCGATTATTGAAAATATCAGCTTTGATGTTTTCAAAGGTGAGATTTTTATCATTATCGGCGGGTCAGGATGCGGGAAAAGCACCCTCTTGAAACACATGATCGGTCTTTTGCCGCCTATTTCCGGAAACGTCCTGATCCAGGGTGAAAACCTCAGTCTTGCTGAGGGAAACGACAGAAACCGCATCCTGCAGAAAATCGGGGTGGCCTTCCAGAGCGGGGCCTTGTTCGGCTCCATGACCGTCCTTGAAAATGTCATGCTGCCGTTAAGGGAATTTACTGAGCTCCCGGATGCCATGATGGAGGATATTGCATGGCTGAAACTCAAACTGGTCGGTCTTGAAAAAAGCGGGTTCCTCATGCCTGCCGAACTTTCCGGGGGTATGAAAAAACGGGCGGCCCTGGCCCGCGCCATGGCTCTTGATCCCTCCATCATTTTTCTTGATGAACCTTCGGCAGGGCTGGACCCGGTGACGTCCGCCGCACTGGACAACCTGGTCAAAGATCTTGCCTCTTCCCTCGGGATCACCTTTGTCATTGTCACCCATGAACTGGCCAGCATCGATGCCATTGCGGACCGGATCATCATGCTTGAAAAAAGCGTGAAAGGGATCATTGCTACCGGAACACCCGAACAACTCAAAAACAACACGGATAATCCATTTGTCTATAATTTTTTTAACCGAAAAATCGATAAAGGTGGGAAATGACCCAGAAAGCCAATTTCTTTAAACTCGGCCTTTTTGTCCTGATTGCATTCGGGCTTGGGGCTTCATTTTTAATCATTTTCGGAGCAGGGCAATTTTTTAAAAAAGAACTGCTGGTGGAAACCTGCTTCAATGAATCCGTCCAGGGCCTCAGCATCGGATCGGAAGTCAAATACAAGGGCATCCAGATCGGAAGTGTAAAATCCATTACCAGTGTGGCCAGCGTTTATAAAACAAAGTCGGATTATGTGCTGGTCATCATGGCGCTGGAAGAAGGCATATCCCTGGGCCAGACCGGTGACTCTGCAGAAGAAAGAGTTCAGAACGCCATCAATGACGGCCTTGTGATCCGGCTCTCATTTAAAGGGCTCACCGGTGTGGGCTATCTTGAAACCGATTATGCAGCAAAGAATCCCGGTGACAATCTCATGATCACCTGGACACCCGACAATATTTACATCCCTTCCCAGAGAAGCAGCATGAAGCAGTTCGGGGATTCCATGACCCAGATCCTCGACAGTCTTGCCGCCATGAATGTCAAAGGGATCACAAAAGATATTGAGACCCTGCTAAAGACCCTGGACACCAAAGCAAATGATTTTGATATCAATAATATCTCTCTCCTTGCAGCGTCTCTGCTAAAAGAGCTGAAAGAGACCAACCAGAAGATCAGCAAAGCCATTGAAACCGATAAAATCAACCATGTCCTGGAAGATGCACAGGCTTCTTTTTCAGAGTTGAGAGGTATTGTTGAAACCTCACGAGTACCCCTTGGCAGTGCCATCAATGATTTCCAGAAAGCTGCCAGCAGTACGAAAAATATGGCAGAAACCCTTGAAACAAAGCTTTCTCCAAAATTCGACAGCCTGTCCGTCAACCTCGACAAGCTGGTGGAAAACCTTTCTGCAGCTTCCGGGCTTATTGAACACATGGTCTGGCTCAATTCGGATCGGGTAAAGCTGATCATGGAAAATCTTGAAACCACATCTGAAAATCTAAAACAAATGAGCAAAGACATCAAACAATATCCCGGCAGGCTGATTTTTGAAAAGCCGCCGGAGAAAATTGGAACGGAGAAGAAAAACTGATGGAACGAAAAATTTTGCCTGGTATGGCAGGTCTTTTTATTTTCATTTTATTCGCCCTTGGATGTTCAGGTCTTCAGAAAGATGCTGTCGTCAAACAATATTTTGATTTAAAGCCGGATATCCAGCTTTCTCCAAAAAGCAACCCCAGCCAGGGGGAGACACTTATGGTAAAAGCGTTTTCCATCAATTCCGCCTTTGATTCCCATTCCTTTGTTTATAAAGTCGGTGACAATGAATACACCGCCGATTATTATAGTGAATTTGTCAACTACCCCTCAAAGCTCATCACAGAGAGGACATCTGAAACGCTTTATGGGTCCAGCTATTTCCGGCCCGCTCTCACGGATGATAAAAAAGACATCGCCTACCGCCTGTCTGGTAAAATAACCAGGCTCTCAGGTGATTTTACAGACAAAAACAATACAAAGGCCGCCATTGAACTTATGCTGATCCTTGAAAAAAAGGACGGCGACACGTTTAAGCCGGTTTTAAGCAATACCTATACGGCTGACGAGCCCATACCAGACAGAAATCCTTCCTCTCTGGTGTCGGGGTGGAACACGGGGTTATCAAAAATCCTGAACCAATTTATCACGGAGTTTCAACACCTGCAGGCGTCTTAGATAGATTTCCGCTAATCAAAAGACATTTTTTCCCGTTTGATGTTCAGCTTTCTCATCCTGGAGGCAAAGGTGGACCGGTTGATGCCGGAAGCTTTGGAAGCCCAGGTGATATTCCAGTTGTTCTTTTTTAAAAGAGCGGTCACATATTCCTTTTCAAGCTGGGGCCAGGTCATGCTGCTCAGGTTTTTACCGGTATCACCGGCATCCTTTACAGAGGTTGCCGACGGGAGGCCGTAAGGCTCCATCCCGGCATCCGGATGTTTTATGTGAAGGGGGATATTAAAGGGTTCAATGGTTTCATCTTCTGTTGTGACCATGAGATAACGGATCAGGTTTTCAAGCTCACGGATATTTCCCGGCCAGTGATACGAAACCAGAATCTGCAGAGCATCGGTTGAAAACTTTTTTTCAAGAAGTCCTGCCTTTAAAGATTCTTTTTCAAGAAAATGCCGGATTAAGAGGGGAATGTCTTCCCGCCTGTCTCTCAGGGCCGGAAGATGAACCGGAAGCACGGACAACCGATAAAACAGATCCTGCCGGAAACTGTTTTCAGCGATCATCTGTTTGATATTCTTGTTGGTGGCGGCAACAATTCTGACATCAATCATCCGGGTGCGGGTTTCACCCAGGGGTTTGATCTCATTTTTCTGAAGCACCCGGAGCAACCCGGCCTGGAGGCTCAGGGGCATATCCCCGATTTCATCCAGGAAAACGATTCCGCCGTTTGCCGCCTCAAAAAGTCCCATTTTGTCCCGGGTCGCCCCTGTAAACGCCCCTTTGGCATATCCAAACAATTCGCTTTCCAGAAGCATTTCCGGAATGGAGCTGCAATTCTGGACCAGGAAGGGTTTGTTTTTCCGCATACCGGTTTTATGAATTTTTTCAGCCACCAGCTCTTTGCCTGTGCCGCTTTCCCCGGTGATCAGCACATGGAAATCCGTATCTGCATAATTTTTCACAAGATCCATACATTTTTTAAAAATCGGGGCCTGCCCGATGATCAGGTTTTCATTCCTCGATTCTTTCAGAGCCGACTTGAGATTCTGGGCCTTTTTCTTTTCAGCGGCATATAATATGGCGTTGCTCAAGGCAATGGAACAGATATCCACAAGATTCTGAAGCTGCTCCAGATAGACCTGATCCAGGTTCAGTCTGGTTTTTTCCAATGTCGTATCAATAATCTGGACTGCACCATAGACTTCTCTGTCCCGGAAAAAGAGGGGGAAACACAGGATCATACTGCTTTTCACCGCCAGATGATCTTCAACCTCCTTGTAATGCCGTCGGTCGCTTTGGGTTTCCGCCACGGTCATCCGTTTATTTTCAATCACCCATCCCACGATACTGGGATGTTGCATATCCAGGGAAACCCCTTTGATGCGACTGCTCTCTGCACCCGCAGCTTCAACGCACACATAAGCATTGTCTTTTTTGATCCAGATGGAACCTCTCTGGACATTCTGGATTTTCAGCAGGGAATTGAGAAATTTTTTCTGTAAGGCCTCAGGATTGAGTTCCTTAAATAGCTCCAGATTAGATCGGTTCATAACAGGCTTCCTCATGAGTGATTAAATGCAATTGGTTTAATTAAACTTTCCCGCCCCCCCATCACATCAGAAAGTATGGATCAACATCCACTGAAAGGCTCATCCCTGATTTCGGTTTTGCCTGGGGGTGCTCCAGGGTGGCTTTTACCAGGCGGTTCACAAAACCTGCCGACGGGCTCTTGATCAGAATCTGCCATCTGAACTTGGAAGATATTTTCTGAATAGGGGCCTCGGCAGGTCCTAAGACCTGAATGCTGACCCTTAATGGCCCCTCTTTTTCAAGCAGATCTTTCAGGATCTCTGCCACAGTCTCGGCATAGATTTTGACTGTTTCAGAATTGCTGCCGGATATTTTCAACTGGGTCATCCGTGAAAAAGGCGGATACATCAGGGCTCTTCTAAAAGGCGCCTCATTGTGAAAAAACTCCTGGAAATCCTGTTTTTGCGAGGCCTCAATGATAAAATGATCCGGGTTATAGGTCTGCATGATGACCTTGCCCGGCGTATCTCCTCTTCCGGCTCGACCCGCCACCTGGGCCAGGAGCTGAAAGGTTCTTTCCCCGGCCCTGAAATCCGGAAGGCTTAAGGACAGATCCGCACAGACCACTCCAACCAGGGTGATGGAGGGAAAATCATGACCTTTGGCCAGCATCTGGGTTCCCACCACAATATCAACGGTCCGGTTCCGGATACTTTTCAAAATCTTGATGACAGCGCCTTTCTGGGATGTGGTGTCCTGATCCATCCTGACGATCCTTGCATCCGGGAATCTTTCCTTGAGCATGGATTCGACTTTTTCCGTTCCAAACCCAAAGGGCCTGATCTTTTTTGATTTGCATTCCGGGCATGCGGTATCAACGGGCCGTCCATCCCCACAAAGATGGCATCGGTATTGGTTATGCCCCTTGTGCAGGGTCATGGTGATATCACAGAACCGGCAGGTCAGGGCTTTTCCGCACTCCCGGCACACCGGAAATGTGGCAAATCCCCGCCGGTTCAGAAAAATCAGGGCCTGATTCCCTTTATCCAGGCATTGCCGGATGGCCTTTGAAAGTTCAGGGGTGATAATCCGATGATCCGGTCTGCCATCCTTGTATTTCTTCAGGTCCACCAAGGTAATTTCGGGAAGAGGATGCCGGTTGATGCGGGTTTCCAGCTTCAGTTCTTCAAAGCGGTTCAGCACCACATTCTGATAGGATTGAAGCGACGGCGTGGCCGAGCCCAGAAGCACCGGGCACCCGCTGAATCTTGCCCGGACAACGGCCAGATCCCGTGCATTGTAGCGAAGGCCCGTCTCCTGCTTGTACGAGGTGTCATGTTCCTCATCCACCACAATGATCCCGATATTTTCAAAGGGTGCGAAAACTGCAGACCTTGCCCCGATCACAATGTCTACGGAATCCAGGGCAATTTTACGCCACTGGTCCAGAAGTTCACCCTGGGACAGGGAAGAATGAATCACCGCAATCCTTTCCCCGAACCTTGCCCGGAACCGCCGTTCCGTCTGGGAAATCAAGGCGATTTCCGGGACCAGAACAATGGCTTTTTTCCCTTTTTCAATGACATCCAGAACCAGCCGCATATAAACTTCTGTCTTACCGGAGCCGGTGATACCCGTCAGAAGATAGGCTGCGAACCCCTGATCTGATTTATCCTGAACCTGTTTTACGACCCTTGTCTGCTCATCCGTAAGCTTTGGCGGCGTATCCGGTTCCACCGGGTCGCCCAGGGGGTCCCGGAAGATTCGGCGCTGGATGATCCTGATGAAACCCGCCTCGGCCAGAGGCTTTATCAGGGAGGGGGCCGTGGGAATCAATGCTTTCAGGCCGGTCAGGGACATCTCTTTTTTCTGTTTGACCTGCATGAGAATCGCTTCCCGTTTTTTTGACATGCGAAGCGTCGGCTCCGGGTCCTGTTGAAACACGATGAATTTTTCCATCCTGGCCGAGACCCCGTCTTTTTTCAATATATAGGACACGGTAACCAGATCCTGTTTTTCCATCCGCCGGACCAGGGTATGGACAGAAGGATTCCGGCTTGTCTTGAAAAGCTGTTTGAGTTTTGCCAAATCGCGCTTTTGAATAAATTCGATGATTTCCTCTTCTCCAGGTGAGAGCCTTTTCCCATTCAAGGCGTCGAGCCCCTTCTCTGTTACAAAAAGGCAGGATTCATCATGGCTTTCAAGACCCGAGGGCAGGGCCGCCTTGATCACCTCGCCCAGAGGGTGAAGATAATATTCGGCGATCCATCTGAAAAACGGTATTTCCGATTCCGGGAACAAAGGGTGATCATCCAGAACATCCAGAATATTTTTTGCCGTAAATTTTCCACAGGTTTCCTGCCCGGAAAGGATATATCCGGTCACCCGTTTTTTCCCAAAGGGGATGAGAACTCTGACGCCTGGCGAACAGGCGTTTTGAAAATGTTCCGGTACGCCGTAGGTATAGGCCTTTGGCACGGGAAGCGCAATGGCGACGGATATGTAAGGCGAGTCAATCATCTGCTCTATTGTGCATAAAATCTAAAATATATCAACCCAAGACTTCGAAGGCCGGACGTATTTTGCTTGACGAGGCCCTGTGATTTTTATAGTTTCTGAATGAACTTTTTTGTCCGGAAACACTTATTCAGCAAAGGAGGCTCCATGGCCGTATTTGTACAGAATCATCCCCTGATCAGGCATAAACTGGGATTGATGCGTCAGAAAGATATCAGCACAAAGGACTTCAGGGATCTTGCCTCGGAAGTGGCAAGGCTTTTAACCTATGAGGCCACAAAAGACCTGATGACGGAAAAAAAACTCATTGAAGGATGGGCAGGAAAGGTGGAGATCGAGGAAATCAAAGGAAAAAAAATCACGGTGGTTCCGATTTTAAGGGCCGGGCTCGGCATGATGAACGGGGTCTTTGACCTCATCCCCTCGGCCAAGGTCAGCGTGGTCGGGTTCTACAGAAATGAGGAAACCCTCCAGCCGGTTCAATATTATGTGAAAACCGCCAGCGCCATGGAAGAACGGATTGCTCTGATTCTTGATCCCATGCTGGCCACCGGGGGAACCCTGATCGCCACCATCGACCTGTTGAAAAAAGCCGGATGTAAAATCATTAAAGGACTTTTTCTCGTGGCCGCACCCGAAGGCATTGCCAGGGTGACGCAAAAACATCCGGATGTGGATATTTATGTGGCCGGTATTGATGAGTGTCTCAATGATTTTGGGTATATCCTGCCGGGTCTGGGTGATGCCGGCGATAAAATATTCGGCACAAAATAAATTAACTTAAAAAAAAGAGGTGAAACCAAAATGTCCCGATCCAATCTATCTCCAACCGATTACAATTTTCAAATCAAAGACTGTTTTTTAGGCGCCCAGATGCTCTTTGTGGCATTCGGCGCACTGGTGCTGGTCCCGCTTCTGACCGGTCTTGATCCCAATGTGGCCCTGTTCACGGCCGGTCTGGGAACCCTGGTATTTCAGGTCATCACCAAAGGCAAGGTCCCGGTTTTTTTAGCCTCCTCCTTTGCCTTTATCGCTCCCATTATCTATGGGGTTAAAACCTGGGGCATCCCCGGGACCCTTTGCGGCCTTGCAGCGGCAGGGCTTGTCTATATTTTGCTGAGTATTCTGGCCAAGGTTCAGGGCAGCGAGGCCATTGAACGAGTCCTCCCACCCATTGTCACAGGCCCTGTCATCATGGTCATCGGTCTTATTCTAGCCCCGGTGGCTGTTCACATGGCCATGGGCAAGACCGGGGATGGGGCCGTGGTTCTTTTTCCCCAGGCTAAGGCCATGACCGTGGCGCTTCTGGCCCTTGCCACAACAATCCTGGTGTCCATCCTGGGAAAAGGCATTTTCAAGCTCATCCCCATTATCTGCGGCATTGTTGTGGGATATGGAGTTTCCCTGTATTTCGGATTTGTTGATTTTTCAGCGATTTCCAAGGCATCCTGGTTTGCGATTCCCAATTTTGTCCTGCCGGAATGGAATCTTCAGGCCATATTTTTCATTTTGCCCATTGCCATTGCACCGGCCATTGAGCATTTCGGTGATATTGTCGCCGTCGGCGGAGTGACGGGCAAAGATTATCTCAAGGATCCGGGTATCCATCGGACCATCCTCGGCGACGGGATTGCCACTTCCCTTGCCTCCCTGATGGGCGGACCGCCCAATACCACCTATTCCGAAGTCACAGGCGCCGTGGCCCTGACCAAGGTCTTCAACCCGGCCATCATGACCTGGGCTTCCATCACTGCCATTCTCCTGGCCTTTGTCGGAAAGCTGGGAGCGGCCCTTCAGACAGTCCCGGCACCGGTCATGGGGGGGATCATGCTCCTCCTGTTCGGAGCCATCATGGTGGTGGGATTAAACACCCTGGTCAAATCCGGTCAGGATCTTCTGGAGGCCCGGAATCTTTCCATTGTGGCCCTGATCCTCATCTTCGGCATCGGCGGAATGAGCTTTTCAGTAGGCCAGTTCCAGCTCCAGGGCATCGGTCTGGCCGGTATCCTGGGGGTTGTGTTGAATCTGGTGCTGCCCAAAAAGAAAGCGTCAGGTCAATAGAAGCAATTTTTTATCACCATGAAGCGCATGAAGATCATGAAGGGGTTTACGAACTAAATCTTCATGTCCTTCATGCGCTTCATGGTAAAAAATTTTACTGTTCGTGTCTACAAAACAGCAAAATACACCAGAAGATATCTTAAAAATTTACCTGTGCCTACCAGTAAAAGAAACACCATAAAATTGACCTTTAAAACCCCGGCGGCCACCGTCAATGGATCACCGATGACGGGCACCCATGAAAACAAAAGGCTGAACACTCCGAATTTTTGAAATCTTATGGTTGCTTTTAAGATTTCCGGGTCTGTCATCCGCCACCATTTATGAAGAATCAGGCGACCCCCAAAGGCCCCCAGGCCATAGTTCACCACAGCCCCCAGGACATTTCCGGATGTGGCGGTAAGGAGCATGGCATAGGGGTTAAAGCCCTGGTTCAGCAGCAGGCCCAGAACCACTTCCGAGCTGAAGGGAAGAAGGGTGGCCGCCAGAAACGAAGCCAGAAAAAGGCCGAAATAGCTGTATTCTGCAAGGATCTCCATGCTCAGGAATTTTGAAACAGCTTAAACAAAGCCTGGGTCCCTTTATCCTCATGCCCCATCTGGGCCAGTTGTTCATA
>JAIFMF010000177.1 GCA_020048635.1 Desulfobacula sp. | reverse complement strand
CCTGTTCTTCCTGGAAATATGAACGGCCGATTTCTAAAAATTGAATCAAATGATGTTCCAGCCCTTTCTGATCAAAAATATTTTTCATGATTAGCAACGCTACCCGTAACGAAGCCAGTTCAAATATGCTTTTTTTAATGAAGTCGTTGGAATAGGCAGAAAGATCAACAAAAACAAATTCAAAATCGGGAATAAACGGCTTCACCGCATCCGGAAGGTTTTTAAATCTGGAAATCAGGGTGCCCGGCCGCCAGGCCTTTTTCCCATGGTACAGCACAACGGGGATTACCGGCATTCTGGGTTGTTTTTGGTTGATGCTGTTTTCCCAGAGGTTCCCCATGTAGCGGTGAAGCTGAAACGGTAAATCGTTGTCGGGTGAGCTTTTATGTTCAAACAGCAAAGCGATTTTTATCTTTATCCCGGAAAGCCGACAGGTGTATACGATATCCGAAAAGTGCTCTGCCAGGGCAGTGTCAACATGGGAGCCTTTTTCAAGGGTGAGTGTTGCAAAGTCAATCCCTTCGGCCAATTCAGGAGGAAATGTATGCTTAACAAAGTCAGCGGCAAGCTCACGAATTGAAAAAGCCTTTTTGAAAAACAGATCATGATGTCCCATTTTCATTGTCCTTCATTATGTTATTATTAACGAGTACTTCAAGCCGCCCCAGAATTCGGGTTAAGAAAACCGTCGATTTTGTCTTTTATATCAATGAAGACTGAAAGCACTTTTTCCCGCTCGTCATAGGTCCAGGCAGTCGTATCGATATTGCCGATTTTCTTCAACGCCTTTTGCGAAAACTCTAAAACGACGGCGGGGTCGTTGGGGTTTTTTTCTGGGGGCTGATTTGGGGTCTGCCCTCCCGATTCATTTGCCTTCTGCTGTTTTAACCGATAAGCGTTGTAGGCCGTGATCATACCGCGTTCCTGCTTTTTGCGGGCAACCTCGATGAGGGTCTGGCGGGAAATTATCCGGTCTCCGCGGCATTCGTCACGGATGGTCTGGGGCAGCCGGTTGATGGTGAGGATGTCCCGGACTGTGGTCCTGGCTTTGCCAACAATGCCGCCCAACTGCTCCTGGGTGAAGTTCTGCTCGTTCATCAGGCGCTGAAGGGCTTCGGCTTCTTCGACAGAGGTCAGATCCTGGCGCTGCAGGTTTTCGACCAGGGCGATCTCGGCATGGTTCCCATCGACAAAAATAGAGGGCAGGGTTGGTCAGGCTTGGTTTATCGGTGAGCTTTTTGAAGTCTTTCCTGTCTTAGTCTTTCTGCCGTTGTCCTCATAGCAGAAATTTACATTATTAAATTCAATGGTTAGTTTCGGTCATGAGCGGCACCTGTTTTTTGGTGAGTGGCGGCGCAGACTTTTTTCCTGGGCTTGTCCGGGGTTTTTTCTCCGGCTTCTTCGACGGAATTCAGTTTTGCTTTTATTAAGAAAAGGATTGTATATTTTCGGAATAGGGAAACAATCAAATTTTGAATATCGTTCTTTATAATCATCCCGAGACTCTTTTATGCTTTTTAGATAATCGGGGGATGGTGGATGATAGAAGGTCTTCTTTTCTTATAGCTGAGTGGTGGTCAACCACCATTCCGTATCTTATAGTCGATCCGGACCTGTTTCAACGGCAGATCTTTTTGCTCCGTCAGGGTTTTGGAATGATAACTGGCGATAAGATTGGTGTATCCTTTTTTCACCAGGTTCCGGATAGCGGATCAGGTTGGTGGCATCGGTCAGATCCCCGTAATGCAGTACCAGGTGACGGTTTGCTCCTTTTCGGCCGTTATCCTCTTTAAGGGGTAATTTCATCAAGCAGCTCAGGATGATTGTCAAGCAGCTTGAATAAATTGGTAACAGATCGCATAGGTTTGGCTTTACCGTGTTCATAACGAGAAAATGCATTTGCTCCTCCCCCTGTGAGCAAGGCGGCCTGTAATTGTGTCAGTTTAAGCTTTTTACGAATTTTTACCAGGTCAGATGCGGCCTCTGCATCAATTTCTACTCGATATATTGCCTGATCATATTTAGATGCTGTCACGATCCTAATGCCCGCTTTCGTTTACAAACCAGTCATAAATTTCCTGAACCCCGTCTTCGAGAGAAACCTTTGCCTGCCACCCCAGGTTTTTAAGGCGGGAGACATCCAGCCGCTTGACCAAAGTTCCGTCGGGTCGGGTGGTATCAAATTCGAGAACGCCCTTAAAGCCGGACAGATCTTTGATGAGCAGGGCAAGTTCTTTTATGGTGCAGTCTTTGCCGGTGCCGATATTGACAAAGCAGGGGGACGGATAATGGGTCAGGTGTGTTTCAATGTCTGAATCCGGCAGGTTCATGACATGAACACAGGCATCTGCCATATCGTCCACATGAAGAAATTCTCTTCTGGGGGAACCGGTTCCCCAGATGACTACTCGTTCGGCATGGCTGATCCGGGCTTCATGGAATTTGCGGATCAGGGCGGGCAGGACATGGGAGGTTTCAAGGCTGAAATTGTCATTGGGACCATAGAGATTGGTGGGCATGACCGCCAGGAAACGGGTATGGTATTGTCGATTGTATGCCTCACACATTTTGATACCGGCAATTTTTGCAATGGCATAGGGTTCATTGGTGGGCTCAAGAAGCCCTGTCAACAGATGCTCTTCCTTCATGGGCTGGGGGCAGTGTTTAGGGTAGATGCAGGATGATCCCAGAAACAGCAGTCGTTTGACCTTGTTCTCAAAGCTTGCCTGGATGACATGGGCCTGAATGGCCAGGTTACTATAGATGAATTCTGCCGGATAGGTGTTGTTGGCCTGAATGCCGCCGACTTTGGCTGCGGCAAGAAAAACATAATCCGGTTTTTCAGTTTTAAAGAACTGGTTGACGGCATCCTGGTATTGCAGGTCGATCCGGATCTGTTTCAACGGCAGATTTTTCTGCTCCGGCAGGGTTTTGGAATGATAACTCCCGATCAGATGGGTATATCCTTTTTTCACCAGGTTCCGGATAATGGCGCTGCCTGCCATGCCGGAAGCGCCAGCAATAAAGATTTTGTCGGATTTATGCATTAGGGTTAAACACCTTGAATAGGGAGTTTTTTATGTTTGAATAAATACCAGTCAATGGTTTTCCTGATTCCGGTTTCAAAGGATTCCCGGGGGCAATACCCAAGCGCTGTGGAGATTTTGTCGGCATCAATGGCATAGCGGCGGTCATGGCCGAGTCTGTCTGTGACATGGGTGATGAGGGTGTGTGGGTGGCGGCCTTGGGATGAGGGGCAGTCGGGGTATGTTTTGATGAGTGCCGGCTCCCGGGCAAATTTTTTATCCAGGATGTTGCAGATAAGGCCTACAATGTCGAGATTGGCCAGTTCGTTGTTTCCGCCGATATTATAAGTTTCTCCTGTTTTCCCCTTTTGGAGGATAAGATCAATCCCGAGGGCGTGGTCATCCACATAGAGCCAGTCCCGGATCTGTTTCCCGTCACCATAAACCGGAAGGGATTTTCCATAAAGGATATGAGTGATGATCAGGGGAATCAGTTTTTCCGGGAACTGAAACGGGCCATAATTATTGGAGCAGTTGCTGATGGTGGTAGAGAGGCCATAGGTCTTGTGATAGGCCCGGACCAGATGATCCGATGCAGCTTTGCTGGCGGCATAGGGAGAGTTCGGGGCATAGGGTGTTTTTTCGGTAAAGGGCGGGGCATCGGGTTTTAATGATCCATAGACCTCATCGGTTGAAATATGGTGGAAGCGGTGGTTCAGGGGGGGTGTGGCATCCAGCCAGATTTTTTTAGCCGCTTTAAGAAGGGTATGTGTGCCGATGATATTGGTGTTGATGAAGTCATCCGGCCCAAGGATGGATCTGTCCACATGGGATTCTGCGGCAAAATGGACAAGGGTATCAATCTTGCGGGAGACAAGGAGTGACTCCACAAGGGGCTGATCCAGGATATTGCCTGCGACGAATTCAAATTTCGGATTCTTTTCCGCCTGGATTAAATTCTGTCTGTTTCCGGCATAGGTCAGGGCATCCAGAACAACCACGTGGTCTTCCGGATATTTATCCAGCCAGTAATAGACAAAATTTGTACCGATAAATCCTGCCCCGCCGGTTACAAGAAGGTGTTTCATGGGTGAAATTCCTTTAACAGGGTTCTAAGTTGAACGCGCCAGTGAACGGGTTTTATATCCAGCGCTTTCCAGAAAGACGTTTTGTCAAGAATGCTGTAAAAGGGTCTTTCGGCAGGGGTGGGATAAAATTGTCCCGGGATGGGAAAAATCGGGATGGCCCGATCCAGAAGCCCTGTCTGGAGTCCCTCTTCCTGGATGGCCATGGCAAAATCATACCAGGAAGCCACGCCGGCATCGGTCCAGTGAAAGATCCCTGTTATTTCTTTTTCAAGGGCGACCCAGATGATGGTTGCAAGGCCATGGGCCCAGGTGGGGGTTCCGATCTGCTCATCAATGACGTTCAGACTCTGTTTTTCCGCCATAAGTTTCAGCATGGTTTTGACAAAATTGTTGCCATGGGAAGAGTATAACCAGGCAGTTCGGATGATCAGGGATTGATCCTTTAAAATTTTGAGAACCGCCTGTTCCCCTTTTAATTTTGATTTGCCGTAAACAGAGATGGGGTCGGGGGCATCTTCCGGTTGATACGGTTTATAATGTTTGCCGTTGAAAATAAAATCCGTGGAGATATGAACCAGGTGAATTCCATGCTGCCGGCAGAGTCCGGCGATTTCAGCGACTGCTCCATGGTTTATCCTGTCGGCTGTTTCACTGTCCTTTTCTGCCTGATCCACAGCCGTATAGGCAGCCGCATTGATAATGCAGTCGGGATGGGTTGTATGGATGCAGTTCTCTATGCTGTCCGTACTGCAAAAGTCAATGGCCGGATAATCGCAGGTGGCAAGTTTTACATGATCCGGGCAGGTCCGCTGCAATTCCCACCCCAGTTGACCGTTTGAACCCAGTAAGAGAATTTTCATGCAAACACCTCGGCATCTTTTAAGCTGAGGCCGGTTTCATCTTTCCGGGATAGAACCGGGGAAGTTCCAGGGATGATGGGCCAGTCGATGCCGATGGACGGATCATTCCAGATAATGCACCGTTCATGGCTGGGGGCATAATAATCCGTACATTTATAAACGAATTGCGCTTCTCTGCTGATGACATAAAAGCCGTGGGCAAAACCCGGGGGCACCCACAGCATTTTTTTGTTTTCAGCTGAAAGCACGGCGCCTGACCATTTTCCAAAAAACGGAGAGGATTTCCGCAAATCCACGGCCACATCAAAGACTTCTCCTGAAATCACCCGCACCAGTTTTCCCTGGGGGTGTTGTATCTGGTAGTGAAGCCCCCTTAAAATGCCCTGACCGGATTTGCTGTGGTTGTCCTGAACAAAAGATCCACAGGACAGGTTTTTTTTAAATTCATCTTCCCGAAAGGTTTCCATGAAAAAACCGCGGTGATCTCCAAAGACTTCAGGTTCAATCAGGAAAACGTCCGGAAGGTTCAGTTGTATATATTTCATCATGGGTTCACGCCTCTTTCAGGAGGGACAGCAAATATTGTCCATAGCCGTTTTTTTTCATGGGCTGGGCCAGTTTTTCCAGTTGTTCTGCAGGGATAAGCTTCATTCTAAAGGCAATTTCTTCAGGGCAGGCAATTTTTAATCCCTGGCGATCTTCCACAACCTTGATAAAGGTTGCAGCATCCAGAAGAGAATCATGGGTTCCTGTATCCAGCCAGGCGGTTCCCCGGCTGAAAAGCTCAATATCCAGGTTTCCCTGGTGAAGATAGGTATTGTTGATATCGGTAATTTCGAGTTCGCCCCTTTCAGAGGGTTTGATTTCCTTTGCAATCCTCACCACATCATTGTCATAGAAATAGAGCCCGGTAACAGCATAATTGGATTTCGGGGTTTCAGGCTTTTCTTCAATGCTCGTGATGCTTCCTTTGCGGTCAAATCCAACGACACCGTAGCGTTGAGGATCTTTAACATAGTATCCGAATATGGTAGCGCCCTTATCTTTTTTTGAAATTGCCTGTAATCTTTCAGACAGGCCTTCCCCGTAAAAGATATTGTCCCCCAGAATCAGTGCTGCAGGATTTTTCCCGATAAATTTTTCCCCCAGAATAAAGGCCTGGGCAAGTCCGTCCGGAGACGGCTGGATGGTATATTCAAGATGGATACCCCATTGGGAACCGTCTCCCAGCAAATGTTTGAAATTGTCATGATCATGGGGGGTGGTGATGATCAGTATCTGCGTAATGCCTGAAAGCATGAGTGTCGCTAAAGGATAATAAATCATGGGCTTGTCATACACGGGCATCAATTGTTTGCTGACGGAATAGGTCAAAGGATACAGGCGGCTTCCTGATCCGCCGGCAAGGATGATTCCTTTTCGCTCTGAATCGGGGTTACAGGCCTTATTTTTTTGGGAAGGGTTCGGTTTGGATTTCATAGTCGGAAAATAGCTCCGCTCTTTCGGTTACAATTTTGCACCGGTTTCAGATCGTTAAAGATGGCATAGAACAACTTAAACAACTATTCCTTTGAATTCTCATGGGCCTCGGAAAGCCGCTGTTTTAAATAGTCGATCCCGTCCCCGTCATATTCATAGAGATCAAAACAGTACCCATCTTCCCCTAGAAGACCTTCGGGGATCAGGTCTCCGGCGTCATCCGGGTCCGTCACCATTTCTCCGTAAAAACAGACAGACAGCCATCTTTCGTCAGGGGTATCATCAATGACATCCACCATGGCAAAAAGGGATCGCTTTTTCTGGCTTTTGTGTTTCGGGCGGAGCGAATAGCTGACGCCGGGGCGTTCATTGAATTCCAAATCAGTGTCGTCAAGGGTTTTCAGATGTTCGTAAAGTTCGGAAAATGCCTGCCGGGTTTTGGATTCGGTTTCCGGCCAGTGGTGGATAAAGGTTTCGATTTGATTCATGGTTTATTCCTTTATGTGTTTCAAGAGATGTCCCAGTTCAGGAAAGATCAGCGCGTTGCAGGCGAGCTTGCAGGCTTTGATGCTGCCCGGCATGCAGAAGACGAGGGTTTTTCCGATGACCCCGGCCGTGGCCCGGGAGAGGATGGCGGCCGAATCAATTTCTTCAAAACTGAGTTGGGCAAAAAGAGGGCCGAAAGCGGTGAGTTCTTTTTCAAACAAGGGTGTGACAGCTTCAATGGTCACATCTTTGGGGCTGATGCCGGTTCCGCCGGTCATGATAACGGCATCCGGACCTATTTTTTCGGTCACATGCAGGATGAGTTCCCGGATGGCGGCGATGTCATCGGTGACCACCTGATGGATGACGACTTCGTGGCCTTCCTTTTTGGCCTGTTTTTTGATCCATGCACCGGACTCATCCTGGTCAAGGCTTCGGGTGGTGGAGACGGAAAGAACAGCGACCCGGATATTTTCCGGAGTATTTTTTTTATGGGATGCGGTACTCATGGGCTAATCCTGTTCCATATAGACAAGGTCCTGCGGGTCATGTTCAGCCACAAGGACGTTGATCATGTCTTCATGTTCGGTGTTGATGGAAATTCCCTTGTAGTCTGCCTGGATGGGAAGCTCCCGATGTCCCCGGTCAATCAGAATGGCCAGCTCAATCCGGGAAGGTCTGCCGAAATCCATCAGGGCGTCCATGGCGGCGCGGATGGTCCGGCCGGTAAAAAGAACATCATCCACCAGGATAATGTCCATATCATCCACGGAAAAGGGGATATTGGACGGCCTCACCGTGGGCTGACGGCTGATTTTTGTCCAGTCGTCCCGGTACATGTTGATATCCATGCTGCCCACCGGGAGAATGACGTTTTCTATCTGCTCGATCTGATCGGCAATCCGTTTGGCCAGAAAATCTCCGCGGGTCTGAATCCCCACAAGGGCAAGATTTCCAGTGCCCCTGTGTTTTTCAATAATCTCATGGGACATGCGGGTGATGATCCGTTTAAAATCCTGGTCATTCAGAAGGGTTTTTTTTTTTTTCATATCAAATGCTTTCCTTGATTTATATGCCTGTTAGAATCCTTATCATCTTTTTTTATGGCGGGCAATACCTTGATTTTAAGTTTGACTTGCTATAATCAGTGTTAGGATAAAAAAAGAATGAAGGGGCAGGGCAGGGGCCAATGAAATTTGATGTTACGGGCGTGATCCTGGCAGGCGGTAAAAACAGCCGGCTTCCCGGAGAAAAAAAGACTTTCCGCAAGGTTGGAGAGAAGATGATCCTTGAAAGCATTTACAAGGTGTTTTCGATTCTTTTCAAGGAGGTCATTATTGTGGTCAATGACCCAGAGGATTTTGCAGGCTGGGACATGACCATCGTCACCGATATCATCCCTTCAAAATGTGCACTGGCAGGACTTCATGCCGGGCTTTTCTATGCATCCTGTCCCTATGTCTATGTGACCGCCTGTGATACCCCTTTTGTTCGGCAGTCGGTGATTGAGTATATCGTGGGAAAGATTGAAAAAGGCTATGATGTCATTGTGCCGAAAACCGATGACGGGCTTGAAACCTTGTCCGCTGCCTATTCAAAGGAATGCATCCCCTTGATTGAAGCCTGCCTTGAGAAAGATATCTATATGATCAAAAAGTTTTTCAGGCCCGGTAAAGTAAAGGAAATTCCCATCCGGGAATTAAAACCCCTGGACCCGGATCTTCAGTTTATCTTTAATGTGAATACCCCTGAAGACCTTGAGAAAGCAAGGATAATTGCCGAAAAAAATCTGGAATAAATAAAGGAGATAAAAAATGAATGTGACAACCCTGCTCGAACAGATCAAAAAACACCCGGATTACCATAAGGCCGGAATGATTTTATGCCATAACGGCGTGGTCCGGGCAACCTCCCGTGAGGGCGATGAAGTGACCGGTCTTACCATTACCGTTGATCATGACAGACTGGAACAGATTATCAAAGAACAGAAAAAAACACCGGGGATTGTTGAAATCCTGATCCATATCAATGAGGGAAAACTCCTGAAGGTGGGGGATGATGTCATGTTTCTTGTGGTTGCAGGGGATATCCGGGAAACGGTCATACAAACCCTGACCCACACCTTGAACCAGGTAAAAACACAAGTGACCAGCAAAAAACAGTTTTTTAAACAGGAAAAAAAATGACGGACTTTACCCATCTGGATAAAGACGGCAGGGTCAGAATGGTGGATGTGGGGGAAAAGACCGAAACCCATCGGGTAGCCATTGCCGGGGGAAGGATTTTCATGGAAAAAGAAACCCTTAGCCGGATCATGGATGAAAAAGTAAAAAAAGGGAATGTTCTTGAAGCCGCAAGAATTGCCGGTGTCATGGCTGCCAAGAAAACATCAGACCTGATTCCCATGTGTCACCCGCTCAATATCACCCATGCCAGAATCGACTTTTCCTTTGACACCCAACTTCAAGCCATTGATATTGAAGGTGAAGTGTCTCTCACCGGCAGAACCGGCGTGGAAATGGAAGCCCTGACAGCGGTTTCTGTTGCAGCCCTCACCATCTATGACATGTGTAAATCCTATGACAAGGCCATGAGAATATCGGATATCCATCTCAAATTCAAATCCGGGGGTAAAAGCGGAACCTATACTGCAAAATAGTGTGATATCCTTTGAGAACCTCACCTATTTCTTGTCCGGCCTCGGTCTTGGAGTGATCCTCTGCATCATCCTTGCAAAGACATGGGGCTTCTTTTTTTCGAAAAAGATGAAAACCATTGCCGGTGAGGCATTGCTTGAAAATTCAACCCGGTTTATGGAATTTGCGGACCGGTATTTTTCATCCTATGTCAAGGAAGCCCGGAAGGATTTTGATATCAAGGGAAATGAGATCATCAAAACCGTTGATCCGGTTCGGCAGACCCTTGATAAATATGAGGCCCGGCTGACCCTCATGGAAAAAGAACGGGAAAAGGCCTATGGGTCCATCACGGAACGGCTTCTGGAAATGGGACGAACCCAGAACCATCTTTCCATCGAGACCGGTAACCTTGTCAAAGCCCTGCGGGTTCCCCATGTCCGGGGACGGTGGGGGGAAATGACCCTGAAACGGGTGGCTGAACTCGCCGGGATGAGCGAATACTGTGATTTTGAAGAACAGCTCGCTTCGGGTGGGGGAAAAGGGTCTGTCCGGCCCGACATGGTGATTACCCTGCCGGGAAACCGCAACGTCGTTGTGGATGCCAAAGTGCCGCTTATGGCCTATCTGGATGCCCTTGAAGCCCGGGACGAAAAGGAAAAACAGGAACGGATGAAGGACCACGGACGTCAGGTGATGATGCATATCTCAAATTTGTCATCAAAAAATTATTTTCAGGAAATTACCCCTTCACCTGAATTTGTGGTGTTGTTTATTCCGGGAGAAAATTTTTTCAGTGCGGCCTTAACGGTTTATCCGGATCTGATTGAAAAAGGAATGGAAAAAGGGGTGATCCTCGCAACGCCAACCACACTGATTGCGCTTTTAAAGGCGGTTTCCTATTCCTGGAAACAGGAGAAAAGCCATGAGAATGCAGAAGAGATCAGAAATCTCGGGATTGAACTTTTTTCACGGCTTTGCAGCATGACCGACAATATCAATCAGCTCGGTAAAGACATTGAAAAATGTGTGGCCGGATACAACAGAACCGTGGGTGCCATGGAGACCAGGGTCATGTCTACAGCCAGAAAGCTTGAAGACTTGAAAGTTTCTGAAAAAATCATGGATGACCTTCACCCCATAGACTATTCAAAAACAGTGACCCGAGATTTCAATAAGCGATATGCGGAAGGCGAATAAGATGGTGTTGAAGCATAAAAAACGGATCTGTCTCATGATCATTCTCTGGATTTTTTGCGGCTGCACGTCCGCCATCAGGGAAGAAAAAAAAGAAGCCGGAGCCTTAAAAAAACTAAAGCCGGAAGAATATCCTGCGTTCATGGATCATATGGATTATCAGGGACTTGTGGATTCCATTGACAACAGCCTGATATATTTCAAAAAGGTGCCGGCAGAAAGACAATATACCTATGAAAATGAGACTTATACTGCCGGACATATGATTCGATCTCTGGAAGTTTTTAAGGCCTGCCTTAAAACAGAGCCGTCCACAAAAGGGGTGAATGAATTGATCAAAGACCGGTTTGTCGTATATGAAACAACCGGAAATGAGAACAGCGAAGTCCTTTTTACCGGGTATTATGAGCCCACCTATGAAGGCAGGCTTAAGAAGAGTGAAGGGTATCCTTTTCCGATTTTTTCAAAACCCAATGACCTTTTTGAGATTGATTTGTCAGCGTTTTCAGAGCAGTACAAAGGCCATAAACGCCTGACGGCAAGGGTGAATGATGCCACAAAAAAAGTTGTGCCGTATTATACCAGAAAGGAAATCACGGGCTTAGATGATTTTCACAAACGGGCCGAGCCTGTTGCCTGGTTGAAAAGCAAGGTGGACGGTTTTTTCCTGGAGATCCAGGGATCGGGACGGGTTGATCTTGGGAATGGCGACCTGTTAAGGGTTCACTATGCGGCAAGCAACGGCAGGGCCTACAGCTCTGTGGGGAAATATCTCATTGATAAAAACGAGATTTCAAAGGAAAACATGTCCATGCAGGCCATTCGGCAATGGCTTGAGGCGCATCCGGAAAGAACGGATGAAGTTTTGAACTATAATCAGAGCTATGTGTTTTTCAATAAAGAAACAGACGGCCCCTATGGCAGCCTTGGCGTTAAAGTGACGGCCTTTCGTTCCGTGGCAACGGACAGCGGACTCCTCCCCAGGGGCGCTCTGTGTTTTATGCAGGCCCAGTTACCGGATAAAGACGCCATGGAGCCGCAAAAGGAATGGAAAAAGGCTTCATTTTTTGTGCTGAACCAGGATACGGGTGGTGCCATCAAGGGCCCGGCCCGGGCAGACCTATTCTGCGGGAACGGCAATTATGCCGAGTTCACGGCCGGGTACATGAAGCATTACGGCAGATTATTTTTCCTTGTTTTAAAGCCGGAGAAAGCATAGGGTTCCGATTTCTTTTTAAAACCATTCCACGTCTTCAGGAAGAAATCTTGCTTCACCGCCGGACAGGGTGTATCCCTTTTTTTCAGCAGCGACACTGAGGTTCTGTCCATGACCACATATCCTTAAATCTTTGAATTTTAAGGAAAAGCTATCTATGAGTAAATACAGGTATGGATTTTTTTTGCAGCATCATTGATCTGTTGTTGCAGTTGTCTGAATTTTTCAATCATGAGTTTTGCTTCTGAGGTGAGAACGGATTCTCCGCCTAGCACGCCTCCTTTCCGGCGAACCAGGAGGGGTGTTCCTATTCTTTGTTCGATTTTCTTAAGCCTGCCCCACATGGACCTGTATCCCATGCCCAGGGATTTTGCCGCAGCGTTGATAGAGCCTTCTTTTTCAATGGCTTCCAGAATGCCGATCTGGCCTTCACCATATAGGGTTTCCCCGGTTTCGGTTTCAATCCAGACTCTCATACGGACTTTGAAATGTGTATTCTCCATGGCGATGACGATAGTATCTCAGAATTTTTTTCCTGTCACCCCCTTAATTGGATTCAGAATGTGAATTTTCAATATAAAAAATATGATTTCAATCGTTATGTTTGTATTGACATAACGTTTTTTCAATGATAGCAAGATGTTAAAAATTCATGTAAGTATTTACTAAAACTAAGAGGGGAAATGTTATGCTTTTACCTAAATTTGAATTTCATGAACCCGGCACCATTAAAGAAGCCTTGGAACTCAAAAAAAAATGGAGCTCAACCGCAAGGTTTCTGGCCGGGGGAACCGATCTTCTGGTTCATCTGAAAAAGAAGATTATCACAACAGACCATATTATCAGTCTGCAGAAAATTGAAGCTTTGTCTCAGATCAGGGATAATAAGGATTCCGTGGAAATCGGGGCCTGCGCCACCATGGCAAAAATCTCCGGGACACCTGTCATCAAAGAAAAATTTTCTGCCCTGAAATCCGGGGTCGATAATCTTGGCACCCATCTGATCCGCAACCGGGCCACCATTGGTGGCAATGTCACCAATGCAAGTCCTGCCGGTGATTCTCTGCCTGCCCTGCTGATCTACAAAGCCGTTGTTCTTCTTGAAAGCCTGGATGGGAAACGGGAAATCCCGATAGAAGAATTTTTCAAGGGCCCGGGCAAAACAGACATGAAGGTTGATGAAATCCTCACCGGTTTCAGGCTGCCGACTCCACCGGCTCACAGCGGAGCCCATTATATCCAGCTTGGGAAACGGAAATCTTCAGAAATCAATGTCGTTAATGTAGCGTCCTTCCTTGAATTTGACCCGAAAACCAAAAAAATCCTTAATACCCGGATTGCACTGGGCTCCGTTGCTGCCACCCCCATCCGGGCGTTAAAAGCCGAAGCACTTCTCAAAGACAAGATTGCAGAAGAAGCATCATTCTACAAAGCGGGTGAAATTGCCAGAACTGAAGACTGCAAACCCATTGATGATTTCAGAGGCAGCGCCGCCTACAGACGGGCCATGGTGGGTGTTCTGACCAAACGCACCCTTGCAACCGCCTTTGAACTTGCCGGAAAGTAAATGATACTCAAGAGGAGACATAAATGAAAAAAATAATCAACCTGACCATCAATCAACTGGCTTATGAAACAGCAGTTGAGCCCAATAAAACACTTGCGGATCTGCTCCGCTATGACCTTAAGCTGACCGGCACCAAAAAAGGCTGCGACACTGGTGACTGCGGCGCCTGCACCGTTATTATGAATGGAGATCCAGTGAATTCCTGCCTCGTACTGGCGGTTCAGGCCAATGGATCTCAGATTGAAACCGTTGAAGGATTGAGCACGGATGAAGGAATTCATCCGATTCAAAACGCCTTTGTTGAGAAAGGGGCCATTCAGTGCGGGTATTGCACACCCGGAATGATCATGTCCACCAAAAGCCTTCTGGATAAAAATTCTAACCCGAGCGAACAGGAAATCCGGGAAGGCATTTCCGGGAACCTGTGCCGTTGTACGGGATATACCAAAATTTTTGAAGCCATCGAATCCCTGAGATCATAACCGAGCGCTCATTTGAAGGAGGATCCATGAAAGAATATGATGTAATCAGCACCCGGGCAAACCGCATTGATACGCCGGACAAGGCAACCGGAAGAGCTGTATTTGTAGATGATATTTCAAGACCCGGCATGTTGTATGGCGCCCTGCTGCAAAGCCCCCATGCCCATGCAAAAATAATTTCCATCGACACATCGGCGGCTGAAAAGCTGAAAGGTGTCAAAGCCGTCATCACGTCAAAGGATGCCGGAGACATCAAATATGGCGTTAGCCCGGCCCGGTATGATGAAACGGTTTTTGCCATTGATAAAGTCCGCTATGTTGGGGATGAAATTGCAGCCGTGGCTGCTGAATCCCTTGATATCGCCCTTGCTGCCGTAGAATTGATAAAAGTGGAATATGAAATTCTGCCAGCTGTTTTCACCATTGAAGATGCCATGAAAGACGATGCACCTCTGCTTCATGAAGGATCACCCAAAAACCTGTGTGCCGAAGTTCACCAGGAATTCGGAAATGTTGAAGAGGGCTTGAAAAACAGCGACATCGTCATCACCACAAAAATGAAAAACAAGCGCCAGGACGGGGCTTTCATCGAAATGCAGGGATGTATTGCCGAATTTGATAATCTCGGCGTCTTAACCCTGACCAGCTCCACACAGGTTCCCCATTATGTCCAGCGAACCGTGGCCATGGTACTCGGCATGGATGTCGGAAAGGTCCGGGTCATCAAACCCTATGTGGGTGCAGGCTTCGGCATCAAGGCCTCAGCCAACCCCATGGAACTGGCCTGCTGCTTTCTTGCTAAAAAAACAAGAAAACCTGTGAAGATGAATTATACAAGAGACCAGGTGTTCATGCTGGCCAGAGCCAGACACCAGTTCTCCCACACCATTACAACCGGTGCCAAAAAAGACGGTACCCTTATGGCGATCAAACACGAATGCTGGCTGGACGGCGGGGCCTACACGAGCTTCGGAATTGCCACGGTGTATTATACCGGCTCTCTTTTGGGTGGACCTTACAAACTCGACAATATGAGCTATGACGGGTACCGGGTCTACAACAACAAACCGGCCTGCGGTGCCCAGCGCGGTCACGGGGCTGTTATTGCCCGAGCCTGTTTTGAACAGCAGCTGGACATGATTGCTGAAAAAATCGGCATGGATCCCCTGCAACTTCGCATCAAAAACATGATGGAAACAGGGGACACCACCTGCAACGATCTCAACATGAGTTCCTTCGGCATGTCCGAATGCATTGAAGCCGTCCGTAAAGGCTCGGACTGGGACAAGAAAAAAGGCCATATGCCCAAGGGCAAAGGAATCGGCATGGCCTGCGGGTTCTTTGTGTCCGGTGCCGGCTACCCCATCTACCGGTCAGATACCTGGCACGGAACCGTTATTGTAAAATTGACTGAAGACGGCGGAACGGCTCTCGTTTATACGGCTTCTGCTGAAATCGGCCAGGGATCGGATACAGCCTTTGCCATGATTGCGGCGGAAACCCTTGGCATCCCCTTAGAAAATATCCGTCTTGCCTCGGGCGACACCGACATGGGCGTGGATCTGGGTGCCTATTCCAGCCGTCAGACATTAATGACAGGCCATGCCACCAAAGATGCAGCAGAACACGCCAAAAAGCAGGTGCTGGAAGTTCTTGCCGAGCAATTAAAAGTCCCGGTTGAGAGTATGGATATCCGCAAGGGATTTATAGAATTCAAAGGCAAAGCCCCGGATTTTTCAGAACTGAGAACAAGATATATCAAGGAACACAGGGGATGGATCGATAATCCGAAGTCTGAAAAACTGACCTTTAGAGAAGCGTCCAGAATCGCCTTCCTTGAAAAAGGCTCCATCGTTGGAACCGGAAAATATAAGCCCCATCTCTTAGGCGGCAAATTCAAGGGCGCGGCCGTTGGTACCTCGCCAGCTTATGGATGTTCCGCCCAGGTGGCTGAAGTCACCGTGGATATGGAAACCGGACAGGTCACCATTGATAAAATCACGGATGCCCATGACTGCGGAAAAGCCATCAACCTGACCTCGGTTGAAGGCCAGATGCAGGGGTCCGTCTCCATGGGGATCGGCGAAACCATGCATGAAGAAGTCATTTTTGACAAACAGGGCCGGGTGCTCAATCACGATCTCGCCGAATACAAGATCGTGACCTCCATGGATATGCCGATGGTTGAAGCCATTGTCGTGGAAAGTGCTGAACCGAACGGTCCCTATGGGGCCAAAGAAGTCGGTGAAGGAGCCATCATGCCCACCATCCCGGCTATCCTGAATGCAGTTTATGATGCCGCAGGCGTCAGGCTGTATGAACTGCCCCTGACACCGGAGCGGGTATACCATGCCATCCAGGAGTATAAGGAAAAAAATAATATAAAATAGCCATGCAGATAAAATAAACATGAGAAGGTTGGATGATCAAAGATATATACGGCAGACCATTCTTCCCGAAATAGGCCCCGATGGTCAGGAAGCGCTTGCCTGTGCATGCGTCCTGATCGCCGGGGTCGGCGGGTTGGGGTCCATCACCTGCCTTTATCTTGCAGCGGCAGGAATCGGTCATATCAAAATAGCAGACGGTGATGTTGTGGAATTAAGCAACCTCAACCGCCAGATCATTCATTCCGAAGCTTTTTTAGGACAGCCAAAAACCATATCGGCGGCCATCCGCATCAAAGCATTAAATTCCCATGTCCGGGTCACTCCTGTTCAAGAAAGGATTACCCATTTCAATATTGATGGATTGCTGAAGGATGTGAATATTATTGTGGACGGCTCGGATAATTATGAGACCCGGCAGGTGCTGAACCGGGCATCCCTCAGGCATGAACTGCCTTTTGTGTACGGCGGGGTGCAGGGGTTTAATGCCATGGTGTCCAGCTTTATACCGGGTCAAACTGCCTGTTTTGAATGCATTGTTAGAGGACCAGGCATTCCATCAGACACAAGCCCCGGTATCATCGGCCCCACGGCAGGGATAGCCGCATCCTTCCAGGCCATGGAAACCATTAAATTGATCCTGGGAATCGGAAAAACACTTAAAAACCGGATGCTCCGCATTTCAGGCCTTGACATGAGACTTCACTCTTTGAAGCTTGTACCCAATCCTGAATGCAAGGCATGTGGAAGGATTTGAATCATGATGGTTCATCTGAACGGAATAAAAGAAATCATCCCGGAGGGGATGACGATCAAGACGCTTATTGAATGGGCAAAGGAAGGGGACCCCCATCTCATCGTGGAACAAAACGGAACCTATATCTATCCCTCATCCTATGATACCCAAAGCGTTTTTGAAAATGACGTCATTGAATTTATTAACCCTAATCTCGGTGGATAAAAACAGTTTTAAAAGGAAGAATACGTAGATGAAATATTATGAAAAAGATCAGGTCAAGGCGGTACCGGTTAACGAAGCCGTCGGAAAGATCCTGCTTCATGACATCACCCGCATTGTCCCCGATCTTTTCAAAGGCCCTCAATTTAAAAAGGGCCACATCATCACTGAAGCCGATGTGGAAGACCTCCTCAATTTAGGAAAGCAACATATTTACGTGGCCTGCCTCAATGGTGAAATCCATGAAAATGATGCAGCCGTGAGAATTGCAAAGGCAGCTTGCGGATATGGAATTCACCTGAGTGATCCCAAAGAAGGAAAAGTTGGATTTAAAGCCTTAAACCAGGGGCTGCTGAAAATTAACATAGAAGGTCTTGAAAAACTGAATTCGGTTCCGGATGTGATTTTTGCCTGCCTTCATACCGGTCAGGCGGTGGAAAAAGGCCAGGAACTTGCCGGCACACGGGTGATCCCCTTGACCATCGATGAAAACAGGATCATTGAGGCCGAAGAGATTTGCAGACAATATTTTCCCATCATCGACATTCGGCCCTTTGTAAAACTGGATGTGGGCCTTGTGGTGACGGGCTCGGAAGTTTTTCAAGGCCGGATTAAAGATGGGTTCGGGCCTGTGGTCCAGAAAAAATTTGAGGCCCTGGGAAGCCGTATCTTGAGAAAAGAAATCGTGTCCGATGATCTGACCATGACCGTATCCGCCATCAAAGCCTTAATAGATGAGGGCGCAAAAATGATCGCCGTTACTGGCGGCATGTCCGTGGACCCGGATGATCTGACCCCGGCTGCCATCAGAACTGCCGGAGGCCGGATTGTATCCTACGGCGCCCCTGTCCTGCCGGGCGCCATGTTCATGCTGGCCTATATCAACGACATCCCCGTCATCGGTCTTCCCGGTTGTGTCATGTATCACCGGGCTTCCATTTTTGATCTGGTGGTGCCACGACTTCTCGCAGGCGAATCCGTAACCAAAGCCGATATCATCCGCATGGGCCATGGGGGATTCTGCTCCAGTTGCGAAACCTGTAAATTTCCGTCTTGCAGTTTCGGAAAATAGCCGGAGGAAAAATGAATAAAAGCATCCATAAAAGACTCTCCGCCATCATTCCGGCTGCCGGTTTTTCCTCCAGGATGAAAGATTTCAAGCCTTTACTGCCTTTTGGGGACAAAACCATCGTCGAACAGGTCATTGATCT
>JAIFMF010000132.1 GCA_020048635.1 Desulfobacula sp. | reverse complement strand
GATGGGGACAGCTTCTCCATCAAAAACACATGCCCCCGGGCGAAACGGCCCTGACTGCGGCTGGCTGTTACCGGTTTGTCCTGTCCAATCCCCATGTGGATGTCTGTCTTTGCGGGCCAAAGAACAGGGATGAGATGAGGCAGGCATTAGCTGCCCTTGACTCAGGGCCTCTTGGCGCAGCAGAGACGGAGAGGGTCAAAACCATTGGGGATCATGTTCACAAAACGGTAAAAAGCTTTTTTGCCTGAAAAAAACCTGAGAAAGATAAAATGGAAGATGTATCAAAAGATAAAATGGAAGATGTATCAAAAATAAATCAGGGCGAAGGTGTTTTGCTGGACAAATCCACCATTCCGACCTATGACAGGAAAAAGCATAAGAAAAAAAAACATTTTGAGGAAGCAAAAAAACATTTTGAGGAACTGACCAAAATCGTGGATGAAGTCCACAAGGAGCTTCTGGTCAAAGAGTCGCCCTTCAGACTCTGCATATACCAGGAAGGAAATGATGTATTTATTGATATTGTCGCCATGGATGACTACGGTAAAATCAGCAAAGTTTTCAAACATGATATTTCCCATGATGAGCTCGACGATCTTGTTCAGCATCTCAAAAGCGGCCGGGGCCTTGTGCTGGATGAGAATGCATAGCCCCGGTCTTCATAAATCAATCCAATATATAAGGAGACCCATTAAAAATGCAGGAAAAAGCATTTCAGGATTTTTACCCCGATGACTTCAGCCATTGTTACGGCTGCGGCAGGCTCAATGAACACGGCCTTCAAATCAAAAGCGTCTGGGATGGGGAAGAAAGCGTAGCCTTTTTTACTCCCGACAACCGCTATATGGCCATGCCGGGCTTTGTTTACGGCGGCCTCATTGCCTCTCTGATCGACTGCCATTGTACCGGAACTGCAGCGGCAGTTTCTTATAAAAAAGAAGGAAGGCCCATGGATTCAGAACCTCCCTTCAGATTTGTCACGGCTTCTCTGAAAGTGGATTTTCTTGCCCCCACGCCTCTGGGAAGCCTGCTTGAAATCCGGGGCCGGGTCATTGAAATAAAAGGGAAAAAAGTCGTGGTGGAAGCAAAGGTCCTGGCTGGAAAAACACTCTGCGCCACCGGCACTGTTGTGGCGGTCCTGCTCCCCCCGACCATGATGTCAAAATAGACGGCCGGGGGGTGAGCGTCTTTATCTTCCGGTCAAGGGTCTGCCCAGGCTGTAAATTTCACCGGCGCTGTCATAGGGAAGAGCGTTATCAAGGCTTTTGATCCGGTCAAACTGGTCTTTCACTTCCTCGGCCGTGATCTTTCGCTGTGTATCCCCGATGCAGACGCCTTTGCCGGAAACCATGGCCGAACGGGCAAACCAGCCAGCACTCATGGTGAAAATCATGCCGGATTCCATATTTTCCGCCGAGCACAGGAAGGTGACAAGGGGGGTGTTGAACTCAGGTTTGATCCGCCTTATCACATCCTCCGGGAAGACGCCCTGGGTCATGGCGGTGGAGGCATTGGGCGCCACAGTATTGACCTTGATATTGTATTTGGCAGTTTCCAGCTTCAATGAGTTCATGAGACCGATGACCCCCATTTTGGCAGCCCCGTAATTGGATTGACCAAATGCACCGTACATGCCGGAGGAGGATGCCGTAAACACGATGCGGCCGTATTGGTTGTCCTTCATGACGGTTACAGCAGGCTGGGTCACGCAGAAAGCCCCTTTCAGGTGAACGGCAATGACATCATCCCATTCCTTTTCCGTCATCTTCATAAAAGTTCGGTCTCTTAATATCCCGGCATTGTTGATCAGGATATCCAGTTTCCCGAAATGATCCAGGGCGGTTTCAATAATCTTCCGGCCCCCTGCCATGGTGGCAACGGAATCAAGATTTGCTGCAGCCCGGCCACCGGAGGATATAATTTCTTCCACAACTTTTTCTGCCGTACTTTTTCCGTCAGGATCACGGCCAATATCATTGACCACGACCTTTGCCCCTCTTTTTGCCAGATCCAGGGCATAGTCCCTGCCGATCCCTTCTCCTGCACCTGTAACAATTGCAACTCTGTTTTCAAATCCAATATTCATTCAATCTCTCCAGTAGGTTGTTTTTTTATGAAAAAAGTGTATAAGAAGCTTTAAATCTGAATCATGTTTTATTCAACCATTAATTTATGGAGGGGGTCATGAAATGCCACGAAGTGGGGTATAAAATTTTCGGCGATGATATGCAGACCGTTGAGGTCGAACTTGATCCGGGCGAAACCGTTATTGCCGAGGCGGGTGCCATGAACTGGATGGAAGACGGAATAGCCTTTGAAGCCAAAATGGGCGACGGCTCCGAGCCGGATCGCGGATTTATGGGAAAACTCTTTGAGGCGGGCAAACGGGCCGTTACAGGAGAATCCTTGTTCATGACCCATTTTACAAATACGGGCCGAGACACAAAAAGAGTGGCTTTCAGCGCCCCTTATCCCGGAAAAATCATTCCTGTGGATATGTCAAAGGTGGGCGGAGAGCTGATCTGCCAGAAAGATGCATTTTTGTGCGCAGCGCTTGGAACAAAGGTGACGATTGCATTCACTAAAAAGCTCGGGGTCGGGTTTTTCGGGGGGGAGGGATTCATCCTCCAGCGTCTCGTGGGAGACGGGATGGCATTTATCCACGCTGGCGGCACCATTGTACAAAAACAGCTTCAAGGAGAGACCCTCCGTGTGGACACCGGCTGTATCGTTGGTTTCAGCCCTGGAATCAATTATGATATTGAGAGAGCGGGCAACCTGAAATCCATGTTTTTTGGCGGGGAAGGAATTTTCCTTGCAACCTTAAACGGTCACGGCACGGTTTACCTTCAGAGCCTGCCTTTTTCAAGACTTGCGGACCGCATTATTCAGCATGCTCCCTCTGCTGGCGGCAGCAGCAAAGGAGAAGGCTCGGTCCTTGGCAGCATCGGCAGAATGCTGGACGGAAAATAAAAAAGTCCTGGTCAATAAAAAAATATAAAAATTTGCCTGAACTACCATAATAAAAAAGTGGTTCAGGCAAATTTGCTTTTCTTACAGCTTATACCCGATCATTCTTAAAAAACCTTTTCGCTTTTTAATATCTTCTTCCGTTTCAATGCCTTTTGATGAATACCCGTCAATGACACCAAGGATCCCGCGACCCTGATCCGTTTCCGCCAGGATCACCTGAACCGGATTTGCAGTGGCACAATGAATTCTCGCAACCTCGGGTACATTTTTAATGGTGTTAAGGATATTGATGGGAAACATATCTTTCATAAAAACAATAAAGGTATGCCCTGCCGAAAGCGCCATTGCATTTTTTTTTGAAAGCTCCGTAAGGGCCTCATCTGTTCCATCGTACCTCACTAAACAATCTCCCGAGGCCTCACAGAATGCAACCCCGAATTGAGCTCTGGGAACCGTACAAATGATAGCTTCATAAATATCTTCAACAGTTTTGATAAAATGGGAATGTCCCAGGATAAAATTCAACTCATCCGGGTTTTCAATGCTGATTGTTTTTAATTCCATTCTGACCTCCATTTTGATTTAAAGAAAAGCATACGATCGTTCATTGACTTCACTTTAAGCATAATTTTATCCTGAACACAACCTGAAACAAAAAGACAGCCGGCACCCTGAAAATTTTCTCTTTATTTTATCATTTCAAAAATATCCCTTGCACAAATCCAGGGATTCCTGTAAGGTACCTAATTTTGATCCCATGGCCGGATGATTTTCCGGCCTTTTGTTTTATTTAAGGAACTTCGATGCCCCATAAAAATTTGCCCTCGACCCGGTTTGACGAAATGAACCTTTGCCTTCCTGTCTTCTCTGTATTGCAGGATGTAAATTATAACACCCCCACTCCCATCCAGGCCCTGACCATTCCCCACCTCATTGAAAATCGAGATGTGCTGGGCCAGGCCAGGACAGGCACCGGGAAAACTGCGGCTTTTGCTTTGCCGCTCCTGTCCCGGATTGATCTTGACATTAAGCGGCCCCAGGTGCTGGTGTTGACCCCTACGAGGGAACTGGCCATCCAGGTTGGAGAATCCTTTAAAACCTATGGTGCGAAATTAAAAGGTCTCAATGTCCTCTCCGTTTACGGGGGTCAGGGCTACGGGATTCAACTGAACCAACTCAAGAGAGGCGTCCACGTCCTCGTCGGAACACCCGGCAGGCTCATGGATCATATGCGTAAGAAAACCGTTTCCTTTGAAGATCTTTTCTGCGTAGTTCTGGATGAAGCCGATGAAATGCTCCACATGGGATTTATTGATGATGTCGAATGGATCCTGGACAGAGTCCCGAAAGATTCTCAAACCGCTCTTTTCTCGGCAACCATGCCAAAACCCATACGGAAAATAGCACAGAAATACCTTAAATCCCCTGAAGAAATCCTTGTGGAGCCCGAATCAAAAGAGCTTAGCACCATTAAACAGAAATATATGATGGTTAAGGGCATAAAAAAAGGCGAGGCCCTGGTTCGGATTCTTGAGGCGATCACCTATGACGGGGTTATTGTTTTTACAAAAACCAAATCCGCCACCCTGGAAGTCACAAAAATCCTTGAAGATAAAGGGTTTAAAGCTGAAGCACTGAACGGCGACATCGCACAGAATACCCGGGAAAGAACCATCAACCGGTTGAAAAGCGGTCATATCGATATTCTCGTAGCCACTGATGTGGCGGCTCGGGGTCTTGATGTGGATCGGATCTCCCATGTGATCAATTATGACATGCCTCCAAAGGTGGACCCCTATGTCCATCGGATCGGCAGAACCGGGAGAGCCGGACGGGAAGGAGAGGCCATTCTTTTTGTGGGCTCAAACGAACGCTGGATGCTCAATGTGATTGAAAAAGCCACAAAAACAAAAATTGAGGAATTCGATCTTCCGTCCAACAGGATCATCAATCAGAAAAGAATAGAAAATTTTAAAAAAGGGATTACAAAAATCCTGACTTCAGAAGACCTGGGGGCTTTTCAGGAAATCATTGAAACCTATGCCGTTGAGCAGGATATCCCGGTCACCAAGGTTGCCGCAGCTCTGGCCAGACTGGTTCATGGGGATACCCCTTTTCTGTTGCCCAGGGACAAGGATAAAAAAGTCGAACGAGTGAAACCCGAACATACGAAAAAAGCACCGGCTTCTAAAAAAATATCGGCTCCGGCAGAAGCAAAAAATATCCATCCGCCTGAAAAGGGTATGGAACGTTACAGGATAGAAGTGGGACTGCTCCATGGTGTCAAGGCTGGAAATATTGTGGGGGCCATCTCCAATGAGGCTGGGCTTGAAAGCAGATACATCCGGAATATTGATATCAACAAGGATTATTCTTTTGTGGATCTTCCATTCGGCATGCCCAAAAATATTTTTACACTTTTGAAAAAGACATGGGTCATGTCAAAGCCCCTGTCGATTTCAAAATGCGCGTAAAATTATGCGCAGGCTGCTGCTGCTTCCTGAAATTTTTCTGGGAAAGATATCTTTTGTTTTTCAAGACAAAGTTCATATAAAGGGATAGGCGTCAGGCCAAACCGTTCCTTCCAGTTGAAATCACCGCAGAGAAAATCAACAAGATCAAGTCTCTGACCGCAGGACCACTCCATATGATGAAGATTGATGAGCTTGGCAACTCCAGGAAAATCCCTGTTGACTCCCCCGGCCAGCAGTGTATAGGATTGCTTCCACAAGGCTCCCATATCTATGGCTGCAACTGCACCATCAATGAGAACCGTTGTTATTCTAAGCATTCCAAGTTTTTCGAGAAGTGATGAAAGATTTATAAAAGAGTTATAAAACCGCGGATCGCTGAAAAATGAATTTTCCTCATAACAATCCCTGTTCATTTGGAACATGGACTCGATATCTTCAAATCGGTTAAACCTGAAACTGATATTTCTCTCTTCAAATTTTTTAAGCTCGGCCCTGAGTTTCTTTTTAAATTTACCGGCAAAAGATTGCCGATAATTCTCAAACGAATAACCATATTGTCCGGGTAAGAATATATATCCCATTTCATCGGTTTTCATCAGGTCCGAAACCCCGACCAGGGGGCTTTCATTCAGATACCGAAGATGAAGAGGCCCTGGAACTGAATCCAGAAGCCTCTCAAAGATCTCCGGAGTCCCGGCAATGATCCTGTTCTGCTCGAGCCAGGTTTTTCCATGCCAGGTCTCCCCGGGAAACTGCACATATTTTTTTTCTTCTTCATTCCAGCATAACGCCAGAAATCCGACTGCTTTTTTATTGTCCTCGACCACATGAAAACTTAAGGGCCTGGAATATGAATCATGAAAACATGAACGGACCTGCCAGAGATCAAAAAATCCTTTGACCGGCCACATTTTTTCCCATATGAATCTACATTCTTCAGGGTCCTCATATATTGTGGTCTTCATAAAAACACCTAATGTCTGAGCGTTACATTAATGGAAGAAAATGATCCGCCAAAATATTCCTGGGCGAAAGCCCTGACCTTTTCCGGATCATAGGTTTTGCAACTGAATACATCCAGGTATGTGGTATTGGTTTGATTTGCAAAATGTGCAGAGATCAGAGAGGTCTCGATCAATTGAACCATTGAAAATCCGGCGACCTTATCATCTTCTCCGAAATGAACCACCCTGCATTCTCCAAACCGTTTCATTTCGATCAGGTCGCATAATTCAACAACAAATTGTTTAATCACTTCAGCATCCCTGATTTTTTCAGGGGTGCAGTCATAAATATCAATAGCAGATGCTATGCCCCAGACATTCAGGGCTTCTTCAGGTTTGATGGCGTTCTTTGTGGCCATGTGGCCTCCTCTTTTTTTTTAAAAAGTTAAAATAATAACACACAAACACTTTTTTGTGTGTTGCACCGACATAAGCATATTCTGTGCCATTTTTAAAATTGAGACTAAATATTAAATAAATTCTTCTAAATCAGTATGTTAACCTTCATGATCCAATTTTAACTATCGAGCGTTTTAGCAATTTTTTACCGATATATAACAAACCGGAATTTTCAATCCGAATTATCTGGAATTTTCTGAAAAACTATAAAAATTCAGCAGGTTTCTTACAGTATATTCTTATTTTTCACTTGGCCTCGACCCAATTTTAGCGTATACATGGACTGCCCTGCAACCGGATTTATGGTAAATTATTACCGATAGAGGAGAAAAGGAATGCTGATCAGGCTCGTCTGTGCCGTTAAAGACAAAAAACTCCATGCTGATCTTGAAAAACGGCTCTCAACTTTCGATGTTCAATTAAAAATGTGCGGCAGACATAAAGCCCCCTGGCAGGATCTGGTGCGCAGTTGCGGGGATGTATTTGTAGTCAGCAAAGGCCTGATCCCCAAACCCATTGAATCCAGTGTGGGTATGCTTAACAATCTGCCTGAAAAACCCACCACCATTATCCTCCACGACCGGGAATCCTCCGAAGAGCATGCCAATCTTCTGGCATCAGGCGCCGATGTGGTGCTATATACGGGGATTTCAATGGATAGCCTTATTGAAGCCATTGAAAGCACGCTTGAATCCAGGCGACAATTAAATTTTGTAGACAGATTTGACCAGAGGGGCAGAATCAAACCCAAGATCAGCGATTTTCTTTCAAACAGCGAGGATATGCAGCTTTTCCTTGATGAGGTTCAGCAGGTGGTATCTACCGATTCCACCCTGTTGCTTTTAGGGGAAACCGGGGTAGGGAAAGAACACCTTTCCAAGGCCATCCATGCTGAAAGCCATAGATCAAAAGGCCCTTTCATCGCTATCAATATGGCAGCCATTCCGGAACCCCTCATGGAAAGCGAGCTTTTTGGCCATGAACAGGGCGCATTTACCGGCGCCGTCCGATCCCGCCGAGGTGCTTTTGAACTTGCTCACGGGGGAACTATTTTCCTGGATGAGATCGGTGAAATGCCCATGCACATGCAGTCCAAACTTCTCCGGGTGCTTCAGGATTTTGAATTCATTCCAGTGGGCGGGGAAACTTCCATCTGGGTGGATGTAAGAGTGATCGCCGCCACAAATAAGGACCTGGAAGGAGAAATTTCAAAAGGCCATTTCCGCCAGGATCTCTATTACCGACTGGGTGTTATCACCTTAACTCTGCCGCCGCTCCGAAAACGAAAAGAAGATATTCCAGCCATGGCCAACCATTTCCTGAATGTTTACAGCAAAAAATTAGGGCGTGAAATCAACCGATTTTCACAAGATGCTGTTGAAACCCTTTGCTCCTATAGTTGGCCAGGCAATATCCGGGAACTGATCAACGTGATTGAAAGAGCCATTATTCTGTGCAAATCAGACACCATCTCTCCCATTGATCTTCCCAGCACCTTTCAGAGTTTGCCGACATTATCCTCAGGCCTGCTGGGAATCAAAGATCTTGAAATGAGTGCCTGGAAAACCAAAACCCTTTCTGAAGTCAAGGATCTGGTTTTGAATCAGATTGAAAAAAAATACCTTGAAATGATACTTGAAAAAACTGGGGGGAAAATCGGGGATGCTGCAAAAATAGCCGGTATTCATCCAAGAGGATTGTATGGAAAAATGAAAAAGCTGGGGCTTGATAAATCAAGCTACAAAACCCAGAGCAGTTAAGGATTTGGGTGATCTTATTTTTTATGCCCCTGAATCGGCCTTATCCGGTCTGCATTCCCATTCAATATAGCGCGGCCTCCATTTTTTCTTCCATTTCCTTGCATTCAATACACTTTTCCTTTCAAATAAAAGTGACGATATGACGTATAATGTCCTGTTTCAGCAATTTATTCACCTGTATCATTAAATTAGCAATAAAAATACCAGGCTCTCATTTTCCCTTTCTCCTTTGGCCAGCACCCCTCATAACAAGGATTAAAGCAATAGATTCCATGTCTTTCGAAAGCTCTGGCGCATGATTTGCATTCATTGTGAGCATGAGGGTGAGTTTATGAATAAAACACAAACAATTATCAATGGCATTATTGTTCCTTCAGAATGGAATGAAAAAGGAGAAATTCAGAACATTGCTATTGTCACATTTGACGAAGATACCTTTCTTATTGCCGACAACAACAAGGCAAGAGTTCTGATGAATTCTCTGAGAAAAACCGTTACCCTTTCCGGTAAGGTAACAATGAACGGCACCCAGAAGGAAATCCATATTTCCAAATTCCAGATCCATGATTTATAAATACGCTTGAATTATCTTTAACTTCTATCATTCAAACCAGGAGGCATAACGATGTCAAAAGAAAGAAACACCAAAAAAGATGAAAAGAAAAAAGCATCTAAAACCATGAAAGAGAAAAAAAAAGAAAAAGATGAAAAGAAAAAAGAAAAAACCGGACTTATAAAATAATAGCAATAAATGATGCAGTGTGTTTCTTTAAATTGGTTTATATTGACACCATAGCCTGTTACTGATACTAATACTCGTTAATTTCCAGCCTGACCCCTGTTATTGTGAAAAGGCTTAATAAAGGCTATGTTTGAAATATCACCATGAGAGAAATTCTGGTTCTATCCACCCGGGTAAATGATTTCAACCTGATCTCCCAGGTAGTTTCCGAAACCCATACTCCAAAATATGCAAAAGACATTGAAACTGCAACCGTATTGCAGAATACTTATCCCTTTGACCTGATCATTGCGGATCTCAATCTTCTTGAACAGACTCAGGGAACCAGTGCCTCAAATTTTCTAAAAAACCCGTTTACAAAAACAAATTCTTTTGTCCAGTTTGTCGTCCTTTGTGCCAAAGAACAGGTTGAATGGGCTGTAAAAGCGGTAAATGACGGAGCCGCCGGATACCTCACCTATCCCATTGAAGAGAATGAGGTTCGGCTCCTTTTAGACTCATTGGACAGGACACTTTCAAGGGACTTTGAACTCGATTATCTCAGGGACCATTTCTGGAAAACAGAATGGCTTGAAATTATCCGGTCAAAAAACCCGAAGATGAAAAAAATATATGAGAGCATCCGGTCTGTATCTCCAACCATCGCCACCGTTCTTCTGCTTGGGGATACCGGGACGGGAAAAGGAATGCTGGCAAGACTTGTTCACTGGCACAGCCAGCGATCTGAAGAGCCGTTTATTTCAGTCCATTGCGGCGCAATACCGGACACCTTGATTGAAAGTGAACTCTTTGGCCATGAAAAAGGGGCATTTACAGGCGCTGACAGGCGCAAACCCGGAAAATTTGAAATGGCAAGAGGAGGGACTATTTTCCTTGATGAAATCGGAACCATTACCGCTTCCGCCCAGATTAAACTGCTCCAGGTCCTTCAGGACGGCACCTTCAGCCGATTGGGCGGTGGAGCACTGCTGAATTCGGATGTCAGGATCATAGCCGCCACCAATTCAGATCTTGCAGAGCTGGTGCAGAAAGGCACCTTTCGAAAAGATCTTTACTACCGGCTCAATATCTTTCCAATTCAGATTCCCTTGCTGAAAGAGCGCATAGAGGATCTGCCCAATCTGACGGAAGTGTTTTTAAAAAAACTGAATGCCAAATATGGAAAAGGTATTGATGGCCTTCACCCCTCCGTCATTGAAGGCTTTACACAATACGAATGGCCCGGCAATATTCGTGAACTTGAAAATATTCTGGAACGGGCCTGTATCCTTGAAAATTCTTCCACATTGACGGCCCAGAATTTCCCGCCGGAAATGGTCAAACACTGTGAAACCTATTATACCCTGTCTGAAAGAAACCCCACAACCCTTGCACAGGCGAGGCAGGTAGCCGTTGAAGCATTCGAAAAATCATACCTGACTGCTCTGCTGGGCCAGACAAAGGGAAAAATCAACCTGGCGGCTCAAAAGGCCGACATCACCACCCGTCAGTTGAATCGGTTGATTACCCGGTATGGGTTGAATAAAAAGAATTTTAAAAAATAAAAAAGACATCCTATGTCTTTTTTATTTTCACTCCCTTTTTGAAATCGGACCCAACCTGTCTTATGGTCAGACAGTAAACTCAACAAGGCCCTTGATCTCATCTTCCGGATCAAGACGATTGAGTTTCACCATTTCAAAACCAGCCACCTCAATAAAGACCACACCGGATTTGTCCACCAAGGTCAGGTTGTAGGTATTGGTTTCCTCCCCGGAAGCCTTCTTTTGTGTAATGCAATAATAAGGTGTTTGTTTTTCAACATTCCTGAAAAATTTCAAGGATTTTATTTTAAACGGCAGAACTGTTCTTGAAGTCGTAAAGAACTCCAGAAGCCCGCCGGTCTGGAACATGGCATCGACCAGAACAGGCGCTGCTACAAAATCAGGATTTGCCTCCCCTTTGAAGAATTCTTTTTTACTCCTGTCTTCCACAGTTGTGATCAATGTCTCTCCATCAAAGGAATTGATATCCGTGATGGTTCCAAAAAGACCGAACATGAACAACCTTCGCGGATGATACACCAGGGTTTCAACATCCCCTTCAAATGAAACCGGCCTGAATGGCGGCAGTTTTATTTTTTTGGATTTCAAGGGTTTGTCGTCAAATCGATACCGACCTTCATAATGAAGTTTAGGCTCTCCCATGACAACCCCTTGCGGGCTCTTAAAAAGTGATGTGATCTTGCAATTCAGACAACCGTCCGCCTGTTTCTCCCCGGAAATCAGAAGCTCTTTGGGACGCCCTTTAAGAAGCTTGATGGCATAGGGAATCTGGAAATCGGTCAATTCCACAAAAAATTTATTATCTTCGGACATAGATTTTGCTGCTTCTGCCATGGTTTCAACACCTGTGGATCCAAGGAAAAGAGGCACATCTCCCATGGTGTGGTCATGGAGGAAAACATCCCTTTCAATATCCAATACCCGTGAATAGGTCATGCCGATTGAAGTTTTTTCCACCGGGGTATCGAGGAATGGAAATTCGGTATTTCCCGGATCACCCAGAAGGCCGTCCCGGTCAAAGGAATAATCCAGACCGGAAAATACCATCTCGGATTCGGTCTTATCCAGAAGATCGGCCATGAAGAATTTGACTCCCTGTTCCATGGGCAGGAACTGGATTCCCCTTTCCTCAAGAACAGCTTTAACCGTGGGGTTGGTAGCCATGCCCACGCCGCCCCAGGCAGTCCAGGCATAAACCTTATATGTCCTGTCCGGATGGATCTGTCTCTGGTGGAATAAGGTCTTTCCAAGATAGTCATTGGCTGCTGTATAATCCACCTGACCCTCATTTCCAAATCGGGCCGTAACCGACGAAAAGGTGAAGAAATATTTGTAATCCCTGTCTTTAAAAGCCGCCAGGAGGTTTCTCATTCCTTTGACCTTAACATCCACCACCAGTTCAAAGGACCAGAGTTCCTTTTTGGCAATGAACTGACTCATCTCCATGCCTGCAGCATGGAAAATCCCGTCGATTCTGTCATATTTGTCCACAACCGCCTTTACATCTGCGGCATGGGTGACATCCACACAATTATAATCCACATGGACGCCTTGAGACTTCAAAAACTCTATATTGTCTATGGACTGGCGCACCCGCATGAGACGGTCAAGAGCCCTTTTAATTTCAACGGGCTTGACGCCGGGCAGATCATCCCTGAGTTTTGCCATGAGGTCGGCGCCGGTCGAGGCCTTATCCAGGTATTTGGGGTCGGTGCTGTAGATATCGTTGATATCGAGGATAATGAGATTGATCTTATATTTTTCAACCACTTTTTTGATAATCTCATAGGTAATCCCACCGGCACCGCCTGTGACCAAAAGGGTATCCTTTTCTGAAACAATCTTCTGGGTTCTATCCGCAATGGATGGCTTCATGGAAAGAACATACCGTTTTTTATTTCTGTATCCCACCTCTACCCTTGTATCGTTGGACATGAGTTCATTTAAGAAAAGGTCAGTAATGGCGTTGATGTTCTTTTTAGGATCCTTGTCTGAAAAATCAACCACCTTGACCCTGGTATCCGGCAATTCCTTGTTAGCGGTTTTTAAAAGCCCTGAAAGGCCTCCAAACATGGGGTGGATATCACCACAGCCATCCATATAGGGAAAGACCACGGAATCAAAGGACATGGTTCCGATAAAGGTTTCTTTTTGATTAAAAGTGTCGAACATGGATTTCAGGATCACGAACACGGATTTGATGGTTGTATTCAAAGATTCATCTGAATCGCCTTTCTGGTCTTTTGCGTCAAAATAATAATCAAGGGGTGACAGATGGATAAAACCGCTGACATCAGGGTAACCCTTTTTAAATTCCTCCACCTGTTTTTCCGTCAGTTTCACATCTGTGAGATCAAACTCAAAGTCTGCACCTTTGCTGCCGATGGTGATGACCTCGCCTTTTTTCTGTTTGATTTTTTCAATGATCTTCTTTGCAAATCCATGGCTGTCAAGGGATACCATGATTTTTTTGCCTTTAAAATCTGTCCTGGAAAGCTCTGGGATTGTGGTTTCCCTGGTTCTCACGATGAGGCGCTTAATCGGTGAACAGGGATCAGGATATTCATCGGTTCCAACAGAAAAAACCAGAGAATCGGATTTCTGAACATCCTTTCCGCTTTCATGGGGTGCATCACTTTCCTTCTTTTGTGCCTGATCAGCTCCTACCCGGTTGTTGATATATTCCGCCAGTCTCGATATGGTGTTCAGATCCCGGAGTTTTAAATCATCCGGTACGGATAATCCAAAATGAGATGCAATCTTGGCGAAAATCTCAACCTGCTTCACTGTATCAATCCCTAGGTCTGCCTCAAGATCGAGCCCTTCTTCCAGCATGTCAGCCGCATATCCGGTCTGTTCGGCTATTACATTTCTGATGATGGCCGTGGCTTCCCCGAAATCCTGAACAAGTTCTGCTGGTCGTTCATCGACAATCTCTTTTGCATCATCTGATCCAAGTCTTTTATGAATATAATCCCCAAGTCTCGCAATGGTATTCAGGTCCCGGAGTTTTAAATCGTCCGGCACAGGAAAACCAAAAACGGCTGAAATCTTGGCAAAGATTTCCACCTGTTTTACCGTATCGATACCGAGATCCGCCTCAAGATCCAGGCCGTCTTCCAGCATATCCGCTGCATATCCGGTCTGCTCGGCAATAATGGTTTTTATGGTATTTAATATGTCCGTCCCGACCGGCACAGCAGGCCTGATCACAACCGGTTCTGTCATTTTCTCAGGGAGAGCCTTTCTCACCACGGCTGTTGCTGCGGGAGGCGTCGGCATAGCCGGAATATCCGATCTTTTTATTGGTTCTTCCACCGTAACCGGTTTCGTTGCCTTAACTGGCAGGGCTTCACCTCCGGCTACAGCACAAAGGGTATTGTCAATCACCTTGAGCTCTGGATGCTCAGATCCGGTTATTTCTTTCAACCAGGCCTGATATCGGGTATTTCCCTCAACTACAGTTTCCTCGATGCGTTTGACAAACATGAAAGCAAAATGAGACCCAAACCCCGCAGCCAGGTGAAGACCATACTCAGATGTAATTTTCTCCTGGCCTGAAAAATTGAGTTTTTTGAAATGCTCGGGTATTTTTTTAAGATTCGCAATGGGTGGAGCTTTTCTTTTCTGAAGTGCCTTAACCAGGACAACATCTTCAATGGCAGCGCCCAGGGTATGGCCCGTAAACCCCTTGGTATTGGAGATGCAGATACTGCTCAGATGACCGGCAAAAGCAGCTTCAAGCGCCGTTACTTCGGCATCTGCGCTGCCTCCCCGGGCCGGGGTATAGGTTTCATGGGACATGAACAAAAGTTTGTCTGCATAATCGTCTTTTTTAAGGTTATTCTGTTTTTCAATCTTTGAGATAAATTTATTCATCTCCCGGGACATATGGGGAACATCGATATTATAGGTGTGATAGGCAGAATTGGCGATATGGGTTCCAAGAATCTCGCATTGCCCGTTCATTCCTCTTTTTTTTGCGCAGCTTTCACTCTCGATGACAAGACCGACGGCGCCGGACCCTAGGATGGTGCCGTTCCGATCCTCATCAAAGGGTTTGGCCGCTTCCGATACCCGTTTTTTAATGGTGGCCGCACCCAGGGCAAGAAAGCCTGATCCCACCCACTGGCCCTGTAGCGGTGAGGTTGCATTTTCACCACCCACTACCAGGACACGTTTGCACCGCCCGACCCTGATCCAGTCTTCGGCAATGCCGATGGCAAGGGTGGTGGAAGCACAGGCGGAACTGACCAGGGTATTGGGGCCTTTGGCCTTGATAATCATGGCAAGATGGGCTGATCCCAGGGGGCAGGCGTTGGCCAGAAAATCCCGGTCAAATTTATAGGTTCCAAAATCATTGCGCTTTCTTGATTTTGCCTTGAAAAACCATTCCGTCAATTGCTCTTTGATTTCAATTTCTTTAATTTTTTCCATGAGGAAATAATAGATGTTTTCAAATTCTTCATAGGGTTTTAAAAACATTTTTTCATAATAATATTTTTCCAGCTCTGAAATCAAGGTTTCACCATTGGGCCACAAAGAGGTGATAATGACCCCGGTTTCTTCCTGCATTTCCTCGGGAAGGGCAAACCCGTCGGGGATAAAGGTTTTCCCGTCTTTCATTTTCTTATACTGCATCACCAGGGGGATATTGGCATCCTTCAATGCTTCAATCCCGGCTGCGATACCGATGGCCATACTGATATCGTATTGTTCCTTGATGCCGTATTCGTCATTCAGGTTAAAATATCCGAGCTGACCCGCCAGATGGATGACATCTTCGGTTTTTGTGATCTGGACAAATCTTGCATTTCCATCCGGCTGTTTATAAAGCTTGGTGATGTTTTTATCGGTAAATCCTTCCATGGCTTCCGCGCTCAGAAGGTCGATAAAATTTTCACCATTTAAAATGGCATCAAAATTATCTGTTGCAAAAACACGCCGCGTTTTGCCGGGAAGCCCCACGGATACGCCGGAAATCAATACCCGACCGGTATTGAAATTGTACCGTTCCATGGCTTCAATGGCAGTTTCGCGTTTCTGAAGCTGGTATTCCTTGTAAAGAATCTGGTCAATGAGAGCCTGATTGTTGAGCTTGAAAGTTTCAAAATCTTCACTGGGTTGTATTCTGGGCAGCGCTTCTTTTTGCTCAGGGGGGTTCGCCTGAATCATCAAGGCTTTTGCCGGTTCAAAAACAGCATTCAAGTCCAGAAGATATTTTCTGCAGGCTTCAAAGGATTTGACTTCCCCGATCTTTGCATCCACGGATACCACCGTGCCGTAGTCAACAATATTAATATCCTTTAAAAGATTAACCAGAAGTCTGGACGGTCCAATCTCAATAAAATGGGTCCGTCCGGATACATAGACTTCTTCAATAGATTTGATGAATTCAACAGGAGATATGATTTGTCTTGCCAGAAGGTCTTTTACGTCTTCCACTCTTTCCGGATATGGCTTTGCATGGGTATTGGATATGATTCTGCCAAACCGGGTATCATTAAAGGTCAGGGTATCCAAAAATTTTCTCAGTTCAGATGATGCTTCAGTCAGCAATGGGGTATGAAAGGCCCCGGTCAGATTCAATTTTTTATAGAATACCTCCTGCTGGGTCACAAAACTACAGAATTTTTCAATATCGTCTGACTGTCCGGATACAGCGGTCTGCTTTTCACTATTTTTATTGGTGATATAAATATTGGAAACAAAGGATTTCCTGATCAGGTTCTCTGTTTCCTTTTCATTTTTAAATACCACCATGATCTTTCCCGGCACCTTTAACGTCGCTTCATACATGAGATCAGAGCGTTTGATGACAAGACGCATGGCATCGGCAAAGGACAGCATCCCGCTGCAGAAAAGGGCGGTGTACTCCCCCACACTGTGACCAATATAATAATCCGGGGAAAATCCTTCCCGGGCCAGACGGCTGTAAACAGCAGCAGAAGAAAGGAAGACCGCCGGCTGAGTGTTCTGGGTGGAGTGGATGGTCTCATCCGTGCCGAACATCATATCCAATAGAGAATATCCCCTTTGTTCAACAAAGATGCTTTCTCCTTTCTCCATGATCATCCGGATATGGGCGTCTTTTTCAAACAGATCTTTCATCATCCGGCTTCTCTGGGCGCCCTGGCCGGAAAGAAGGGCTACAATTCTCTGTTTTTTCCCCCTGCCATCGGAAGAATAAGCATGATCCATCAATACGATATCATCCCCGGCCGCTTTTTTGAATTCTGCTTGTACAACCGGATGTTTTGTTTCAAGTATGCTCGGTAATGCACTCATAATCATGTGGCAGTGATTGCCGCCGATCCCGTTGACATTGGCTGCAAACCGGAAAGGACGGCCCTTTTGTCTGACCCTCATTTGCCGGGCCGGTTTCAGAACCTTGCAATCATTCAGGATGGAGTGTTCGGGGTCATAATTAAAATCTTTCAGAATTTTCCCATTTTTGTTCATGAGCATAAGCTTGGCCATGGCCACAGCCGGGTTGGCCGCCTTGAAATATCCGAACTGGGATTTGATGTTTCCGCAGTGCATTTCATGATCAAAGCACTGCTCAATCACCTGTTTTTCAACCATGTCGCCGAAAATATTGGAAAATGCAAACAGATCCAGGTGGCTGATCTCCTGTTTCCGGATACCGCTTTTATAATAAGCTTCGTTGATGGTGGACACAAAGGTCTGTTCCGATGGGGCCAGAAGGTGATCCGGCACACTGGAGCGAACGGCACAGTCATTGATCTCACCCAGTATTTCCATATTGTATTCACGGGCTTTTTTATAGGTGGTGATCATATGAATGGCAGCGCCCTCTCCCATGACATACCCATCTGCCCTGGAATCGAAGAAATTGCAGTCGCTTTCCGATAAAAGTCCAAGGCGTTTGAAAGCCATGAGCACCGCAGGATAAAGGTTGCAGTCCACCCCGCCAGCCAGAACAAAATCAAGGTCTTTCTGCTTCAAATTCCTTACGGCATTTCTCATGGCGATAAAGGCAGACGCGCAGGACGCATCAATCACGTAATTGGCCCCGTTCAGTCCGAAATAATTGGCGATCCGGCCGGAGATGATATTGGACAAGAGGCCTGGGGTTGTATCCTCATTATTTTCCGGAATTGCTTTGCGGATAGCGTCAACCAGCTTCTCTGAAAGCCGGGTTCGCTTTTCAGGATCAAGCAGTTGACAATTTTTAATGATATTGCCGATAAACTGTTTACGTACTCGGATGATATTTTTACTCTGCCGCTCGCCTGCAATGGTTCCAAGGATTACCCCCACCTTATTGGCGGGCTTCAGCGCCTTCAGAAGGCCTGAATTTTCAAGTGCCTCATTGGCTGCTTCAAGACCAAAAATCTGGCCTCGTTCAATGGATTTCACCATCATGGGCGGCATCCGGTATTTCAGATTGTTGAACTTATAATCCTTTACGACCCCTGCCTTTACCTTGGGCAGCCGGTAAAAAGATTTTTTATCAAGATTTGCATAAGTGTCATTGTCAAAGTGAGCAAGCGGGATATCAGACAATTGCTTTTTGCCTGACTGAAGTTTTTCCCAGAATTCCTCGGTATTTTTTGCTCCGGGCAGAAAAACTCCGAGACCGGCCACCACAATCCGGTCATCATTAAAATCGTAAGATGGGTCTGAAAAAATATCCCGGGTAAGCACCTGGTACTGATCGGTCATCTGTTCAACCACCATATGATAATTAATGCCGCCAAACCCATAGGAAGAAACAGCGGCTTTTCTCGATGCATTGCCTTTGATCTGCCAATCTTCTGCATCTTTAACAACAAACAGTGAAGATGTTGCCAAATCGTGATTCTTTGAAAGTTTTTCAAATTGGCCATTGGGGGGAAGAATGCCTTTGTTGACGGCCAAAAGGGCTTTTAAGAGTCCTGCCGATCCCGCGCATCCCAGAAGATGGCCGATCTGGGATTTGATTGAACTGATACCGGCTTTTGCATTTTTATACAACGCATTCAAGGTTTCAAGCTCTGCCTGATCCCCAATGGTGGTGGATGTGCCGTGGGCTTCAATAAATCCGATATCTTCAGGCCTTATTCCCGGACGAATATTTTCAAAACACCGTTCCACACTTAAGACCTGGCCTTTGGGATTGGGTGCGGCAATGGCTTTTCCTTTGCCATCGGAACTTGACCCAATGGAATTGATCACACCGAATATTTTATTGTTGTCCCGGATGGCATCCTTCATTCGTTTCAAAATAAAGATAACCGACCCTTCTCCCAGGATAAACCCATCTGCCCGTTCGTCAAACGGGTATGATCCGACCGAAGACAGGGTTCCCATTTTTGCAAAACCGATAAAGGATTCAGGTGCCAGATGGGTATTGACCCCGCCCACAATGACCTGATCATGGTCACCGGACAAAAGCTCACCGGTTGCAGCCTCAAGAGCAGTGACCGAAGAAGCGCAGGCCGCATCCACGATATAATTGGCCCCCCGGACACCCAGATGGCTTGCAATTCTTGAGGCTTCGATGTTCAAAAGAATTCCGTGGACCGGATCATAGCCTTTATTTTCCCCTTCTATACCTTCCATCAGAACTTGCTTCACCATTTCTTTTTCCGGGTCGATCAAGGCCTGATACTCATCGGTTTTCTCCATCATGGAAACCAGCTCCGGATACCAGTATTTGAGCTGAAGGCTGTTTCCCAGCTCATTGGAGAGGCAGGTGGCGATGATAACGGCTGTTCGTGATGGATCATCACAGGCGAGGCGGTTGTTTTCCCCCAGGAGCCCGGCATTTTCAACGGCCTTATAGGCGGTCTGGAGAACCATTTTCTGGCTTCTGGAAAGTCTTTTTTCCTTGCCTTCATCATATCCGAACCGATCAAAATCAAATTTAAAATCATCAATATGCCCTGCCAGAGTGGTATAGGTCTTGTCCTCGACGCTCCGATCCGGGTCATAATACAGTTCATAATCAAACCGGGAGGCTGGCATGGGGCTGATGGAATATTGTTTATTGAGAATATTTTCCCACAGGGTTTCCGGATCATGTGCATCCGGAAGGGTGCAACCCACCCCCACCACGGCGATCTCGTCATTGATTTTGTTTTTCAGACTTGAAAAAATCTCCAGAAAATTCAGATTCCGGTAAAGCGTTGCTTTGGTTTCAAAGAATTTGTCATGAATCTTTTTTATCGTGACCGGCCCATCAAAAAAGGCAAGGCCATCCCCGACCAGAAAGTTTCCCTTTTCCCTGTGGGCTTCATCATCAAACCAGGTATAATGTTCAGGTCCTGGATTTTTGAAATCCGGCAGAAAGCCTTTGGCGCCAATCAGCAGGGAACCAATATTCTTTTTTTCAAAGGCCCGCTTTCTGTTCTCAAGACTCTCTTTATTTCGGATCATTTCCGCTTCGGTTTCCACCATCATCCTGGCAAAGTCAGTGGGAGCCGTTCTGGAAGCCAGCCCAAGACTCTTGCCGATGACCATGGTTTCGTTTTGCTCAATAATGATGTCACGGTACTGTGACTTCATACATTTTGTTTCCACGATTTCATCGGCAAAGAGATAGGCTGTTCCCACCTGGATTCCGATCTTAGCCCCCCTGGCTGCCAGAAAAGAGGCAAGTCCTGAAATAAAAAAAGAAGCGAAACAGGTGGCAATCCCCCCGGCAAAGACCAGGTATAACCCCTTTATATCATAATTTTTGTTCATCAGAGTGGCAATGGCATCTTCCCACAAAACCATGGAAGAAAGCGCTCCCACATGGCCCCCAGCTTCGCCGCCTTCAAAGATAAATCGCCGGCAGCCGCTCTTAATGGCATTTTCCATCATGGACACCGATGGTGTATGAAGATAGGTTTTTGTTCCGGCTTTTTCAAGTTCCGCCACCTGGGATGGATTTCCACCGGCAAAAAGGGCATAGGGAGCTTTATATTTTTTAACCATTTCCAGATGTTTTTTGACCATGGGGTTAAAGGCTTCAATCCCCACAAGCCCTGCTCCGAAAACAGGCACTTTTTCAGATCCGTCTTTGAGCATTTTATCGGCCAGAAACTCCGGCAGGCTGCCCACGGCAAAAAACGGCAATGCGCCATGTTCAAGAACCTTATTGGCAAACTCGGAGCTATCTGAGATATTGGCCATGGGCCCCTGGATCAGGGGGAATTTTGTTCCCTGGTCTTTGGCAAACGCTGTCCCTGGTTTTACAGGATCATGGCTGTCGATTAAGTTCAGATTCTCGCCGATTGTTTTAAAAAATCCTGAGATGATGTCACCCAGACGGGTTGAATCTTTGACAAAATCTTTTGCAAAAACCCCATCCTGGCCCAGATAAAACAGGGACTGGATAAACTGTGCATCCTCCCGGTCACAGGCAGTCATTTCGGCTGCGATGATATCATAGAGTTTTTCTTTCCCGCTCGGGTCGGTACCCAGTTCCACGGCATTGATCTTAAGGTCTTTAACAATTTTTGTGCCCAGTTTTGCAAATACCCGGTAAATATCATCGCCATTATAGGTAATATCAGTGGAATCGTTTTCATCGAGCATTCCCAGAAGGGCTTTAAAATTTTTCGATACCGGGGCTTCGTCCGCCATGAGGAGCTGACTGTCCATGACAACTCCGGAAACACCAGCGGCAAACATCCCGGTGGCAGTGTATTTACCCACGCCACCATGAATAAAAACAGGATATTCCGTGTTTTTTAAATACCATTGCATGAGGATAAAGGAGGAATATTTAGACACCTTTCCACCGGCTTCATTCCCTTTGAGAATAAGGGCATGGGGGCTGATTTCCTTAATTTTATCATTAATATGAATGTCTTTGATTTCAAGAACAATTTTTGTTTCTGAAAAATGGGAAAAATCTGCCAGCCTATCGCTTTTTGAAAGCGGGCAGATGATGAGATCAAGATTTATCATCTGCTTTTCTTTGATTTTCTCGACAAGATCCCTGTCATGGGAAAAAAGTCTTATACCGAAACTGATTTGTTCTTTGGAAAGCTGCAAAGCTCTTTGAAGGATTTCCTCATGGGTTAAAAATTCCGTGTCCAATACCGGAAGAGCCCCGGCAGTGTAAATTTCATTAAAATACGTTACATCAAACACCTTTACAGGGTTATAAACCATCAAAGGAAGTCTTGAATTCAGTATTCTTCTTATCATATAGAGTTCTCCATCATTGATTTCATTTCCATATTATGGCCGGTCAAAAAATCAGTGGCCGGTCTTTAATAATTTTCTCTTAGCCAACAGCCCCTCTACAAATACCATGCCAGAATCCAAAAAATAGATAACCATCCAAAATGATGAGGATTTTCATTTGAATTGGTTTATTTATTTTTCAATCGTGACCTTTCCACTTGCATTTTATGCATACGGCATATACAAAATTGCTCATGGTCATTATTTTATTCCATGGAGCCGAGAATGAAAAAAGCATCCCTTAGTCCTGAAGAGCAAAATTTTTTCAAGACTGTCCATAATGCGGCGTTTGCAAACCCGTTCAGTGATCTAAGGGAAAAGCTGGATATCAAAATTGCAGGACTTTTCTCTTCTGCCACGCGGAGAGAAGGAATTGATCAATCCATTCAGGAAGTCAGTCATCGGATCAGTGAGCTTGAAAAGCAGGGCCGAGCCGATATTAATGCTTATGAAGGGCAGGATAAAGAAATTATTACCGTTGTTTTTCTGTTTGATGTGTTCCATAAATTCAGGGATGATTTCGACCAGTTGATAAAAGATCAGATAAAGGCAGGAGAAACATCCGTCAAAGTCCCTTTTGCTGAGACAGCGATGCGCATGCTCTATGACAAAGGATTTGATGAAAAGGGCATTGCCCACTATTTCGCACTTTCCTACCAGCTTCGGCGGGCCTTTTATTTTATCTCCCATTCCCTTGTGGGCAGCAGTCTGTGCATGAAGACCCTTAAAAAGCATCTGTGGTATAATGTGTTCACCTATAATATTGATCTGTACCATAGATTTTTATGGAACAAGATGGAAGATTTTTCCACTCTTCTTCTCGGAGAAACCGGAACTGGAAAAGGTACGGCTGCCAAAGCCATTGGAAGCAGCGGGTATATTCCCTTTGATGAAAAAAAGCAGTGTTTTGAACAGAGTTTTACTGAAGCCTTTTCTTCCCTGAACCTTTCTCAGTACCCTGAAACCCTTCTGGAGTCAGAACTTTTTGGACATACAAAAGGTGCTTTTACAGGAGCTGTAGATGATTATAAAGGCGTCTTTGATCGATGCAGTTCCCATGGCTCCATTCTTCTTGATGAGATCGGAGAAATCCCAAGTCACGTTCAGATCAAATTATTGCGGGTTCTTCAGGAAAGAAGCTTTTCCCCTGTCGGAACCCATGCCGTATCAAGATTCAATGGACGGGTGATTGCCGCCACCAACCGGCCCAAAAAAGATATTCTGAACGGCACCGTCTTCAGGGATGATTTTTATTACCGGCTCTGTTCCGACATCATTGACGTCCCCCCCTTGAGAACAAGGATTAAAGAGGCTCCAGCAGAACTTGATGAGCTGTTGGATTTTACCATCGAGAGAATGACCGGGACCCGCTCGGAAAAACTGATCCATAAAGTTAAAAGAATTATTGACCGCAGGCTTGGAAAGAATTATGAATGGCCTGGAAACGTCCGGGAACTGGAACAGTGTGTCAGAAGTGTTCTTCTCAGGCGGGACTACAAAGGCAAGCAAAAAGAAGAGACAGGGTCCCTGAACCAGGAGCTGATAGAGGGAATCCGCAATCGGAATATATCCGCACCCTCCCTCCTGTCCGGATACTGCAGGCTTCTTTATGATGAAACCGGCAGCTATGAAAAAGTTGCAAAACTAACCGGACTGGATAGAAGAACCATAAAAAAATACATTATGACTGCTCAAAAAGAAGAAATTCATCATGTTTAATTCTCTACCTCCCCTGATCAGGGGAATTTTATCGTTTCTTCTGTACACTCTGAACACCATTTTTTTAACCGTCCCTTTAATCCTTTTGTCATTTTTAAAATTTATCATTCCGGTTCATTTTTTTATTGTCTTTCTCGACCGAATACTGATTTTGATTGCCACCCTCTGGATAAACATCAACTCACTCAATTCAAGGCTTTTCTGCACCATTGAATGGGATATCCGAGGACTTGAACATCTGAAACAAAAAGAATGGTACCTGGTTCTTTCCAATCATCAATCCTGGGTTGATATCCTGGCGTTACAGACCATCTTGAATCAAAAAATACCCATGCTGAAATTTTTCCTGAAAAAAGAGCTGATCTTTGTCCCGTTTCTGGGTCTTGCCTGGTGGGCCCTTGATTTCCCCTTCATGAGACGATATTCAAAAAAAGAATTGCTTCAAAAGCCCCATTTAAAAGGCAAGGATCTTGAAATCACAAAAAAAGCCTGCGAAAAATTCAAACATACACCGGTTTCCATTATGAATTTTGTTGAAGGGACAAGATTTACACAAGCTAAAAAAGACAAGCAGAATAATCCCTTCAGCCATCTTTTAAACCCCAAGGCAGGTGGGATTTCCTTTGTATTAGGAGCCATGGGAGAATATCTTCACAATATCATTGATGTCACCATTGTCTACCCGGAAAAAATTCCGACTTTCTGGGAATTTATTTCAGGCAGGGTCAAAAAAATCATCATTGATTTTGAAGTGATTCCACTAACCGAATTTTTGAAAGGTGACCCTCTTAACGATGCAGACTATAAAAAGCGTATATTTTTCTGGCTTAACGATTTATGGCTTAAAAAAGACAAAAAAATCAGCAGATTAAAAGCCGGCCGGATTTAAGCTGTCAAATATTACCAACCCGCATTTCGTAAGTATTCAGGCTCTTGCCCTGATCAGAAGTGCACAGAACCTCTGCAATCCTTGAATGACGGATCATTTCAGTCACTCGTTTTTCAGTGTATTTCCCTTTGATAATGGTTTCGGGCATGATTATCCCTTCACAAATGACAATCGGTTTTCCCGGATTCTCTTTAGACCATTTTATGAGATTGTCTCTTTCCTCAATAAAATCGTCATACCTTTTTTCAAGGGCTTCAATTTCCTTGCCCTCGCTTGCCATCATGGCTTCAATGGTATCACTTTTATCAAAACAGATATCCAGGTTTTCTTCGGCTTTTTTGGCATTCAGTTGCAATTGTTGGATTCTCTTATTCAGCTCATTGATAGCTTGAGAGTCATTCCCCAATGTGGATATTTTTGAATTTAATTCTCTTTGCTCAAGTTGAGATCTGTCCTGGATATGAGCAAACTCTGTGATCTCTTTTTGAAGACTGAAGTTCTCCTCTTTGAGTCTTTCTTTCTTTTCCTTATGAAGGTCCATCTGAATTCTTAAATTTTCGATTATCCCTTTATTTTTTTCAAGTTCTTTCGCGGTAAACTCATCCTGACCGATCTTGATCAAACTGGCTCCTGCTATCTCTGTTCCAATATGCCTTGCTTTTACACCCATTTTGGCTGAAATCCTCGAAGAAATCAGCTTCCCGTTTTCAACAATACAGCTTCCGGAGCATTCAATATCTACATCCACAATTTCTTTTTCAACCACAACATCTCCCATGCAGATGATTTCTGACTGATGGATATATTTTGCCCGGACATTCCCCCTGGCGTAAATTTTGCCCTTATTAATACCGCCTACAATTTTTACATTTCCTTCGGCAGTGATCGTGCCGCCATCCACTCCGATGGCCTGAATATTATTGCCCACCACCTTGAACCCGGACTGGATGCGGCCGGTGACATTCACATTCCCGTCATAATGAATATGGCCGGTTCCATAATCCACATCCCCTTGTGTGGTATATTCCTGATGAACAAAAACATGGCCAGACAAGGCATATTTTGGAAATCCGGCAACCGCGGCAAGAATCTTATGCCCATCTTCAGATATTTTAGCACCTTTCCCATATTTTAAAGCGATTTCTTTTCCAGGAATTGTCTCCATTTCCTCGCCATATATATTGTGGCCCCACCTCGCTTGAACCATGGAAATTTTCTCTGCAAGAACGGTTCCGGCTTCAACAAAAGGAATTTCGCCACGCTCTTTGAAATCGATCGTTCCGTTTTCTGCAATCCCTCCGGCCGTCAAATAATTCGTATTAAAAAAATACTCAATCCTTGCATCTTTCCCCTGAATCGGTGAGATACCCCTTGCCACTCTGAATGCCTTTGTTTTAAACCCGCTGGACTTAATAAACCCCTCCATCATCTTATCTTCAGCAAGACCTAATACAATGCCTTTATCCTGCAAAGCGGCCTTTATCCCGTCAAGGGTAATGGTATCGTCAAAATGATCTGTTTTTGTAAGAAAGGCTGCCATGAAATCTTTGGAAACTTCAAGTTTGATTCCACCGTTAATGATCTCAGGTGCCAGCAAAGTTCCGGCATCCTCTTGCCCCTCATCCATCTCGCTTTTTGATTTTTCAGAAATTTTAGCGGCTGTATGATCCAGTTTGGACGATTCGACTTGGTGTGTGGCGCCGGCGCTTTTTTCTTCGGATGATTTTTTGACCTCTTCTTTCACCCTTTTCTGCAATTTCAGGATATAGTCCCTTTGTTTTTCAGTCAGCATTCCGGCCTCAACCAGTATGTCGCTCATGAGACGGACTTTTCGCTTATTTTTGATATCATTTTCCTGCTCTTCCAGGACCAATTTCAACATGCTCTGATTAATAAACCCCTTGCGGACGGCAATTACCCCGAATTGTAATTCTTGCTGTCGCAGCTTAATCGCTTTGGCGGCTCTCAGGATTCTTTCCATGTTATGAGCAGATATCATTTCCTTTGATAAAAAATACTCTTTTAAGGCAAGATCAGGATTGGCTGCCCCTGAACAATGCGATAGCGCTTTTTGAAGATCTTCTTTTGTGATTAAAAGATTTTTTACTGCCAGAAGCCCGATGACCGGGATTTTTATTTTATTCTCTGCTTCTTCGGCCATAATTTCCTCGCATAAGATTTAAATTACAGCACTTGCCAATCCTGTGGTGATCAGAAGGAATTCAATGATAAATTCCCGATGCTCACCAGATACAAGACGATCCTTTTCAAAGAATCTCACTAATAAAACCATACAAAAGGGTATGAAAGCAAGAAAGAAAGCACTGTTTACCAATAAATCGACCAGATTTGCTATAATAATGAGTCCGATCTCAAAAATCAGAGTGTATTTTATAATAGCAAAACTTTGTTTTTCCCCGAGAAGAATCGGAAGTGTTTCTTTACCTGTAATCCTGTCCCCCTGAATGGCAAGGATATCAAAAAATACCGTCCTGGCGAACACAAGGCCTGTTGCGAATAAAAAAACCACGACGACGGAAAGAAGATTCCCATGATTGACCACGGCCGGCAAAAGACAGGTCACGGTTCCCCAGGCAATAACGATCAATATGGTTTTTGACCCCGGGATATCCTTTATTCTTGCTATTTTCCCTTTTCTTACCGACATGGGGATGATTTTCAGATTATAGGACAAACCTAAAAAACTCATGATCAGCAGCAAAACAAATGACACCACCCCGCTCAAAAAACTCAGATAAAGTCCTGCACCACCGGACAAAACCGCAAGAGTCCAGAGATACAGTTGATTTTCCTTGTAAAAAAGAGCCCTTTTCGGATGATTGTACCGGTCTGACCGGATGGCAAAAAGATTATTCATGATCTGCATGGAAAGCACGTACAGCATGGCAATCAATGCATGATGAAGATTACGATCGTTTCCCTGAAGCCTTGAACACGCATAGGTCAGGGAACCTGCCCCGACAGAAGCGAGAATATTGGTTTTTAAAAGAAAATCACGAAAAAAATACAATGCCGCCTTAACAGCATGCTTTTTTTGAAGGTTGTTTTCTATTTTCCGGTATGTATCCGTAATAATCCAGTTCGGAGTGGACGCCCCGGCTGTAAGGGCAATGGATTTTGCTTTGGACAGAATTTCATAATTAATTTCAGAGGCATCCTCGATATGGAGAGCCGGCTTACCTGTTCCGGCCGCAATTTCAGCAAGCCGCCTCGTGTTTCCACTTTCTTTTCCACCCACCACGATGATGGCATCATTTTCCTCTGCGAGATTTCTGATTTCGGTCTGGCGTTTTTCCGTGGAACCACAAATGGTATCACATATCCTGTAATGGGGCTCATGAACTTGACACCAGGCTTTTATCTCATCATAAAAGGAAACGTTCTGGGTTGTCTGGGCAACAACAATGGCATTCTCAAATCTTGGCAATGAGAAAAGCTCTTTCATAGACGTGACGGTATGACCCTTTCCCTTTGCATATCCAAGGAGCCCTATGACTTCAGGATGGTTTTTATCGCCGACAATGATGGTGGCATACCCTTTTTTGGCATATCGATTGATGATGACCTGAACTCTGACCACCCTCGGGCAGGTGGCATTGATAACCGTAAACCCGGCATTCTTCAGGGCAACCTGATCTTCCGGCGGAACTCCGTGGGCCCGTATCAGGACAATGCCGGAACCTTTTTCCGGAATTTTTTCAATCCCGAAGATCTTTTTTTCCTGCAGCATCTGCAGTACCTGGGGATTATGGATGAGGGGTCCATAGGTAAAAATTTGTTCCTGATACCGGGTTGATGCATCCAGAACCATATCCACAGCCCGCCGCACACCCATGCAGAATCCGGCTGTTTTGGCAATGACGATTTTCATCAGATTCTGCTTAAAAAGTCAATGATCTGCTGGAATTCCGTCTTTGATTTAAAATTGATTTCTATTTTACCCTTTTCCCCGCTTTTCTGGATTCTGACCAATGATTTGATCCGGTCGGAAAGAAGCCGGGAGGTTTGATCAAGAAATTGTTTTTCGGCGGAAGATAATTCGGTTTGAAATTTCTGAGGTTCTTTTTTGACAGTATTGACTAGTTTTTCCGTCTCTCGGACGGATAGTTCTTTTTGGATCACAATATGAAGAAGACGGATCTGACTTTCTTCGGAGCCCGCACTTAAAAGCGCCCTTGCATGACCCATGGAAATTTTTTCTGCGATGAGGCTCTCCTTTATGACTTCAGGCAGGCTTCGAAGTCTCAGAAGATTGGCAATGGTAGACCGGTTTTTGCCTATTTTTTGGGCCACCTTTTCCTGGGTATACTGAAACTCCTCAATCAACCGGTGATACGCCTCAGCTTCTTCAAGAACATTTAGATTTTCCCGTTGAATATTCTCAATGATGGAAACTTCAAGAACCTGCTCGTCGGTCAGATTTTTTACAAATACCGGCACATGGGTAAGCTTGGCTTCTCTTGCGGCCCTAAGCCTTCTTTCTCCTGCAATCAGCTCATAGGAATCATTCATATGCCTGACCAGCAATGGCTGTAAGATTCCCCGCTCTGCAACAGAGTCCCTCAAGCGGTCCAGTTCTTCCTGGTTGAATACGGTTCTGGGCTGATACCGGTTGGGTCTAATATCCTCAACAGGACACATTAAAAAATCAGTACTGGTTTCCGGTTTTTCAAACTCAGGGATGAGAGCCGAGATCCCCCGGCCAAGTCCGGTATGTTTCTTTTTTTTTATCATCTTTTAAGAAATTCCCTGGTGAAAGCCATATAGCTTTTGGAGCCTGGTGACTGTTTATCATATAAAATTACCGGCAATCCATAACTGGGTGCTTCTCCCAGTTTTACATTGCGGGGTATCTTTGTTTTGAAAACCATGTCTTTGAAATATTTTCTTGCATCTTCAACTACATGCTGGGCAAGATTTGTCCGGCCGTCATACATGGTTAAAAGGATTCCCTTGATTCTCAATCCAGGATTAAAAGATGACTTGACCCGTTTAATGGTATCCAGAAGCTGGCCCAGGCCCTCAAGGGCATAGAATTCACTTTGAAGGGGAATTAATACAGCATCGGATGCTGTAAATGCATTCAAAGTCAACAGTCCCAGCGCCGGTGGACAGTCGATGATCACATAATCAAACCGTTCTTTCACCTGTTCAATAAGAAGCTTTAGTTTTTTTTCCCTGCCTTCTTCCGACACCATTTCGATTTCAAAACCGATAAGATCCATATTGGCAGGAATGATCATGAGCTTTGGCAAAATAGTGGGATAGATAATATCATCCATCCCTGCCTCACCGATAAGGCCCTGATATAGAGAATATTTTAAGGAAGGCTTGTCGATTCCCATACCCGTGGTCGCATTGGCCTGGGAATCACAATCCACCAAAAGAACTTTTTTTCCAAGGGATGCAAGAGCAGCGGAAAGGTTGACGGAAGTCGTTGTTTTACCGACTCCCCCTTTCTGGTTTGCTATACTGATAATCTGGGTCATAATCCAGTTTTCATACCATAGTTGTCCGGCATAGGCAATCGTTTAAGAATGAGCCGAAATATTTTTTTGCGCGTTCAAAAAAAACTCTGAAAAAAAAGCCCGGCATGGCCTTTTATGGCGATACCGGGCAAGTTTTACAAATCAGATGGACAGGTTATTCGTCTGATTCCGGATGGAATACAGCCACATCTTTTAAGTCATCACCAAGATACGTTCGTTCTTTGGGTCCCAGGATGCCGAGAGAAAGGCACAGAAGGGTCCAGAGATGGACGGTTTGCCATGCGTGATCATTTACTTCTGCCATGTCATGTACCTGGGCATGGCAGTTATGACAGGGAGTGATGCAATAGGTTGCTTTGGTGGAAAGAATCTGGTTGGCCTTGGTCTGGCCATAAGCCCGACGTTGCTCCTGGAATCCGGATTGCAGGAATCCGCCGCCGCCGCCACAGCAAAAATTGTTGGATTTATTGGGCATCATATCAACGAAATTTTCTTCCCCTACGACAGCCTTGACAATATATCTCAAATCGTCTGCAACCGGGTCACCAAAAGATTTTCGAACCAGTTGGCAGGGGTCCTGAACCGTAAATTTTATTTTACGGTCTTTGTTCCAATCTGAAGAGGGTTTTAGTTTTCCTTCTTTTATCCACTGTGCGTAAAGTTGAATAATGCTCTTGATTTCGAAATTGTAAGGGATCTTGAATTTTGCCAGTCCGGACCGGACTGCGAAGAGTTCGTGCCCTCACTCCGTGTTGAGCCAGACTTTACAGCCCAGATCCTCCACAGCCTTTACCTTGGTCCGCACAATTTTTTCCCAGCTCTCATCTTCAGCCATGAACATGCAATAGTTTTCCGCTGCCCAGCCTTTTGTTCCATAGGTCCAGTCGGCACCGGCAAGATTCAGAATTTTCCACAAGGGCACCATTTCATCGGGTTCCGTCACCGGTTCCCTGGAGTTCTGGTTTAAAAAATAATAGGCCCCTTCCCGGTTGACATCTGCCGTCATTTCTTCAAATTCAGGCTGTGCTTCACGGTATTCTTCAAGGACATCTTCCACAACAAACTGGAAATCTTCTTCGGTTGCGCCCATGGCCGAGCAGGTGTCGTTTCTCAATGCCATGTCACAGGAGCCTTTAATCCCCTTGGGTTTGTCATCTCTTGCCCATTGAGCCCTTGCATTGAAAACAAGCTGGGGGATATTGATCTGCATCGGGCATACATAAATGCATCTTTGACACATGGTGCACATCCATACCCAGTTTGTGCTCAATATTTCTTCATCCATTCCAAGAGCAGCCATTCTCAAAAATTTTCTTGGGTCCATGCCTTCAAGACCGGTTGCAGGACACCCGGAAGCACATGCACCACAGGTCAGGCATGCGTTCAGGTTACCGCCCTCCGGCAAAAGCGTCATTACCTTATCTTTAAAGACGCTCTTTCTTGCGCCCCCGATTTTAATAGCGGTGTCTCCCATGCTATTTTTCTCCTCAGTCAATATGATTTTTAAAGTATTTTCTTTACGTTACCTTATAGTTCTTTTTTTTTGAACAATTTTCTTTGTCTCTTATTCCACCCTTTCTGTCAACTCTAATTTAATCCGAAATTTCAAAATTTGACTTTTTTGCACTTTCGGTTACTATGCTGACTCTATGAATGAATCCAGCGCCATACCTTCCAGGAAGAAAAAATCAGGATGGAAAAATAAGCACCGGGAAGTCTTGCATCTCTTCAAACCCGCTCACATCACCTATAATCCGGATCTGCCCATCACACAAAAAAAAGAGGAGATCATTCATACCATAAAAAACAACCCTGTGGTCATCATATCAGGGGCAACCGGCTCAGGGAAGACCACCCAGATCCCGAAATTCTGCCTTGAAGCCGGCCGGGGGATAACCGGCCGCATCGGCTGCACCCAGCCCCGACGCATTGCAGCCATCACAGTGGCCACGCGGATTGCCGAAGAACTGGGGGAAGCCATTGGGCATTCGGTGGGATATAAAATCCGGTTTGATGATAGAATGAATCCCAAATCCTGCATCAAGCTCATGACCGACGGCATTCTTCTGGCAGAAACGCAGACCGACCGGTTTCTCAAGGCCTATGACACCCTTATTGTGGACGAGGCCCATGAACGAAGCCTCAACATTGATTTTGTTTTGGGCATTTTAAGGCGTCTGGTGAAGCAGCGAAAAGATTTGAAACTCATCATCACCTCAGCCACCATTGACACGGAAAAATTTTCCAAAGCCTTTGACAATGCCCCGATCATCGAGGTCTCAGGAAGAATGTTTCCTGTTGAAACCTTGTACCGGCCCTATTTAAACAAGGATGAGGACAGCACGGATGCCGAAGATCAGGGTTATGTCGAGGCTACCGTTGAAGCCGTGGTCCATCTTTTGTCAACCTCCAGGTCCGGGGATATCCTCATCTTCATGCCCACGGAACAGGACATCGGCGAGACCATGGAGCTCATCCGCGGCCGCGGGCTTCCGGGGATAACGGTTCTACCTCTTTTTGCAAGACTTTCGAGCCAGGAACAGTCCAGGATTTTCTCCCGGCAGGTGGGAAGAAAAATTATCGTGGCCACCAATGTGGCGGAAACCTCATTGACCATCCCAGGCATCAAATATGTAGTGGACACAGGACTTGCCAGGATTCCCAGCTATTCCCCCCGGACCAGGACCACGGCGCTTCCGGTCAGCCCCATTTCCCAATCTTCCGCCAACCAGCGGATGGGCCGTTGCGGCCGGGTTGAAAACGGGGTCTGCATCCGGCTTTTTGACGAAACTGAGTTTAAGGGAAGACCTTTTTTCACCTCACCGGAAATCCTGAGAAGCAATCTTGCCGAAGTCATATTACGGATGATTTCCCTGAACCTTGGGAATGTCTCGGATTTTCCCTTTATCGATCCCCCTTCTTCCAAAAGCATACAGGACGGATTTGCAACCCTTTTGGAACTTTCCGCCATTGAGGAAAAGAAAGTCCAAAATAAAAAAGGAAAAGCATATGGCCTGACATCCATGGGACAGATCATGGCAAAACTGCCCATGGATCCCAAATTATCCCGAATCCTGATTGAAGCGGATATTAACGGGTGTCTTGAAGAAGCCGTTATCATCGCCACGGCCCTCACTGTTTCAGATCCCCGGCAGCGGCCCCTGGACAAAGCCCAGGCCGCAGATCAGAAACATGGGCTTTTCAAAGACCCGGCCTCGGATTTTGTGACTCTCTTAAATATCTGGAATGCCGTCAAGACGGCAGAAAAAAAATTAAAATCCCGGTCCAGACTCAAATCCTTCTGCCAGGATCATTACCTCAGCTTCAAGCGGATCAGGGAATGGGAAGATATTCACAGCCAGATTCTCAATATCCTGAAAGAACACGGCATTGAAGGAAAAACAAAACTGCCGGTTTCAACTGGAACGCAGGGTCTGAAAGCAAAGGGGTTCGACATCGGCGGACCCCTTTATATTGCTCTGCACCAGTCTCTTTTAACCGGATATCTCTCCGCTATTGCCCATAAAAAGGAAAAAAACCTTTTTACAGCGGCAAAAGGCCAGCAAATCATGATATTCCCCGGTTCCGGTCTTTTTTCCAATGCCGGCAACTGGATTGTGGCGGCTGAATTTGTCAAAACCAGCCAGCTTTTTGCTAGAACCGTAGCCAACATAGATCCTGCATGGATAGAACCCATTGCAAAAAACCTGTGCACCTACACGTATTCCGATCCCCACTGGGAAAAGACCCGGGGAGAAGTGATTGCAAGCGAGCAGGTATCCCTGTTCGGGCTGATCATTGTCAATGACCGAAAAATTGCCTATGGAAAAGTCAATCCGACGGAGTCAGGAGAGATTTTTATCCGTCATGCCCTGGTTGAGGGTGAAATCCAGCAGAAATTTGAATTCATGACCCATAATCATAAATTGATGGACACCCTTGAAGACCTGGAACATAAAACAAGGAAAAAAGACATCCTGGCATCGGAAGAAGATATTTTCCTTTTTTACCAGGCAAGGCTCCCTGAACCGTTTTTTGATATCCGGTCCTTTGCTCGGTTTATCAAAGACCATCCTGATCCGGATTTTTTAAAAATGACCCTGGCCGATCTTCAGAAATCAGAAGTGGATGACCGGGAGCTCTCCTTGTATCCGGACCAACTGGCCATGCCGCAGGGCAAATTCAGGCTTGAATATGAGTTCAATCCCGGTTCAAAAAAGGATGGGGTCACCCTAAAAGTCCCGGCTTCTTTAGCCCCCCATGTTTCCGGGAATCGTCTGGACAGAATTGTGCCGGGACTTTTTGAAGAAAAAATTGCCGCCCTGATAAAGGCCCTTCCCAAAAGATTTCGGGTGAAGCTCGTCCCCATATTGGAAAAAGCCTCCGTTATTGCGGCTGATATGCCAAAAGAAGACCGACCTCTGTTCTGTCTTTTGTCTTCTTTTATCCAAAACCGGTTTCATGTCCTGATTCCTGAAACCGAGTGGTCGGATAAGGATCTGCCGGATCATTTGAAAATGCGGATTTCCATCCGGGATGAAAAAGGAAAGGAAATCAAGGCCTCCCGTGATAAATCCGTGCTGAGTGAGTTTGCCGCTATCTTGCCGGTCCGGCAGGATGACGTCTTTGATAGGGCCCGCAAAAAATTTGAACGGAATGATATCAGGCAATGGGATTTTCCAGATCTTACCGATTCCATCACTCTGGTAAAGGAAAAAGAGTGTGCGTTAAAAGGATTTCCGGGTCTTAAAATCGAAACCGACCCGGAAAAAAAGGCCGAGGTCCTGTCCTTAAGATTGTTCAAATCGGGAAAAGAAGCTGAAGAAAGCCATTGTGAAGGAGTAAAACACCTTTTCTCCATCTTGTTCCCCGATGATTTCAAAGCCCTGAAAAAAGATATCACCGCATCCATCGATATCAAAGAGATTGCGCCTTATTTTAAAGGCCCTGTTCATTTCCAGACAACCCTTTTTAACCGAATCCTGACCACCCTGTTTGCAAAGAATATCCGCACGAAAAAAGAATTTGACTCCCATGCAAAAGATCAAATACCCAATCTCTTCCGCCATGGGCAGGACTTCATAAAAATGATTTCCGTTTTGGGGGAAGAGTATCGCTCCTGCTTTGAACTGATCCAGAAACTGTCCTTCCAGCACCGGAAAATGAAAAAAACCGATGATATGCTGACCGGTCTTTTCAATGATCTGAAGAACCTTGTCCCCCCGAATTTTGTCGATCTTTACACAGAAGACAGGCTCCGGCATCTCTCAAGATTTGTCGCCTGCCTCAGGATCAGGGCTCAGAGAGCTGCGGACAACCCGTTAAAGGAAGAAAAAAAAATCAACCAACTGGAGAAATATACCCGCCATCTCCCCGCCTTTCTCTCAACGCTCACCACACATTCATCTCCTGAAAAAACCCTCCTCGTTGAAGATTTTTTCTGGCTTCTGGAAGAATATAAAATCTCCCTGTTTGCGCCGGAACTCAAAACCATGGTCAAGGTGTCTGAAAAAATACTGGATACCCTTATGGTCAAGATTTCAACTATGATATGATGCAGTTAAAGATGTTTTCCCTTGTTATTGTTCAAAAAAACTTTTAATTAAAGCCTTATATGGAAAACCATGCTTTGGGGTGATGTGTGAAAGATGATTTTGAGATAAAAAAAATCAAACGATTAAACCTTGTATTGCGGGCCTTCAGGGATATCGGCAGACTTTTAGTGACCCAGAACGACAAACAGAAACTGATTGACGGGATATGCAGTATCCTGGTGGAAAAAAGGGGTTATTACAATGCATGGATAGGGCTTCTGGATGACACCGGCTCCATCCGGATGATCGCTGAAGCAGGCTTTAACAGCCATTTTGATCTCATGCGAAGCCGCCTTGAAAACAATCAGTTTACCCGATGCATTCAAAAAACCCTTGAATCGGAAGATGTGTTTTCCGTGGCCGATCCTGTCAAAGACTGCCCAGACTGCATGTTGTCCAAAAATTATTCCGGCCGGGGATCCATGGCGGTAAGGCTGACCCATAAAGAAAAAAGCTATGGGTTTCTGGTGCTGTCCATCCCCCAGGAACTTGCCCAGGATGAAACTGAAAAAAGCATTGTCAAAGAAATCTCGGATGATATTGCCTCCGGCCTTTACAGAATATTCCTGGAAGAAAAAAGAAAAACCGCTGAAAAAGAAAGGGAAGAAAGCAACAAACGATTCCAGACCCTTATCGACAATTCCTTAAGCTGTATCTCCATTCTCCAGGACAATAAAAAAGGTTATCTGAACCCGGGTCTTCGGAAAATTCACCGCCTGATTACCCGGGCCTTTGAACCTCCTGATTTTGAAAATATCTACGAAGAAGACCGGGAAAGGATCAAAAAGTTTTATGCAGATCTAATGACAGGCGGAATAAAGCATATTGATACGGATTTCAGATACTCTCCCGAGGGGAAGGAAGATGAAGTCAAGGGACATATCCGCTGGGCCCTGGTCAGCGCCCGGAAAATCAATTACCTGGGGATAGACTCGGTTCTTGTCAACGCCATGGATATTACGGATTCCAAAGAGGTTGAAAATTTTTTAAAAATCCAGGACAAAATGACCTCCCTGGGCCGGGTCACGGCCGGTATTGCCCATGAAATCCGCAACCCCCTGTCCGGGATTTATATTTATCTGAAAGCCCTGAAAAATATTTACCATAATATGGGAGATATTCAGTCGGTCCTTTCCATCATCGAGAAAATCGAGCTTGCTTCCAATAAAATCGAATCCATTATCAAACGGGTCATGGATTTTTCAAAGCCAGGTAAACCCCGGTTCATCATGACCAATATCAATGAAAACATTGATGAAGTCACAAAATTGACGGCCGTGACCCTGCGCAAAACCGGCATCCATTTCATCAAAGACCTGGACCCGGCCATCCCGGAATGCTGGAACGAGCCCCATCTGATCGAACAGGTGGTGCTGAACCTGATCACCAATGCTGCCGAAGCCATGAAAGAATATGAGGGTGAAAAAACCATTGAGCTGAAAACCTACCGAAAAAAAGACGCCATTGCCATCTCCATTAAAGATACAGGGCCGGGCGTCCCGGTCTCCAGCCAATCCAAAATCTTTGACCCTTTTTATACCACCAAAACCAACAGCTCCGGCATCGGGCTCAGCATCTGTCACCGGATCATCACAGATCACGGCGGTTCCCTCAGATTCAATGCCGGTCTTAAAAAAGGCGCCCAGTTTATTATTGAGCTGCCGCTTCAACAGCACGAAAGACACACATGATCCGATACAGTATCGCCATTGTGGATGATGAAGAAACCATCCGGGACAGTCTTCAGATAGTCCTGAGCCAGGATTATGACATTTTCTGTTTTCCCGATGCAGAATCCTTTCTTTTATCCCTGGAAAAATCTTCGCCGGATCTGGTTCTCATGGATATCGGCCTGCCGGTCATGAGCGGCATTGACGCCTTGAATATTGCAAAACAAAAAATTCCCGAGCTTCCGGTCATCATGATCACTGCTTTTGAGGATATCCGGATGGTGATCCGATCCATGAAAGAAGGCGCCTTTGATTTTATCCTGAAACCCATGAACCCGGATCTTCTGGAACTTACCATTAAAAAAGCCCTCTCTTCCATTGCCTTGAGAAAAGAAGTAAAGCTTCTCCAGGAAAAATACCTGATCGAGCATGAGCCCTGTTTTATCGGTGAAAGCAGCCAGATTGACGGTATCATGGATTTTATCCGCATGGTGGCCAAAAGTCCGGATACGCCCATCATGATCATGGGTGAAACCGGGACCGGAAAAGAGCTGATCGCAAGGGCTATCCACGCCCGGAGCCCCTTATTCCAGGGGCCCTTTATTGCGGTGAACTGCTCGGCCTTCCCGGAGGAACTCATCGAGAGCGAACTCTTCGGCTATGATGAAGGCGCCTTTTCCGGTGCAAAAAAACAAGGTAAAAAAGGACTCATCGAAGAAGCGGACAATGGCACCCTTTTTCTGGATGAAGTGGCGGATTTGAGCCTTGCAGGTCAGGCCAAACTTTTACGGTTTCTTGAAAGCGGAGAATTTTACAAGGTCGGCAGCACCAAAAAACATACGGTTTCGGTCAGGGTCGTCTCAGCCACCAATAAAAACCTGGATGAGCTGGTAAAAAAAGAACTTTTCAGAAAAGACCTGTTTTTCCGGCTCTGCGTGGTCAAGGCCAAGATCCCATCGTTGAACGAACGAAAAGATGATATCCTGCCGCTGGCCAAACATTTTTTATACGAATTCAATCAGAAATTTAAGAAAAACCTGACCCATATTTCCGATGAGGCCCTGCAACTGCTCCTGTCCCATGAATTCACCGGAAATGTCAGGGAATTGAAAAATATCATGGAGAGAGCCTGTCTCATTGCCCAGGCAGATTCGATTCAGCGCGAAGACCTCGGGCTTCTTGAAAACACAAAACAGACCCGGCCGGTTCAAACAAATAATCATAAATATTCAGACATCACTATTCCGGATCAGGGAATTGATCTTGTCAAGGTATTGGAAGATACCGAAAAAAAATATATGAACCATGCCCTGACACTGGCCGCTGGAAATGAAAGCCGGGCTTCAAGACTCCTGCACATGAACCACCATACCTTCAGGTACAAATTAAAAAAATATTCCCCGCCTGCTTAGGCATACGCGTTATTCTTGACAGCACCCGTGTAAAAGACAGATAGGATTCAACAATGAGCATTCAACAAGATACAAACAAAACAGACAACACTCATCATCTTTTACAGATGGGATGGACGTCCCATTTTCAGACACAGATGGAACAATTTTCCGATGACGGCCTTATCCCGGCCAGAGTGGTCGGGGTAAGAAAAAACAGCTTTTGCACAAGCAACGGAAAAAACGAATGGCTTGCCACCCTGGCGGGAAGACTCAAGCATGACGCCGGCAGTCTGTATCCGGTCACAGGCGATTGGGTCCTCATGACCGATGCGGTAATTTCCAGGGTGCTGGCGCGAGAAAATGCCTTATCCAGGGGCGCTTCAGGCACACGGAACAAACAGGAGGCACAGCCGCAAAAGGAACAGGTCATTGCAGCAAACCTGAATACCGTATGTATCGTTTCCGGTCTTGACCAGGATTTTAACCTGCGCCGCATAGAGCGTTACCTGACCCTGGTTTACAACTGCAGCCTAAATCCTGTCATCATTTTGACAAAAGCAGATCTTCACCCGGACCCGGACCATTTCGTCAGTGAGGTAGAGACCGTAGCGTTCGGCGTTCCCATACACCTGATGTCGGCATCAGACGATACAGGTCTGACCGCTCTTACGCCCTATCTGTCTTTCGGGCGGACCACCACCTTGGTGGGGTCTTCCGGTGCGGGAAAATCCACCCTGGTGAACCGGCTTTATGGCAAACCCATACAGCTTACCGGTTCCATCAGCACCCATGTGGGCAAAGGGAAACACATTACCACCTCCCGTGATCTGATCACGATGCCCCAGGGGGGAATGGTGATCGACAACCCCGGCATCCGGGAAATTGCCTTTTGGGAAATCGATAATGGGATGGAAGCTGCGTTTCCTGAGATTGAAAAACTGGGTCTGGAATGCCGTTTTGCAGACTGCGGCCATACCTGCGAGCCTGGCTGCCGGGTCCTTGGGGCCGTCGACGAAGGAGAAATCTCAAAGGAAAGGCTGGAAAACTACCGGAAAATGAAACGGGAACTGGAATACCTGTCCCATCGCCGGAACAAAAGCGCAGACCGTGTGGAAAAGGAACGCTGGAAAGAGGTCTCCTTAAAAATTAAGGCCATGAAAAAAAGAACACATAATACTGTATGATCCGTCGGGGATTGGAATGTATCCAGTCCCTGCCGGTATATGCTTTTCATTATTCTGCCTGGCAATCGAGGACAATATAAGGGATGGTCAGGCAGACTTTCCCATTTTCACAAGCAGCCTGGTTCAACTCGGCTACAACCTGTTGAAAGACCGCCGATCGCACCCCGGCCTCAACAAGTGATTCCCATCCCGGCAAGAAAAATCCCCGGATCAAATAATGATCCATTAAAGCTTCCCCATCTAAAAAGGACATTGTAAATTGATCATTCAAAACATTTTTTACTCTAAATCCGATCTTTTTCAGCAATGCACACCACTCTTTCTCTGATCGTCGTTTTTTTCGGATCTGTTCTGCTATTTTCCCTTCGGCCTCGCAGTTCATTTTTTTCAGCAGGGTCTGAAAAAGGGTATAAAATTCTTTCATGGTCTGCTCGGTGTTCACCGTTATAAGCATCTGCCCGGACGGTTTAATAACCCTTCTGCATTCTTTCAGCGTCCGGTTCAGGTCGGCCACATTGTTCACACCATTGTTGGAGACGATCAAATCAAATCGGTTCGTTTTAAAGGGCAAAAATTCGGCATTGGCCTGAACGGCCTGGACAGTTGACAGTTGATATAAATTTTTTTTCAGCCCCATCCGCGCAAGTGGTTTCCTTAAAGGGTCCAGCCCAAAGAATCTGCCGGTTTTACCAAATCGAGCAGCGATTTCAATGATGGGAAAGCCCTCACCGCAGCCGATGTCCAGCACATTGGCGTATCTTTTAAATTTAAGACAGTCCAGAAGCTTGAGTCCGAACGGAGCGGACCACAATGGCAGATCATCTATAAAAGCATTAAAATCATTCAAATATTTTTTCATCCTTTTTTAATTTGGTGGACCGGTCATCCCAACACAACTTCCGGAATATAGAGCCTTGCTTTACTATATTCAACCCATTTCTTAGGGATAATCATCCTTGAGCCGGTTTTGAAACTGTCACGCAGAAAGTGCATTAAGAATCTGAACAAGGACAATTGGTCTTGAGGATTGTGTTCTTGACGAAAAAGACGCTTCAAACGGCGCCATGATCAGATAGCAGAAAAAAAATAAAACTTTTTATCGGGCAAATTTAATTTGACAGATAAAAATGGGTTCGCTATAGGTGTTTGGATCAAAGGCTGAATTATTACCAATACTATAAAAAGGAGACCTTAATATGTCAATGCTGGATAAATCATGTAAAGAGTTCAACGCTGTCCTGGCCTCAAAAGAACCCGTCCCCGGTGGCGGCGGTGCTGCTGCAATGGGAGGCGCCATTGGCATGGCCCTTTCCAATATGGTGGGGAATCTAACGGTTGGGAAAAAAAAATATGCTGATGTTGAAGGAGAAGTCAAAGAGCTGATTGACAAGGGTGTAAACGTCATCAAGGAACTTGAAACTCTCGTTGATAAGGATGCTGAAGTTTTCGAGCCTCTTTCCAAGGCCTATGGATTGCCAAAGAATACTCCCGAAGAAATCGAATATAAAGCCAAGACCATGGAACAATGCTGTATAACCGCCTGCTCCGTTCCCATGGAAATTATGAGAAAAGCCTATGCCGGTATCAAAATTCATGAACGGATGGGCCAGATCGGAACCATGATCGCAATCTCCGATGTGGGCTGCGGTGTCGCATTTATGAAAGCAGCCCTGGTTTCAGGAAGTCTTAATGTCATCATCAATTTAAACACCATCAAAGACCAGAATTTTGTCAAAAAAACCCGTGATGAAATGAACCAGCTTCTTAATGACGGAACAAAAATTGCGGATGCAACTTTTAATCTTGTGGTTTCCAAATTGACAAAATAGGGAGAAAAAAAATGGCAGACGTTCTAAAAGGAAAACCGGTAGCAGATGCCATCAAGGCAGAGCTTATAAGCAGAGTCGAAAAACTGAAGACCAGAGGAATTACGCCCAAGCTTGGCATTATCAGGGTGGGTGCCCGGCCGGATGACCTGTTTTATGAAGGCGGGGCCAAAAAAACATGTCAGGGCGTTGGAATGGACTCAGAAGTCTTTGAGTTTCCTGAAAACATAGATCAAGCCTCCTTTGAAAAGGCTGTAACGGAAATCGGGACAAAAAAAGATGTCAACGGCATTTTGATGTTTTCTCCACTTCCAAAAACGCTGGATGAAAGAAAAATAAGATCTCTGATTCCTGTGGAAAAAGATGTGGATTGTCTCACCATAGGCGGTGCAGCCAAAGTATTTACCGATGATCTCACAGGATTTCCTCCCTGTACCCCGACTGCCTGCATGGAAATGCTTCATTTTTATAATATTCCCATCAAAGGAAGAAAATGCGTGGTTCTCGGTAGATCACTGGTCGTTGGGAAACCCATGGCCATGCTGCTTTTAAGGGAACACGGCACAGTCACCATCTGCCATTCAAGGACGCAGAATTTACCGGATGTCTGTAAAGAAGCTGAGATTCTAATCGCTGCAGTGGGCAAGGCAAAAATGGTAAAGGCCGACTTTGTCAAGCCGGGTCAGATTGTGATTGATGTCGGCATTAATTCTGATCCCGACAATCCGGGAAAATACTGCGGTGATGTTGATTTTGCCCAGGCTGAACCCATTGTTGAAAAAATTTCTCCCGTACCGGCCGGTGTCGGATCAGTGACCACATCGGTCCTGTGCAAACATACCCTTCTGGCCTGTGAAATGCAGAACGCTTAAACAAAACATATCTTATCCATAAAAAATGGCGTTCGGTCCTGAATCAGGACTGAACGCCATTTTCTTATCTATATATTACAGAATCTTAGTGTTTAGAATACACCCTGGACCTTACCGGTCTCAACATCTACATCAACCCTCTTGAAAGCAGGATTTGAACTGGTTCCCGGCATGAGGGAAATAGCGCCTGCCACAGGAACGATAAAGCCTGCCCCGCCGTAGGTGAGAACTTCACGGATGGTCAGTCTCCAGCCCGTGGGCACACCTTTCAGGGCCGGATTGTCGGAGAGAGACAGATGGGTTTTTACCATGCAGAGGCCCATACCTGCAAGTTTTGGATCAGCCTGGATTCTGGCAATGGCTTTATTGGCCTCAGCAGAATAATCAACTCCATCGGCACCATAAACTTCTTTTGCAATGAGTGCGATTCTGTCTTTAATCGGCATATCCAGTTCATAAAGGAATTTAAATTCATTCTTTTCTTCACACGCTTCAATAACGGTTTTTGCAAACTCAATGGCACCTTCTCCACCCAGCTCCCAATGACGGGAAAGAGCAACTCTTGCGCCCTCTGCTTCACAAAGCTCTCGAACTTTTGCAATTTCAGCTTTTGTATCTGTAAAGAATGCATTAATACAAACAACGGGTGCAATGCCAGCCTTGCGGACGTTTCTGATATGATGAATGAGATTCCCACAGCCCTTTGCAACCCAGTCTACATTTTCCGTCAGATATTCTTTGGGCATGGCTTTTCCGGGAACGGGAACAGGAGCGCCGCCATGGCATTTAAGTGCTCGGATGGTGGCGACAACAACGGCGCAGTCCGGTTTAAGGCCTGAGAAACGGCATTTCAGATTCCAGAATTTTTCAAACCCGATGTCTGCACCAAATCCGGATTCGGTTACGTGATAATCCGCCAGTTTAAGGCCGATTCTGTCTGCAATGATGGAGCTCTGACCAATGGCAATATTGGCAAAGGGGCCAGCATGGACAATAACCGGCTGTCCTTCAAGGGTCTGGATCAAAGACGGGTTGAGCGCATCCACCATCCAGGCCGTCATGGCACCGGCAACCTCAAGATCTTCCGTGGTAACGGGGGCGCCTGTTTTGGTATAGGCCACAACGATCTTGCCCATTCTTTCGCGCATATCTTTTAAGTCAGTCGCAACCGCCAAAATGGCCATGACTTCTGAAGATACAGCAATTCCGAATTTTGATTTCATCATATAGCCGTCGGATTTGCCGTTTACGCCGTCAATACCGATGATGATGTTTCTCAGGGACTGGCAGCAGAAATCCATGATCCAGCCCATTTCCACTCTTGTGGGATCAATGTCCAGCCGTTTCATACCGGACAGTCTTACCAGTTGCTCGTCCGTATAGTTTCTTTCATGCTGGAGGCGGGAGGTCAATGCGACCATGGCAAGGTTGTGGGCATTCATGATGGCGTTAATGTCACCGGTGAAGCCGAGTGAGAAGGGGGTTAGCGGAATGCACTGGGCAAGACCACCGCCAGCTGCAGACCCCTTGATATTCATGGTCGGTCCGCCCGATGGCTGACGAATAGCGGCACAGACATTCTTGCCGAGTTTGCCCAGACCCTGGACAAGGCCCATGCTGGAGGTTGACTTTCCTTCTCCAAGAGGTGTCGGGGTAATGGCTGTTACATCAATATATTTCCCATTGGGTCTGTCTTTCAGACGTTCCAATACTTTCCTGAAATCGATCTTGGCAATGTAATGGCCCTGGGGCAACAGTTCTTCCTTTGTCAAACCCAGTTTTTCGCCGATCTCATAGATGGTCAGCATTGTTTTTTCCGCATCTTCTGCAATTTCCCAGTCTTTGTGTTTGGTTGGATCTAATGCCATGCTTCACTCCTTTATTGCGTTGGACTCAAACAGAGTCGTTAAAAAAAATAATGATGAAACCAAATATACACTTTGGTCTTAAAATCCTGACTTTCTACCCTACCTATTAGATAATTTGTAAAAAATCAATATTTTTCACCGGTTCGATTTCAATTTATTAATTAAATTTCATTCAACCCAGTCGACACATTATCGCTATATTGCAAGACACCATATTATATAAGGGTTTCGACGATTAAAAGACCAAGACCATTAAATTCACAGAACTATTGACAAAAAACCATACAAATTATAAGTCATATTTTGTTATTTTATAAATTGAGACATGATAAGGGTTTATAGATGGAGCAATATTCCAATTTGGTATTGACTAAGTTTGATATAACTGCCCCATTTTATATTTACCCTTTTCTGATAACGTCCAGTCAGTTTAATCTTAACCCCCCCCAACTCATAACTATTTTTAATAATCTTAGGAGGTAAAAGTGGGATTTGAAATAGCCAAAGAAACCTATGCCGGCAGTATCAAGGGCATCACCATTGGAAAAGGTGATAAAGCCATTACCGTCGGCGGTCAGACCAGCTATCCGTTTTATCAGTTTGAAGGAAAAATGCCCAACAAGCCCATTATTGCAATGGAGATCTGGGACATAGTTCCTGAAGACTGGGCAGAAGCTGCCAAAGCACCATTTAAAGATGTATACACCGACCCTGCTGCCTGGGCAAAAAAATGTGTGGAAGAATTCGGCGCACAGGCCATTGTTCTGCAACTCAAAAGCACGGACCCCAACGATAAAGATGCAAGTCCGGATGCAGCAGCAGCCACGGTAAAAAAAGTTCTCGGCGCCATCACTGTTCCGCTCATTGTCTGGGGCTGTGCAGTTCCTGCCAAGGATGGGGAAGTATTGAAAAAAGTATGTGAAGCCTGCCAGGGTGAAAACCTGATTATCGGGCCGGTTGAAGAGAAGAACTACAAAGGGATCGGTGCGGCAGCCATGGGATATGGGCATACCGTCATTTCCTCTTCACCCATTGACGTCAACCTCGCCAAACAGGTCAATATCCTTCTTGAAAACCTGGGTGTTTCCCTGGACAAGGTCATTGTCGACCCCACCACCGGTGGTCTCGGGTATGGTCTTGAGTATTCCTACTCCGTCATGGAACGTCTGACCATGGCTGCTTTGACCCAGGGTGACGACAAACTTCAAAACCCCATGATCAACAACCTGGGCAATGAAGTCTGGAAATGCAAGGAAGCCAAGCTTACCGTTGCTGATGCCCCGGAACTGGGTGATCCTGAGAGACGTGCCATCCTCATGGAAGCTGTCGGTGCGGTTTCTTACCTTCTGGCCGGTTCCAGTATCCTGATGATGCGTCATCCCGAATCCATCAAACTTGCCAAAGCATTTATTGATCTTATCTATGCAGGCGGTTCAGCAAAGGATGTGGCTCCCATTAAAAAACGGATGGATGATGTGGACATTGACTTTGCCGCCATGGCAAAGGCCCCGAATCTGACCATCGAAGAAGAGAAAAAGGCAGCGCCTGCAGCCAAAGCCGCCGCTCCCGCAGCAAAAGAAGCCCCAAAAACCGCCGCTCCGGCTCCAAAAGCCGCAGCACCCAAAGCTGAAGCTGCTCCGGTTGCCAAAGCCGCTACACCTGCTGCTCCGGCCGTAGACCCGGCCCTCGAAGCAAAGGCAAAAGCGGATGCCGAAGCAAAAGCCAAGGCCGATGCAGACGCAAAGGTAAAAGCAGATGCAGCTTCCAAAGCAAAGGCTGACGCCGATGCAAAAGCTAAAATTGAGGCCGACGCCAAAGCCAAAATAGAAACTGAAAAACAGGCTGCAAAAGATGCCGCAGCCAACCGTGAGGCTGAAGCTGAGGCGATAAGACTAAAACGGGCAAAAGAACAGGAAGAAAGAATGACAAATGCTGCGCCGGAAAAAAAGAAAAAAGTTACCCTGACAGCAGCAAAAATTCAGACAACAATTCTTGAAAGAATTATTGAAAATCTGGACAAGGTCCATAAACGAGTTCGTTAATCGAAGATGGTTGCTGCAACAGTAATCTGCTGCACAACTAAAACCATGTATATAAAATAAGGGGAGGAACCTCTAATGGCAGAAGAAAAACAAGAATCTGGAAAAGCGCCGAAATTAGCTGATCCAATTGCATCTACCATAGATATAGCATCTCAGGAGATGATAGCACGCGCCCAGAAATTAGGTGTTGAAACAATTTTTGACAGAGCTGTGAATATGAAGCCCTGTGCTATAGGCGTACAAGGAATTTGTTGTAAAAATTGCTCCATGGGACCTTGC
>JAIFMF010000145.1 GCA_020048635.1 Desulfobacula sp. | reverse complement strand
GTCCCAGAAATACAACTCCCCGAACAAAAAGCAATTGCTGATTTGCTGTCCACCTGGGATGAGACCATTGAGAAAACCGAACGGCTGATTCAGGCAAAGGAGAAGCGGTTTAAAGGTTATATCCAAAAAGCAATAACCCAGCGATGCGAGTCATGGCCGCACGTTAAGCCAAAAAAAATCTTCGACACGATAACGGAAAAAAACTTTCCTGGTGAAGAACTACTTTCAGTTACGCAAGACCGTGGCGTTATCCCCCGAAGCATGCTGGACGGTCGTGTTATGTCGCCGGAAGGGACAACTGCAAACTATAAACGCATTAAGTGTGGTGACTTTGCAATAAGCCTTCGTTCATTTCAAGGCGGTATCGAATACTCAAATTATCAAGGGATTATCAGCCCCGCATACACCGTGTTGCGTCCAAAGATTGAATTAGATATCGCTTTCTACCGGCTGTTTTTCAAATCCTATATCTTCATTGAGAAATATCTGAATCTTGCGGTGATTGGCATTCGTGACGGAAAACAAATCAGCATTCCCGACTTTTTAACTATCAAGATCCCTGTCCCACCAATAGACGAGCAACAACGCATAGCTGAAACCTTGAATGCTGCCCAACTGGAAATCGATATCCTGAAGCAACTGGCGGAAAAATATAAAACCCAGAAGCGCGGTCTGATGCAGAAGATGCTCACAGGCGTTTGGCGGGTAAAACCTGAAATCGTTAACCAATATGGTGAGGTGTAATCATGGCTGACTATCGTAAGCTCGACCACTTAAAACAAACCCTTGACTCCCACCGTCCCCTGCTTCCCGAAATCGTTGCCAACCTCCACGAAGACCTTGTTCTCCGCTGGACTTATAATTCCAACGCCATCGAAGGAAACACCCTGACGCTTAAGGAAACAAAAGTTGCTCTGGAAGGCATCACCATTGGTGGCAAAACTATGCGCGAACATTTTGAAGCCATTAATCACCGGGAGGCGATCTATTTTGTGGAAGAGCTGGTAAAAAAAGGTGAGCCTCTCTCCGAATGGCAGATTAAATCCATTCACCAGCTGATATTAAAAAATATCGATGATAAGAATGCCGGTGTATACCGCAAAACGAACGTCATTATTTCCGGTGCCGATCATGTTCCCCCTGATGCCCTGCATGTGGGAAGTGAGATGCAGGCATTCATTGTCTGGTATCGGCAGAAAGCGGCATCCCTTCATCCGGTCGAGCGTGCTGCCGGGGTACATGCAGATTTTGTAAAAATTCATCCTTTTGTAGACGGCAACGGCAGAGCATCCAGGCTGCTGATGAACCTGGAGCTTATGAAAGACGGCTTTCCGCCTGTTGTTCTCCCTGTTGAAAAACGTCTTGAGTACTATGAAGCCCTGGATACTGCCCATACGAAAAATGACCCGGAACCTTTTCTGTCGCTCATTGTTGATGTTGTTGAGGCAGGCTTCAAACCATACTGGCATGCGTTGGGAGTGATTCCATGAGCTCTTTTCAAATCAATGAAAAGCATCTTTCTCAGCTTCCGGCAGTTCAACTTCTTGTTGCCATGGGCTATGAGTACATCTCCTCTGCAGAAACGCTGCGTGAAAGACAGGAGAGAACATCCAATGTTCTGCTGGAAAACATACTGCGGAACCAATTAAAGGAAATGAACCGCATCCGGTACAAAGGAAACGAATACCTGTTCAGCGAGGAGAACCTTCAGTCTGCTATCCAGAAGCTGAAAAATATTAAATATGACGGCCTTTTAAAAACCAATGAAGGGATTTATGATCTGATCACGCTGGGGACGGCCATGGAGCAGACTGTTGAAGGGGATTCTAAAAGTTTTAATTTGAATTATATTGACTGGCGTAATCCCAGCCGGAACCGATTTCACATGACTGTTGAATACAGTGTTGAGCGGTCTCGGAGCAAAGAAACAGCCCGGCCGGATATTGTGCTATTTGTTAACGGCATTCCCTTTTGTGTGATTGAATGCAAAGCTCCTCAGGTTGAGGTTGAACAGGCAGTCTCCCAGTCTATTAGAAATCAGAACGACGACCATATCCCAAAGTTATTCATCTATACCCAGTTGGTTCTGGCACTCAATAAGAACAGCGCGATGTACGCAACAACCGGGACTGCGGCAAAATTCTGGGGCGTCTGGAAAGAGCTGGGAAATGAGCAAGGAGAAATGGATGAGGGGAAATTATGTGACCTGAAAAACAAACCATTGCCTGAGGATGTCCAAAAAAAAATAGAACTATCCGAAAATTATCAGCTATCCATTGCCAACTCTCAATTAATAACGGCTCAGGATACGGCATTGTATGCGTTATGCCGACCGGAAAGGCTTCTGGAGCTGGCTTGGAAGTTTACTGTTTTTGATGGCGGAATTAAAAAAATTGCCCGCTATCAGCAGTATTTCGTTATTAAATCGACGCTGGACCGTGTGAAGCATTTTGACAAGCCCGAAGGACATCCTGAACGTTCCCGTAAAGGCGGGATCATCTGGCACACGCAAGGGTCTGGTAAATCCCTGACCATGGTGATGCTGGCACGCAATCTGGCCTTAGATCCGAACATTTTGAATCCTCGCATCGTTCTGGTCACCGACCGGGATGATCTGGATAAGCAGTTGGGAAACACCTTTGCCGCTTGTGGGCTTGAGGCCAATCGGGCAACATCGGGCAGAAACTTGCTGGAGCTGGTGGCTGGAAAAAATTCAGGCATCATCACCACACTTATTCATAAGTTTGACAAGGCATATGCAGTAAAAAAATATCAGGACGCGTCTCCCGATATTTTCATTCTTGTCGATGAAAGCCACCGTACCCAGTTCGGCTCGTTTTCCGCCCGCATGCGGCAGATGTTCCCCCATGCCTGTTATTTGGGGTTTACAGGAACGCCGTTATTAAAGAAGGAAAAAAATAGTTTTACTAAATTTGGTGAACTGATCGAGCCTCACTACTCCATCACACAGGCAGTGGAAGATGGAGCAGTTGTTCCGCTGTTGTATGAAGGGCGGCATGTTGAGATGACCCAGGACAAAAAAGCGGTGGATTTATGGTTTGAACGTCATACGCAGGGGTTGACCAAAGAACAGCAGGCAGATCTCAAACGAAAATATGCACGGGCTGAAATGCTGAATAAGGCGGATCAGGTCATTTACATGAGAGCCTTTGATATCAGTGAACACTTTCGCTCCAATTGGCAGGGCACCGGGTTTAAGGCCCAACTGGTGGCACCGAATAAGGTTTCCGCACTTCAATACAACGCCCACCTCAATGAAATCGGCATCGTCACTTCAGAGGTTGTTATTTCTCCGCCGGATATGCGCGAAGGGTATGACGAGACCGATGGTGAAAGCACTGATGAAGTGGTGAAATTCTGGCAGAAAATGATGAAACGCTATGGTAGTGAAGAGGAGTATACCAAGCAGCTCATCAATCAGTTTAAGCATGGGAGCGAGCCGGAAATCCTCATTGTTGTGGATAAATTATTAACCGGTTTTGATGCGCCAAGAAATGCCGTCCTGTATTTGTGTCGGGTTCTCAGAGAGCATACGCTGCTTCAGGCGATTGCACGAGCCAACCGACTCCATGAAGGTAAGGAATTCGGGTTTATTGTCGATTATGCGAGTGTTCTTGGTGAGCTGGATAAAGCGCTTACCATGTATAGTGCGTTTGAAGGATTCGACGAATCAGACCTTGTCGGCACACTGACCTCCATCAACAGCGAAATTGAAAAATTGCCGGGACGCTATTCAGATCTTTGGGATCTGTTTAAGACCGTAAAATACGCCTATGATGAAGAGGCATATGAGATTTTGCTCGCGGATAGAGAGCAGCGGGAAGAATTTTACAGCCGTCTTTCCGAGTATGCAAAAAACCTGGGCATTGCCCTTTCATCTGATAAATTTTTGGCTGATACGGACGAAAAAATGATGTCAAGATACAAGGCTGATCTTCGAAAATTTCAGTCACTTAAGGCATCTGTAAAGTTACGTTATGCCGAAGCGATTGATTACAGGGATTATGAGCCAAAAATCAAGAAACTTCTGGACACCCATATTCAGGCCAATGAGGCTATTCAGCTCAACAAGCCGGTTAATATTTTTGATGACACAATGTTTGACCAGGTCAAAGAGGAGCAAGGCGTATATCATGCTGAGAAAACCACAGCTTCCAAAGCAGACACGATTGCCCACGCGACCAAAAAGGTCATTACTGAAAAAATGGATGAAGATCCTGCTTTTTATCAAAAATTTTCAAAACTCATCCAGCAGGCCATTGAAGATTTCAGAGCAAAAAGAATATCGGATCTGGACTATCTGAACAAAGTCCTTGATATAAGGAACAAAGTTGTTGGCAAGGTTCACGATGGTATTCCTGATAAACTTGAACGGTTAGAAGATGCCATGGCCTATTATGGAGTGCTGAAACCATTACTCGAAAAGCACGACCTGAGCGAAGAAGCCCTTGAATCTATCTCCGCTGATATGGCAATTGCCATACATGGTATTTTGGAAAAACACAAAAAAATTCACTTCTGGGATGATGAAGATGCCCAGAAGCAAACTGTTAATGAAATCGACGATTACCTTTATGATGAGCCTAAAACGAAAAGAGGGATTGAATTGTCGCTGGATCAGATGGATGACATTATTGAAAAGGTCCTGCAGGTTGCAAAACACAGGAGTTATAAATAATGGGGCTGGTAGTTCATAACGATAAACGTTCGATTGTCTACGGGTGCAAGACCATCCATTACAGTCTTTTTTATTGTGATAGAAAAACTCTGGAAATTGCGGTTCATCCTGACAGTGCCGTGATTGTCAAAGCACCAGTGAACTCCGATATTCCGTCGATCGAAAAAAAGTTAAATAAAAGAGCGCGGTGGATTCTCAGGCAGCTTAACTACTTCAGACAGTTTAATCCCAGGACACCTGATCGATTCTATGTGAATGGTGAAACGCACCTGTACCTTGGAAAACAATATCGTTTAAAAATTTTTGAAGGCACTGAAAACTCAGTCAAGTTAGCCCGGGGGTCTTTTCATATTACAAGCTGTGACATACCAATTCCGGAAATGGCAAAAAAACTTTTGAATAAGTGGTATTTGGAGAAGGCCTCTGTACAGTTTAAAGAAAGTTTGGATCGTTGCTGGCCTAAATTCAATAGCTTCGCTTTTTCCAAGCCGGCAATATCAATCAAGCGAATGCAGAAAAGATGGGGCAGTTTGTCAGATAAGGGTACGGTGACACTTAATACAGATCTGATCCGGGCTCCCAAAGACTGTATAGATTATGTTGTAACCCATGAGTTGTGCCACTTGAAATATCATGACCACAGTTCTGAGTTTTACAAATTACTTGATTCTGCTATGCCGGGATGGGAAAAAATAAAGCATCAGCTTGAGGTCGGCATGGCATAGAGAAAAAATCATAGAGTCAAACATAACTTGCATATAATCTGGGCAAGAAAAATTTTCAAATCAAAATTCCATTCTGAAAGAAAATTTGATAAGAACTTTCTATGAAAAAACAGCATCCATATCGCCTGGCCTATTCTCCCTGCCCCAACGATACTTTTATTTTTAAGGCCATTGCAAGGCAATTGATCGATCTTCGCGGGTATGACTTT
>JAIFMF010000071.1 GCA_020048635.1 Desulfobacula sp. | reverse complement strand
TATTCCGACAGTGGTTGCGAATCAGCTCATTATTATAATGGATGCTGCCTATGGTCAGATCCTCTCCCTGCCCCTCTGCATGTCCGGTCATAAAGACGAACCGGACTGCAGGTCGGGTTGGAGACACTTTGGAGCCGTTCGGGCCATATTCGCTGATCAGAATTTCCATATTATTCACATATCTTTGGGCATCATGGCCGTTAATACTGCACCAGGACCACATGATGACATTGACATGACTGTTTGAAGGATTGTCCAGAAGAATTCGGGTCGATGTCACCCAGGGCGTTACCCCATTGCTGTCAATATAATCTCCCTGACTCAAATCATCGACAGCCCCTGGAATACCATAATCATCAAGATCAAGTCCGCTTGAGCCGGTGTCTGAAAATTCATAGGTGTTTCCAAAATCCGGATAGGATCCAAGTGCATCCATACCGGTGATCAGCTGGCTTCCATGGGATGTATGCTGATATGCAATATGCAGATTCGATTTGGCCTGTGCAATTGCCGTGGCAGGGATTTGGGATAAATTGGTGCAGGTATGATCAATTAAAATTTGATAATCAGCATGTGAGGTTCCGGTAAAAATCAAGAGCATTAAGATAAACATCGGGAAATATTTTGTCTTTTTCATTTAAAGCCCCTTGTTTTTAAAAATTTAGCTCCCTGCTACAATCCTGAATCAAAATTGAGCGTTTGTCCTTTTTGGATAATCAATTCCTCGGCTACGGGCAACGGCTCACTCATTCCCTTGACGTTCACCAGGAGCCGATATTTGCCTTCCGGAACGATATAAGGAGACCATAATGTCGATTTATTGCCGTGAGGCGGCCGTGCCTGCAGCAGCGGCTGAACCGATATGGACGTTCCTTCATCCTCAGTGGCACTGGCGATCGCCTGTGAAGAAAGCGAGATCAAATCCCAGCCGGAAACATCCGTACCCTTAACTTCTTTAAACACAATACCGGAATCCAGGGTGACGACCGCATCTGCTCCCGGTTTTACGATGACATCGGATGCAACTTTAGTGGGACCGGGACTGTTGGCGTAGTGGATGAGAATGTCGTATTTTCCAGGCATCACGGCCTTGGGCATGAAATTGTAATACCCGTTGTTGTTGTCGTTTATCGTTATGACGGATTGATCGGAACCGGATTCGGCGATGATGACATTCTGGATACGAACTTTATCTTTCAGTAAATCAGCGATATTGAAGACAATGCCACCCATCCGGATCTCTCGAGTCTCTCCGGCGGATATTGTAATCTTTCCAAGTTTGTATAGTGTCGGGGCGCCGTAATTAGGCGAGGCAAATAGATAATCGAGTTCGTACTCACCGGCGACCAGCGGGTGGGTTGACTCGGCAGACAGCTTGCTGTCCTCTTTCACGATTTTACCGTCAGAGGTCCTGATGATCTTGAGTCCGGCCATCCCCTTTGTAGTGCTTTCCGGCATGCTTAATTTAATTTTACCGAGTCCGGTTGCGGCCTTGACCTGAACAGACCGTGCCTTTTCCACCGCCACCTTTTTCTCGATATCCTTGGTAATGCTGTTCAGCGCATCAAGCAGAGACCGCATATCATTTGCCGTCAGATATTTACCGCCGCCAGCCTGGGCCAGACAGGCGAGCTGCTGATTTTCTTCAGTAGAAACGCCAAAACCCACAACGTGCATGATGAATTTGATGCCGGTTTCCTTAAGGTCCTTTATGGATTTGCAGGGATCGGCCGCGCAGGTTTCCAACCCGTCACTGATTAAAACGATTGTCGTTTCATTCTCTTTTGTCTTGAGCTGTTCCACTACCATGGTGACGGCATCGGTAATCGGTGTTTTTCCCTTGGGTTGAAGCGCCTTTACCTTGTCAAGCAGGGCGGTTCGATCATCGCTTCCCGGATTGATCAGCACCTCAATGTCCTTACAGTCACCCTTGCGGCGGTGCCCGTAGGCCACGAGTCCGACCTTTACCTCCGGGACCAGACCCGGAATAATTTGAGACAAGACAGTCTTTGCCGCCTCGATTTTTGTTGTATCCCCCGCTTTACCCCACATACTGCCGGATGCATCCAGAATGAACGTAACTTCAGGATAGGAGGAAGCGCTTGCGGTGACAGCAGAAGAAAAGAAAAGCAGGACAAGCAGGGCAAGCAGGATATTCAGCGTCATCCTGAAGAAATGAAGCGGATTTTTCATATCGTCGGTCTCCTTTTTTTGGTAAAATGCCAACGGCCAGCATTGCAGCATTCAGTAGTATTGATATATCTAATTGAATATATTATCAATAAAAAAATACTGCTGTACCGACCTTGGGACAAGCCCCAGAAAATAACCAAATCTTCGAATGTTGCCCAGGCACAGATTGGACTTGAAGCCGCCACTGAAACCGAAATGGTTCCGCCACTATCAGTAAAACTATCATTTTTAGAAAACCGCTGCAAAGACTGTCGTCACCAAAGTTTTGGCGGAACAATGGTCCGTTCAAGATGTTGCAGCCAATCGTTTACCTGGTGATCCCAGGTTTTGACAACCACCTTATCCGGGTACAGAAAAAGGGAATTGGTCCAGATATCACCCCGGTTCATATCCTTGTTGTGGATGTTGGTGACCTGCCCCTCGTAAGTATTGACTGGCGAGGCAAAACTTTCCTCTGTCGGCGGAGTGTGGGTATGGCCGGACACCCACATGAACACCTGGGGGTTCTGTTTCAGGATGCCATGGATGTCTTCATAAGGCTGGGCAATAAAGCCGGGAGTATTGATCCACCGGCGGTAATCTTTCAAGGTGCCTTTCAAGGGACCATGGAAAATGATAATGGTCGGAGTTTTCCGGTTGCTTTCAAGCACCGATCGGAACCAGGCAAGTTGCCGTTCCGACATCCCGGAAAGAAAATCAACGTGATCGGATGAAAGAAACAGGAGCAGATAGCCGCCCAAGGGTTGCCGGTAAAAATAATCCGGAAGATTGAATGTTTCTCTGAATTTTTTAAGCTTTGCTTCCTGGATTTCTCTTGGGGCGATTACAAGCCCTCCTTCCGGACCGGTAGGGGTTTCGTAGATATAGTCATGATTCCCTGCAATGGGGAAAAAGGGTTTTTTCAGCTTGCTGAAAAAACCCTTTGCCAGGCGGTATTCTTCGTCGCTGCCCCAGTCGGAGCAGATATCCCCTACGGCAATGACCATCTCAACATCTTCCCAGGAATTGATGGTTTCCCGTACGGCCTCCTTTTTTTCAATGAGCCTGCCCGGCAGATGCGGGTCTCCCAGGATGACCAGACGGTAATAGGCCGGGACCTCGGCATAGACCGGTTGAGGCCAGGGAATTAAAAGGGCGATCATGGCCAAAAAAAAGGCTATAAAAACGCCGGGATATATTTTAACGGGGTTGATCACCTTGCATGCCTCCTCTTGCTTTTTATCATGGGCTTATTTATAACTGATCCCTGAAGCTTATAAAATATTTCAAGGTTTGGAAATGAAATACCCAGTTAAAAAAATAAAAAATTCTTTCCGCGCAGATGAAACATGGGATATGGACCCTTGGAAAGGCATACCTGTATTGGCATTAGCCCATCACATGGAGCAAAGGCCGGATCATTTTTCAGACGGAAAGGGGGAAGGAATAGAAAAAATATGATCAAGCTAAAATCAAACGGATTGAAATGGTTGAAAGGATTTCACATGATAGCCGTTGCCTCCTGGGTTGGTGGCGCGGTTTCTCTGCTGACGCTTTATTTTCTAAAAAAAGGGATTACGGACGGCGGTGTGCTTTACGGGATTAATCAAAGCCTTCACCATGTGGATATGATGGTGGTTGTGATTCCCGGAGCATTTGGATGCCTGATTACCGGGCTCATTTATTCCATATTCAGCAACTGGGGCTTTTTCAAACATAACTGGATGATATTCAAATGGATTGTTACCATCACCGCCATTTTATTCGGGACCTTTTATCTGGGACCCTGGGAAACCCGAATGATGGAGATATCCGGCAGTCTTGGAATATCCGCCTTTACTGATCCTGAATATCGATACAATGAAAAAATGAATCTGGTGTTCGGCGCACTGCAATGTCTTTTACTGATAGTGACGATCTTTATATCCATTTTCAAACCCTGGAAATCCAAATGCCGACCCAGGCGATCAGGTAGTTTCGTGAAGGGCCTGGAGTAGTTTTTCGGCAAGGGTTTGCGTCATTCCGGAAAGGGCTGCAATTTCTTCAACTGAGGCCGCTTTCATTTTAGTGATGCCTTTGAAATGCATCAGCAATGCCTTTTTCTTTTTTGGCCCGATGCCGGGGATATCGTCCAGGAAGGATAGCCCTGCCCGTTTCTCCCGGCGGTTTCTCTGGAAGGTGATGGCAAACCGGTGGGCCTCATCCCTGACCCTTTGAAGAAGATACAGGGCTTTGATGGCATTTGACGTGTTCAGGGGGTTGGAACGTCCGGGAATATAGATCTTGTCATGGTCCTCCCCTTTTATTACATCCTTTTTCGCAAGGCCTGCAACCATGAATTGGTTCTCTATCTCAAGCTCCTTCAGAACTGACAGGGCCATGCCGAGCTGACCTTTTCCCCCATCCACCAGAAGAAGATCCGGAAATTGCATTTTGGCCGGTTCCTTTGAAAAGCGGCGGCTCAGGACTTTGAACATGGCCGCATAATCATCCGGGGTGTCCATATCCCGGATAATGAATTTGCGATACCCCTCTTTATGGGGCCGCCCGTCTTTGAACACCACCATGGCGGAAACCGGGTCCTTGCCGGACAGGTTGGAATTATCAAAGCATTCAATGCACCCCGGGAGCCTGTCCATGCCAAGAAGGTCTTTGAGCATGAAAACCGATGCCCTTTCCTCATCTTCTTTCAGCAATCGTTTTTCAAGTTCCTGAGCTGCATTGACCTCTGCCATCTCCAGAAGCCGCATTTTTTCACCCCGGACAGGAATATGAATGGATACCCGGTTTTGCTTTTTTTCAGACAGGCGATCTTCAAGCAATGCCCTGTTTTCTATGTCCCGGATCAGCAGGATAGAAGACGGCAGAACACCCAGGTTTTCATAATAATCATCAAGAAAGGCTGACAACAGCTCATCGGGCTCCTTGAACCCCAGATCAAAAGGATAATGAACCGTGTCAATGAGATACCCGGACCGGACCACCATGACCGTGATCACCATGACGCCCCTGTTCCAAGCAAAGGCGATGATATCCCGGTCTTTCATATCCGGGCTGACCACCACCTGCCTTTCCATGATGTTTTCAATGGCAGCGAGGGTATCCCGGACCTGGGCGGCTTTTTCATATTCCAGGGTTGCAGCATAGGCCGTCATTCGCGTTTTAAGCTCTTCTTTTACTTCTTTTGACCGTCCTTTTAAAAAAAGGATGGCAGCCTGAACCTGTTTTTTATAGTCTTCGGATGAGACCTTATTGCAGCAAAGCCCGAGACAGGCCTTGATCTGATAATTCAGACAGGGCCGGGACCGGTTCCTGAACTGCGTATTTTTGCATTTTCTGAGCTTAAACAGCCTCTGGATCTGGTTCAGGGTCCGGTTGACGCTGAGGCTGGAAGAATAGGGGCCAAAATAAAGGGCATGGTCATTTTTTATTTTCCTGACCCGCATGATGGCCGGGTAGTCCTCATTCATATCAACCCTGAGAAGGGGATAATTCTTCCCATCTTTCAGGATGACATTGTATTTCGGGGCATATTCCTTGATCAGGTTGGATTCCAGGATAAAGGCCTCATGGCCGGAAGAGGTGATAATGACCTCAAAGTCCCGGATCATCTCCAGAAGCACAAGGGTTTTAGGGTCGTGATGGTCTTTTTTGATAAAATAGGAGGACAGCCTTTTTTTCAGATCCTTGGCTTTCCCCACATAAATGGTTTTGCCGCCAGCATCCTTCATCAGGTAAACCCCTGGAGAATGGGGAATCTGCCGGTATTTTTCCAGTATGGGGTCTGAGATCATGGCTATTTAAACTTCTTGATATCCTTTAATTCTTTGATCTTGTCCCGGTATTCTGCCGCTTTTTCAAACTCAAGGGTTTCTGCGGCCAGCTTCATCTTATATTCAAGATCCCGGATAATATCCTCCAGATCCAGCACCGCCCCGCCATAGGCTTTGATGTCTTCATTCACAGACCCTTCGGCAACAGGCCCGGTATCGTGGGTTGAATAATCAAACAGGTTCAGGTTTTTGCGGATGGTGGCAGGAACAATCCCGTGTTTTTCATTGTATTCTCTCTGGATGGTCCGCCGTCTATCGGTTTCTGATATGGCTTTTTTCATGGAAGCGGTTTCTTTTTCCGCATACAGGATGGCTTTTCCGAAAATATTCCGGGCCGCCCGGCCGAAAATCTGGATAAAGGACCGAAAGGACCGAAGGAAACCTTCCTTATCCGCGTCCAGGATGGCCACCAGGGAGACTTCCGGGATGTCAAGGCCCTCCCGCAACAGGTTGATTCCGATGAGCACATCAAACAGGCCTTTTCTAAGATCCTGGATAATATCAATCCGCTCCACAGTGCCGATATCCGAATGCAGGTATTTCACTTTGATCCCGAGATCGGCATAATAATCGGTCAGATCTTCGGCCATGCGTTTTGTCAGGGTAGTCACCAGCACCCGTTCATGGGCTGCGACCCGTTTCATGATTTCTTCATAGAGGTCATCGACCTGGGTTTTGGCATCCCTGATCTCAACTCTGGGGTCAATGAGGCCCGTGGGCCGGACGATCTGCTCCGCCACCCTTCCCCCTGCCTGTTCCATTTCATAATCCGCGGGTGTGGCCGACACATAGATGGTCTGAAAAACCTTTTGCCTGAATTCTTCAAATCGCAGGGGCCGGTTGTCAAGGGCTGACGGCAGCCTGAACCCATGTTCCACAAGGGTTTCCTTTCTGGAGCGATCCCCTTTGTACATGGCCCCAAGCTGGGAGACGGAAATATGGCTTTCATCAAAAAACAAAAGGAAATCCTCACCCATATAATCCAGGAGGGTGGGCGGCGGTTCTCCGGGCTTGCGGCCTGTCAGATGACGGGAATAATTTTCAATACCATTGCAGTATCCGATCTCATTGAGCATTTCCAAGTCATACCGGGTTCTTTCATCCAGGCGCTGGGCTTCCACGAGTTTGTTATTGGCGTAGAGATATTCAAGCCGGATTTTGAGTTCGGCAATAATCCCTTCCACGGCCCGTTTCCGGGTCTGCTGACGGGTCACATAATGGGAGGCGGGATAAATCACGATCTCATCAAAATTTTTCAGCACAGTTCCCTTCATGGGGTCGATTTCTGAAATCCCTTCAATCATATCCCCGAAAAAATCGATGCGCACGGCCTTGTCTTCTTCATAAGCCGGGAAAATCTCCACCCGGTCCCCCCGGACCCGGAAGGTTCCCCGGTGAAAATCCATATCATTTCGGGTGTACTGGATATTGACGAATTTTTCCAACACCTTTTCCCGGGATATTTCCATGTCCTTGTTCAATATCACCCGCAACGCCAGGTAATCTTCCGGTGCGCCAAGGCCGTAAATACAGGATACGCTGGCCACCACGATCACATCCTTCCGGGCAAGGACTGAGCGCGTGGCTGAATGCCGCATCTTGTCAATGACCTCATTGATGGATGAATCCTTCTGGATATAGGTGTCACTGGAAGGGATATAGGCTTCAGGCTGATAATAATCATAATAGGATACAAAATACTCCACGCTATTATCCGGGAAAAGGGCCTTGAATTCATTGTACAACTGGGCAGCCAGGGTTTTGTTGGGTGCGATGACCAAGCTTGGCTTTTCCACTCGCGCGATGACATGGGCCATGGTAAAGGTCTTGCCTGATCCTGTCACGCCGAGAAGAACCTGGTGCTTTACGTTGCTCAAAACACCTTCGGTCAGATAGTCGATGGCAGCCGGCTGATCTCCTGCGGGAGAAAAATCCGACACCAGATTGAACACTCCCATAATCCTGTAACTCCCTTAAGGATTTATTTCATTGTGTTTGTTCCCGCTGTTCTTAGGATTCTGAAATTTTTTCCGTTGCTGATCCGATCTCTTGGATGGGTTTAGGAAGAGCCGTAATCCTGGTAATGAGCTTTTTTGCAGACAGACGGGAAAAAACACTGATCACGGACATCAAGACCGCAGCAAGATAAGGAATTGCCTGGACCAGGAGAACAATATTCCATACCAATATATCCGCAGTTTGGAGCCCCTGGACTTTGACAATGCCGTAGACGGACAAGAGAAAAGCCGTCAGCATCAAGCCTTCTTCGCGAGAGGACTGAAGCGCATACCAGAACACTTTGCCTTCTACCATTTTCGGTGTCCTGAAAAAGGGCAGGTTTTTGGTCACAAAACCAAACAGGATGGCCTTGGCAATGGTATGAGACAAAGAAAGCCCTGCCAGGGCAGAGGCCAGGGTCTGGGTCAGGGTGGCCTTTACCCGGTTTCGATAGAGATAAAACATTTTGGCGAGTTTAAACACAAAGAAAGCCAAAGGAACTGCTGAAAGGATCACCATGGGTGGGTCAAATTTACGGGGAAGGCAGATCATCCCGATGGACCATGCCAGGGCGGCAAAGGCAAAAATCAGGTTGATACTGTCCGCCATCCAGGGAAGCCAGCCTGCCAGAAAATGATACCGCTGGCCATAAGTGAGCCGGCTCCGGCTTTTTCCAAAAAGGGCACCGGCATGGTGCCGCATGATCTGAACCGCACCATAGGCCCAACGGTAGCGCTGTTTTTTAAAATCAATGAACATATCCGGCATGACCCCGCGGCCATAGCTTTTTGAAGTATAGAGGGCTTCATAGCCTTTTTCAAATATCTTCAGCCCCAGTTCCGCATCTTCGGTAATGCACCATTCGGCCCATCCCCCAACCTCTTCCAGAACGGATTTCCTGACCATGGTCATGGTCCCATGCTGGATGATGGCATTGCGCTCATTCCGTGTCACCATGCCGATATAAAAGAAACCGCGGTATTCAGAATAACACATGGCCTTGAACAGGCTTTCTCCTTCGTCCCGATAGTCCTGGGGGGCCTGGACAACCGCCACAGAAGGCTTTAAAAACTGAGGAACCAGATCTTTGAGCCAGTCGGATGTCACCTGGTAATCGCTGTCAATGACCGCCACTACCTCTACCTCGGCCGAGGTTCTGGCGAGACAATAATTCAAGGCGCCAGCTTTGAAACCTTTCAGCGGGTCTTCATGAAAAAAATGAAATTTGGGACCCAGCGCTTTGCAGTGGGCCTCAACCGGCTGCCAGACCGCAGGGTCCTTTGTGTTATTGTCCATGATAATGACTTCATAGGAAGGATATTCGAGCTGCGAAAGAGCATTCAATGTTTCGATCAGCATATCCGGCGGTTCGTTATAGGCCGGCACGTGGATTGACACCATGGGCATCATCTCTTCCGGAACCGCAACAGGAGTCAAAGGACGTCTCATGGCGGTTGTCCAGATGGCCTCGGCCCATTCGTGGGCTTCGGTTAAAAGGACAATGACCACGCCGATAATCCCCAACAGCATCAGGCACCCGACAATAATGATGGAAACCGTCAGATACTGCTGCGAATAATCATACACAACCCAGACCGCACCGGTGGCGGCCAAAAAGGCAATAGATGCCAGAAACCCCCGGCCAGAAGGCCGGAGTGAAATGCTGTCGATCAGCAGAAGCGAAAAGGTAAGAATGGCGATGACAATGGAAATCCCGGCCAGCACCCGCCATTGAGGAATTCCGACAATGGGTGTGGTAAAGGGGAATTTGGGCTGCCTTGCCACATCATAGACTCCCCAGTACGCTCCGACCGATCCCTCGTTGGTTCTTTTCCAGGGCTGGTCAAAGGCTTCCATGACATAATACACATAATGCAGCTCTTCAGCCTTGTTAATAAATCGACGCAGAAAAGCGGCCTGATCGGCAATAGAAGCCTCTGCCTTATTTCGTGTGCGCCCGTTGCTGGGCCAGCCCACTTCTCCAATAATCACCGGCTTGCCGGGAAAAGTAGTTTTTAAAAGGTTCATATGTTCGATGACATAATCCACCGCCTTGTTCATTTCAATCCCTTCCCAGTAGGGAAGCATATGGGTGGCAATAAAATCCACGTGCCCGCCCATTTCCGGATTATGGAACCAGATGTGCCAGGGTTCTGCCGTGCTGACCGGGACAGACACCGCTGCCTGCACCTGATCAATATATACCATAAGTTCTTTAACCGTTAAATCGTTCCGGTAGATGGCTTCGTTTCCAACAATGACCCGGATGACATTGCGATTATTTTCCCTGACGAGCCGGATAACGGTTTGGATCTGCTCATCGTTGGCTTCCAGGTCTTTACTGAGCCAGGCCCCCAGGGTAACGTTCAGGCCGTATTTCCTTGCCAGAGCGGGAATTTTTTCCTGCACTGCTTCCACGGAATAGGTGCGAATGGCATTGGTCTTGTTTGCCAGAAGCTTTAGATCGCCTTCAATTTCTTCTTCAGTTGGAAAATTTTTTTCCATAGGGTTGTTCCATTCCTGCATGGGAGAAAAGGAAAATCCCTGAATACGGCTGGGCCAGGAGGGTTCAATCTCCGGCCGGTTCAACAGGTACCAGAAACTGAAAAATATGACTGCAACGGCAATGCAGATAAAAATATTAAATATTTTCATAAAGGTGGGAATTATAGTGTGATTGTTGATTTCTTGTCAACAGGGTGTAATGCTCTTTTGAATCCATTTTTTTTTGGTCAATCCTAATTTTAAACCGCAGGTCCTTATAAACCCTGACGGATTCATTAGACAGGATTCCTGTTTTTGTCAATAAAAACCAGTAAAGTCCATCCAATTAAAGGTGTTATTCCAAATCAGCCCCGGCCCTGTTAACGGCAAACCGCTGCTGCCACCAATAAAAACAGGTGGGTTTCTGCTGTGAGTGCAAAGGCTTTCCCTGCAACCAGACCAATTTTGATGAACGCCTCTACAAAACCTTTGTAAAGACAGGCAAACAAACTTAGAAATTTGTTTTTTTTTAAAATTTCCCAAGATTGTTTATTAGCAGATTTTTAGCCTCTTTTTTGAACATTTTATTCTATCTTTCGCGATTTGAATTGAACTTAGTCGACCCAAAACATTTAAAAGTTTTATTAACTTTCGTATTGAGTCCAGGAGAGGCATATTTTCAACAAAATATATTATAGAGACTAAAATGATATCCCCCTGTATTTTGTTTGAATAATGACCGTAGTAATGGATTGCCTTCTCATATCTTCCAGGAAAATGAGTCACCAGTCGGGCCAGCCAGTCCAGAGCATTGAAAACTTTTCAAAGCTCTCGGTCTTTCATAGATATGGAAACCAGTGTTGCACTACGAAAGCAAATTTTCAAAACCTCATACTGGAAAGTCTCTTCCAGGTTTTCCAAAATGAAGCCTGGGGCTATTTTGAAATTTTCATCAGCAAGAAAGCAATCGTCAGTAACGATGGCATGAAGAGGCGGATAAAAATTTAAAAATAACTATAAGCTTGCACTGCAATACTGGTAACAGAAAAGAAAAAGTTTATCGTTCATATCTTTCCGAATTCCTGCTCGATGGTTTCAAGGACTTCATCCGACATCTTGTAGCTGTGTTCCTCTCCAGGAAAGACACCCGTGCGAACTTCCTCTGCATACTGTTTGAAGGTGTTCAACATCAGCGTGCCCATATCCTGATACTTTTTAGCAAAAGACGGGGTGAATCTGTCAAAGAGCCCGAGCACATCTGGAGTGACCAGCAGCTGGCCGGAGCAGCCCGGGCCACCACCTATGCTGATGGTGGGCACGCGCAGTTTCTGGGTAACGTATGCAGCGAGTTTTGCCGGCACAGCCTCGAAGATAATCGCAAAAACGCCGGCCTCCTGGAGGGCCAGAGACTCTGAAACTACTTTTCGGGCGGTCGCGACGTCCTTGCCCTGAACCTTCAGTCCGCCCAAAGCACCAATGGCCTGGGGATGGAGACCGACATGCCCCACAACGGCGATGCCCATCTCGACAACGGCTTTGGTTTTTTCAATATGGTTGTGAGTCGCTTCGAATTTTACGCCATCCACTGCTGCTTCGGTGACGAATCGGGCAGCGTTGCGCATGGTTTCCTCAACTCCGTACTGGAAAGAGCCAAAAGGCATGTCGGCGATGACCATGGTACGGTCGCATGCCCTGGCAACTGATCCGCAATGCAGAACCATCATGTCCATGGTGGCGGTCAAAGTGTTTGGGTGACCGTGTACCACCATCGCACAGGAATCTCCGACAAGAATCATGTCGATCCCGGCATCGTTGACCTTCTTGGCGGTAGGGTAGTCATAGGCGGTGAGCATGGTGATGATTTCCTGATTATCCCGCATGTTCTGAATTGTTTTAACATTGTGTTTCATGTTTGTCTCCTGTATCTGTTTAAAAAGTCACTTGATTCATCGCTTGTATTTTAGTTATCTCAGATTCTGCTGAATATGTATCAAGGCATCGCTGTCCCCTACGTTTCCAGGAAAGATAATGTAGGCCATCCCAGGGTATCGCGCCTCTTCCCCCAGCTTCCATACGGGAACACCCGGGAGGGCCTGGCCCATGACCATGGCCCGTTTTACCCCAAGCCCCTGGGTAGCAATGTCGCTTGAGGTGATGCCGCCTTTGGCAAGCAGGTAACGCGGTTTTACACTGATCTGTCTGACGATCTCTATAAGGCCCAAACTAACCGTCTGTCCAATCAAAAGGCTCGATACGGCATCCGTGCCAGCAACCAGGTCTCTGCTGGTATAAATAGCGGTATCCTTGCCTGCAGCAATTGCAGCTGAAGCCTGGGCAGCCACGCGGGCGATCTCTGCCTTGTTCCGGGCCGGATCCAGAATTTCGCTAACGTGGACCTCAATGGCAAAAATGGGAGCACGGGCTATGAGCGCCTTGATCTGAAGGCTCGTTTTTTCAATATGGGAGCCGATGACAAAAAGACCGCCATGGTTGCTGTCGGTGGTCAAATCCGCTCGTCCAAGCAGATCGCATCGGTGGCCCATGCCGATCCGGGTTCGGACAAAAGATGCAGCAGAGCGGCAGAGAAATTCCTTTCCGCTGCTTTCCACGTTAAGAAGGGCTGTGACGAGCACTTCCATATCACGGTAACTGGCCGCATTAACAATGCAGGCCCCTGCCGGTTTTACCCCGGCAAGGATTTCAGCCACCCGGAACGGACCCCCTATTCTCAGGTCATCCAGGCTTATGGATGTTACCTCGGCGGCATTGATTTTTCCTCGGGTTTTTTCCTCAACCCATTGCCTTAAGTTTGAATGACAAAAACCAAAGGCCGCGTCCTTGGCAAAGGGGGTTTGGGCTGCTGGAATCAACAGATTTTCTTCCCGGACATAGTGGATATCGTTCAGGGTGACCCTGCCGCCTTCAAGAAAAAAAGGCAGGATCAGGTAAGGGAGTTTATCCTTTCCCATGACCCTGGCCATTTCATCCACCTCAGCCGGAAAATGGCCGCGCAGAGTGGAATCGCTGCGACTGATGAGCTTCACGGGAACGCGTGTCCGTTCCGAAGCGCGCTTCAGTCGGATCCCTATTTCACGGGCGAGTTGACATGCCCGGGCCTCAGACATACTTCTGCTGTTGGTAAGGATGAAAAAGGCAGGATATTTGCCTGTCAACTCATCGGCAAGGGCAGGTTCCGACCAGTGGGTCAAAACGGGCAGGCCACATACTGTCTGAGTCCCAGTCGGATCATCATCGAGAATAACAATTTTGGCGTCTGATTTGCCGATTCTCTCCCGTATGGCAGAAAGCAGCTCGTCTTCCCACTCCGAAGGCAGGGTATCCAGATATCCCATATCAAGAACAGCGTTGTTTATCATGTGCCGCCTCGTTATTTCATCGAAAAAATATGCTGTTCGATGAATTTCCAGGTTTCGAGATAATCCCCACGGTTCATGAGCGATTCCAGCCGTCCCCTATCGATATGGTCGAGCATCTGCCAGATTTTCAGGGTCAGCCGGCTGTTTGCCTCGAACGTTCCCCGGATGTCCCAGCGCGTCGGCGATGTGTCCGAGGTGAAGTAATCGCTATATCCATATTTTTTCAGGTAGTAGAGGAACTCGACATATTCGAGAAAATGTTTGGTTCCGCAGAAATAGTCCCAATCCCATTTTCCATCGTTATCATTGATATGGACATAGTATTTATAGGAACTGGCTTCAAGCAGGGCCACTACCTCGGCCGGGTTTTCATTGCCGTACAGGGAATGACCGAAATCAAGAGTGATTCCCATGCCCGGCACTCTGATGTCGTTCAGCAGACAGAGGGTCTTGGCAGCCGTATCCAAAAAACACCGCCCGCGTGTTTCACTGGGTTTGTATTCGATATATAGCGGTATTTCCTGCCGGTAGCTGCCGGCCTCACCAAAAGTTTCGATCAGATGTTTCCAAGCAGCGGCATAATCGTATTGAAAGGAAAACTCGTAGCCATCCCCAAGGGGGCAGCAGGTCACTTTGTCTGCACCGATTCCAGCCGCAAAATCCTTGGCGTTTTTTATGAATTGAACTGCTTTGGCACGGATTTCTGGATCCAGTGATGTCAGGCCCCCGTTTCGAAATTCCGGTTCAGCCTTGACATTCACATTCACCGCTGCAACTTCAAGATTGTATTTTGCCAGTGCTGTACTGGTTTTTTGAACATCATTGACTTCATAGGGATAGACGATTTCAACGCCCGAATACCCTTCTATCTCTGTCATCAGCTTGAATTTTTCCTCCAGGGCCAGCGGCGTGTTGTACTGATGAAAGCGATCTTTTGTTTGAGATAAAAACCCTGTAATAATAGCCAGTTTTAACATCTTGCAGTTCTCCATTTGGTGTCTTCGTTGTGCATTTCAGCGGATCAGTATCCATTGAATAAACTGGGTCAGCTGCGGCACATAGGTGATTATGATAAGCATAAACAGCGTGGCTCCCATGAGCGGCATGAGATGCTTGGTGATGGGGCCGATCCCTGCACCAGCCAGTTTAGCTGCCACGAAAAGCGTCCCACCCACTGGCGGCGTATACAAGGCAATGGCCAGATTGGCCGTGACCACAACACCGAAGTGGACCATGTCCACCCCGAAGTTCTTTGCTATGGGAAGCAGCAGCGGTGCCGACAGAAGCATTGCTGGAAGCGGCTCGATAAAAATACCGAGCAGAAAAAGCACGCCATTGACAAGCAGCAGAAATACCCACGGTTCGTGGGCAAACAAACGAACCCATTCGGTCAGTTGCACGGCTACCTGTTCCACGGTCAAGAGCCAGGACAGACATCCCGTGGCCCCAATGACCAGCATGACCGTGGCACTGGTTTGAAACGCCTTCAGCAAAAGGGGTGAAACATCTTTCCAGGTGATGTCCTTATAGACGTAAATGGAGATGACCAGCCCATATACCACAGCAACGGCTGCGGCCTCCGTGGGGGTGAAAAGGCCGGACCAGATTCCGCCCACGATAATAACCGGCATGATCAGGGCGCTGGATGCACCCTTGAAGGCCGACCAGATTTCCTTTGCAGTCGATACACGGCCGCCGGGATCGCAACCGGTTTTTCGGCCGTACCACATGCACACAGCCATCAGGGCCACGGCCGTGATGATAGCTGGCCCGATACCGGACATGGACAGCTGTCGCATGGAAACTCCGGCAATGAAGGCATAAACCAGAAAGGGGATGGAAAGAGGCATGAGCAGCGCCAGGGTTCCTGCCACAGCAAGCAAGGCAGCGGCAAAGGCAGGTTCATAGCCCTTGCGCTTCATCATGGGGATGACCATGGAACCAATGGCCGCCGTATCTGCGATGGCTGATCCGGAAACGCCGCCAAACAGCAGACAGGATATGCAGGTGACAACGCCAAGACCTCCGGGAAGAAACCCGAACAATGTCTGCGTGAAATCCACGATGCGTTTGCCGACACCGCCCTTGGACAAGAGTTCACCGGCAAAAATGAACAGCGGGACCGCAATCAGGATGAACGGCTCCACTCCGGAGATGAATGAGAGGAGGATTGTTTCAATGGGATAGCTCATGCCAGCAAACAGAATCATGCCAAGGGTGGTGGCAATCAAAGCGTACATGAGCGGCACGCCCAGGCATGCAATGAAGCAAAAAATGAAGAAAAGACTTAATGCGAGCATTATTTATTCTCCGTAGCGTTCTTTGCGTGAAACGCCTTTGATGATCCGAAGCAGGTCATAAGCCACAAAAACAAAACTCAGGCCGGACCCCACGGGCAGTGCGAGATATTGGTAAGCCATGGGCCATCCGAGCACGGTAAGTTGGTTTCCCCAGTTGGCGTTCACAATGATTACGCCGTACCAAATGAGCATCGCCAGCACAATTAGACAAACAACCTGAATGATTCCGTCGGCCCTGAGACGGCCCTTGTACCCGAGCTTGTCCAGGAATTCGGTAATGGTCATGTGCGACCCGAAGCGAGCTGCAGCGGCTCCGCCCAGAAAGGATGCCCATACCATAAGAAATTCACATAACTCTGTGGTCCATGCGATGTCTTTATTGAACAGATGGGTGACCACATTTAAAAATACGAGAACCACCATGATGGATCCGACCAGGATCAGAACAAGTTTCAAAAGGTGATAGATCCAACGTATCAGTAACGGTTCGGACTGGGTTGTCATGTCCATGATGTATTCCTTGGGAACGGCGGCTCTGGGGCCGCCGTATTTAAGATTACTTTGCCGGATTAGCCGTGCGGATAGCTTCAGCTTCCTTCATCAGGGTCTCAACCTCTGCCGCACCATATTTTTCCTTTGCCTTATCATATACAGATGCCACAGCCTTTCGGAACGCGCTCATATCGGGCGAGCTGATCTTAGCCCCTTTGGCGGCCATTTCATCCAGTTGCTTGCCTTCCACTGCAACGATTTCTTTGCGGTGCCAGGCTGCGACTTCAGCGGCAGCCTTGGTAACTGCCTTTTGGTCCTCGGCTGAGAGCTTCTGCCACGTTTTTTCTGAGATCGTTAAGGGGATGGGGCTGTAAACATGTTTTGTCAGCGTGACATTGGGAGCGACTTCATAGAATTTATTGGAGTAGATGGTGTCTACGGGATTTTCCTGACCGCTGACCACGCCCTGCTGGATAGCCAGATAGACTTCGGGCAGCGGCATTATCTGAATGCCGAAACCAATGGCTTCAAGTGTCCATCTCATCATTTCATTGGGGAAGGTGCGCAGTTTTTTGCCGGCTGCATCTGCCGGGACAGCCAGCGGAGTTTTAGTGGTCATGCAGCGGAAACCGGCTTCCCAGGTAGCCAGAAAACGAAAGCCTTTTGCAGGGGCTTTGTCAAACTGCGCCTGCAGCCATTTTGATTCATCATATAATTTCCAGCCCTGTTCATAGGTTTCAACCAGATAGGGAAGCATGGTTAGATTCAGGGAGTCCACATGCGGCGCATAGGACCCGGTGCTGGAAACAGTAAAATCGATGCCTCCCAGAGCGAGTTGCTCGATATTTTTCGGATCATTGCCGAGCTGTCCGCAGCAGTAGACCTGTACTTTGTAGCGTCCGGCAGTGTATTCCGAAACTTTTTCGGCAAATTTTATTGCCGCAGCCTGACGTAGACCCGCTTGCTGGTCTGTATGGCTGAATTTAAGCACAACAGGATCGGCGGCCTGTGCAATACTGAATATAGCGAGCATCAGTGCCACGCAGATTGTGGAAAAAAAGGATTTGTTTTTCATGTTTCCTCCCATAATGTTTAAGGGTTTTAGCAACTGCATTCTTTTTATAAATTCCCCGAACTTGTATCCGGGGCGCTGTTTATTTTTTCTGAACTCTGCTCTTGCGGGGCCTGTTTGTCTTTTAATTGCGTGATGGCCTTGCGCAGATGCTCCCTCATGAGTTGCTCCGCTGTTTCAGGGTTGTGACGGCAGATGGCGTCCACGATCATCAGGTGGTCCTTGATCGTCTCGTTGGGCTCCAGTATAAGCCCCTCGCTACTAATGTTCTGGTAAGCCAGCGTGATGATGTTCAATGTCAGCAGAATGGCGGAAAGAAACTCCCCTGATCCGATTTCGGCAATAAAGGAATGAAAATGTTTATCCGCCCTGGAATATGCCGTGAGGTCCATAATATTTTTTAATCCAGCAAAATTCTTAAAAATGGACCGCAGCTCCTGGGCGTTTTCTTCGGTGATGGATTCTGCTGCCTTGCGGGCTGACAAACCTTCCAGGACCTCGCGGATTTCAAATATTGCAATCATCTCCTCAATGCTGAAAAGACGAACGAAAAAGCCTCTTCGCGGCTTTACCTCAACGAGTTTTTCATGCTCCAGAAACTTCAGGGCGCTGATGAGCGGTGTGCGGCTTATGCCAAGCCCTTTAGCTATTTCTTCCTGGGGAATTTTCTGCCCTGGCAGAAGCTGCCTGTTCTCAATGAGTTGCTTTAGTTCCTGATAAACTTTTTGATCCAGATTCTCGTAGTCAATGTCCAAATTTTTCATGAGACAATTGTCCTTATTTTGTATTTTGAATACAAAATACAAAATTCAAAAATATCTGTCAACATCATTTTTTTGTTTTTTTTCTTCATCCGTTATATCCCATTGGAAAAAACATTCTTCTTGTGGAGGATGAGCAGACAGTTTTAGATATGCAATATTAGGATGATGACCACCCCAGGCTTTCCCTGTAAGTCTCGTTTTTTTTATAAACTTTTCCGAACACCACATATGGTATGGGTTGTTTTTTTGCACTGGTGGGGAAATTCAAATATATGGGAAAGGGTAAAATCAAATGAATCATGTTTCCATTGAAGCATAATTGGAGATCAAGACCATTTTGAAAAGCCTTCTTTAGCCAGCATTCCCTTTTAAAATTTTTGTGGGATGCCACTGGATTGATAAGAAGGGTCTCGGATTGATTGATAGCCTCCATATTTTGTCTGTGATAGGCTTTGGCAGAAAAGGCAGATCTATGCTCTGGATAATCAAAAAAGGTTTTAATGAATTTAGAAGCCTTGCTGATTTTTTAATTATTCAGTAGGGCTTTTAGTCTCCGATTCATCAATTCGCTATTTTCAGCACCGCTTAAACCCAATCCCTTTCTGACTTCCTTGTTCAGGAAAACTAACCAGTTCAAAAAGTAGCTCGCCTGAAATCATAAGCGCCTTGTCTATCAGTCTATTTGAAAGATTCTCCTGAGTACTGGATAGAAGAGTATTGATTATGGTACTGGGAATGCTATAGTATTAATACTGCTATGCTATCCCCGAGTACCCAACCCCATAGCACCCCCATTTCTGATCCTGGTAGGGAGCGATCAGGTGATCACGATAGAACATAGGAATATGGTTTTTTGTCTTATAAAATACTAAAAAAGGCTGTTAAAATTTTATTGACAACTAATTGTCATATTGTTAGCTTGTTGTCATGGACATTAACAAACAAACACAACCTGCAAAAATATTTATAGAGCTTATTCTTGAAACTTTTAGATTCAACGGTCTTCTCATATCGGTTGGCGATGGATTGACAAAAGAGTTGGGCCTCACGAGTTCGCTTTGGCAGGTCTTAGGTGCAATTCGAGAAACCCCAATCCCTATGGCACAAATTGCAAGAAATATGGGATTAAGCAGGCAAGGAGTTAGAAGATCAACTAACATACTAATAGACAAAGGACTTGTACAATTCAAAGAAAATCCGGATCACAAACGTGCGAGGCTCATTGTACCGACTGAAGAAGGCCGAAAAGTATTGGCTCAACTTGAAAAAATCCAGGTGGATTGGTCTAACTCTGTCTCAAAAGAATTTAGTGAGAATCAATTAAAAAACGTCATTCATACCATGAGATTCTTGAGTGAAAAATTGTATTTACTTTGATTGCTAAATGAAAAAACTTACTCGTTTTCAACAAAACCTATTTAAAACCCTCCATTTAATCTCAGCAAGCATTTGGTTAACGGGAGTTATTACTTTGGCCTTGATGCCATTTATTTCAGTGAATATAAAGTCAGGTGACGAGTTATATATGTATAATCTCGTCTATCATTTTATTGATATAAAGATTCTCTCTCCAGCCGCTATATCCACTTTAATTACTGGCCTAATATTTTCTATTTTTGCTAATTGGGGGTTTTTTAAACATGGTTGGCTAATTTATAAATGGGTAATAACAGTGTTGATAATCCTCGCAGGGACATTTTATTTAGGGCCAATGGTCATAACTATGCTTGAGATTGCAGATATTAAAAGGATTTCCGCTTTAGAAGACTCATACTACCAGTCAGGGTCGAGCATAGGATTGTGGGCATCTATTGTGAATACGGCATTATTAATAATCGCAGTCATCGTTTCTGTTTACAAACCATGGAGGAATATTAAAAATGAAAAGTAAAATCCATCTTATCGGTGCCATTTTATCGACTTTATGCATCGGCAGTTTTTTTACGTCATCAATACTCTCTGAACTGTTTGGCTCTACAGAATTTATTGCTACGGTAAAACACCTTATAGTATTACCCGGTTTATTAATTCTTGTTCCTGCCATCGCCATAACAGGATTTACAGGCGTGATCCTCTCAAAAGATAGGAAGGGCCTCCTTGTTGCTAATAAAAAAAAACGTATGCCCTTTATAGGTGCTAACGGCATTTTAATCTTAATCCCTGCTGCGATATTCCTAAATCAATTGGCTGCTTCAGGATCTTTTGGAATGAAGTTCTATATTGTGCAAGGATTAGAGTTGGTTGCAGGCGCAAGTAATTTATTTTTGATGGGCATGAACATACGTGATGGTTTAAAAATGAAAGGAAAACTCTGATCAAAAAGAGGAATTAATCAATATTTCCTTTATGAGTCTCTATCTAACCGGCCATGCCCTGCCGGGCACAACAATCCATGTAAGAATTCGAAAGCTTAACCCGGTTCTTTCTTCTTTCATATAAAGATATTGATGTGATAATAAATGAATTTTATGTCTATTACTGGTCGACTCCAACAGCACTGGTGAACTGATTATTAGATGGACCATTTGTATACGCAAAGCAAAACAAGAAAATAACAGCGGAGATAGAGGAAAAATAATGAGCAAAAAAGACAATTCAATTCATGAGTTTGATTTTAAACTCATCTGTGAATATTATTCGAGCATTGAACGACAGGGTCCCGGGAGTCCTGAAATAACTGCAAAAGCGTTGAGCTTCATTGACACCCTGAACAATGAATCAAGAATTGCAGATATAGGCTGTGGAACCGGCGGTCAGACAATGGTGCTGGCCAATCTTACGTCAGGGTCTATTATCGGCATTGATTTGTTTGCCGATTTTATTGATATCTTCAAGGACAATTGCCGCAAGAGGAATCTCCAGGACAGAGTGGAAGGCGTTGTCGGCTCAATGGATCATCTTGCTTTTCAAAAAGAAGAGCTGGATCTGATCTGGTCAGAAGGTGCCATCTATAATATCGGGTTTGAGCGGGGCATCAATGAATGGCGTGAGTTCTTGAAAACCGGGGGTTTTATTGCCGTTTCGGAGGCATCCTGGTTCACTGAAAACCGGCCTGACGAGATTGATCGATTTTGGAAAGATGAATATCCGGGAATTGACATCATCTCAAATAAAGTTGGCCAAATGCAAAAAGCCGGGTACATACCGATTTCGACTTTTGTCTTGCCGGAAAACTGCTGGACTGAACATTTTTATGCCCCACAGGTTTATGCGCAGGATAAATTCCTGAAGAAATATGCAGGGGATAAAACAGCCGAAGAGCTTGTAAAAAACCAACGGCATGAAGCTGAATTATATAATAAATACAAGGAATATTACGGGTATGTATTCTATATAGGAAAAAAGATTTAGACAATTTTAAATAACAACATACCCGATGTATATCGAAGCATCTATTCAGTAGTCGGGGGTTTTAATCTCCCAGCCCCCACAACACCCAGCCTGCGGGTCCGCCCCGGATGGCCTACCTAAATTACCGGACGATAGCCTGGTGATTATTTCTGATCTACTGATTGACAGGCTCTGCCTGTCAAGGATTATCTATCTTAAATTTCGAAAAACATCTGATTGTCTATGATACCATCAACCAAAAAAAGTATTACATGATTTGACCCGAACACAAGGTGTTGTAATTGAAAATCCAGTCTTTTATTCAACATAATTGGAGAGTAATCGGAATGGAAACGACAAGCTCCCTTATAAAGTTTTTACATCAATTGGTAAAATTTGGTTAAAAGAAAAATTTTAAATTTCAGAGATTGTTTGCCAAATCACATATTGAAGACCCTTCAGGGTTCCAGACCCTTCTTGACAATATCCCGGTGCTTTGGCTATAATTTTGCTACAGAACCGAGCCATGATTATTTGATTATAATTAAGGATAATGACCTTACATGACCATCGCCTTGATCTATCCGCCCACCTGTGATCCGACAGCGCCTTATCTTTCCATCCCGACCCTTGCCGCTTGGCTGAGGGCCCACGGGAAAACGGTTCTGCCCATTGATGCCAATGTGGAAGCCTATGACAGGCTTTTGCAGGGGCAAATCATGGAAGAGACGGCTAAAAAGATCCGGATCTCCCTGAAAAAGCTTGATAAAAAACCTTCTCTAAATCACGCAGATCAGATGCACTATACCCGGCTTTGGGAGGTTGCAAAGGATCTCTCATGGGTTCCCAGCGCCATGAATGATGCCGTTGCCGTTCTCCGGGACCGGACCGGGAAACGGTTTTTCAACAGCACTGACTATGAGCGGGCGGTTCAGACGGTACAGGCTGGCCTTAACATGATCGGTGCGGCTTACCACCCTCTGTCCCTTGATTTTACAAGTTTTCGGACGCCGTTTTCACTCCTGACCCCGAAACAGATCAAGGCGGATGCTGCTCCTGAAAAAAATCCGTTTCATGCCTGCTTTGAAAGCATTGGTGACCGTCTTACCCTTGAAACCCCCATGCTGATCGGCATTTCCATGGCCTTCCCAGGGCAGGTTCAGCCTGGATTCTCCCTTGCCTATTACCTCAAGGCAAGGTTTCCCCAGGTTCATATCACAGTCGGGGGGCCTGCCATGACCCAGATCCTTGTCCGGCAAACCCCGGAAAACCAGACCCGGATTCTGGGGCCATTTGATTCCGCCGTGCTGTATGAAGGCGAAGAGGCGCTACTGGAGCTTACCAACACCCTGGCCTCGGGAGAAACACCGGATCGGATCATCATTGGAAAGACCGACACCCGGCTGGACCGGCTCCCGCCTCCGGATTTTGACGGCCTTCCCCTGCATTTATATTTCTCACCGGAACTGGTTCTTCCCTATGACCCGAGCCGGGGATGCTACTGGGGAAAATGCGCTTTCTGCCATTACGGTCTCTGTGGTTCAGGAACGGCTCGATACCGTGAGAGGAAAATACCGAATATGGTTTCTCACCTAAGGGATATGGCTTCCCGCCATCAGTGCCGGAATTTTTATTTTTCCCAGGATGCTTTTCTGCCGGCCACGGCAAGAAAGCTTTCCCTGGCCTTGAGGGAAGAAAACCTCGGGATTCACTGGTCATCGGACATGAGGCCGGAAAAGGAATTGACGGAAGACTGTTGCCAAGATATGAAAGACGGCGGGGCCCTGTCCATTGCCCTTGGCATTGAATCCGCATCGCCAAGAGTCTTGAAGCTGATTCATAAAGGTATCACCGTGGATACCCTGCGGACGGTGGTGAAAAACCTTGCTAAAGCAGGAATTTCCGTGGAAGCCATGTGCTTTAATGCCTTTCCCACGGAAACCAGGGTTGAAGCAGAAACCACCCTTCAGTTCATCCGGGATCTGAAAAAAGACATTGCCCTTTTTATCTGTGGCCGGTTCGGCCTCTGGCACGGCTCCCATGTGGCCCTTCATCCGGAACAGTATCAGATCCGGAAGATATGGCAACTTATTGGTGATGAACTGGGGACGGCCCTTTTTTATGAGAGTTCCGGCTCCACCCGGTCGCCGGAAGATCAGGACCGGATTGATGATGCCATTGATGCTCTGTCAAGCCGGTGGTGGCTCCACGATTACCCCTGGGCCGGTTCCCTGTCCACGGCCCATACGCTTTTGTGGTATGCCCATGAAGGCAGAGATATATTCAAAAGACAAGCCGGAATTCAGCGGCGGATAAGCCTTCCAAAGGGAAAATCAGGCTTGAAAAGTCGTTATGATATGAAAAAACTCATGCTACAGGCTGGAGCCAATGAGGCCGAAATATGGAACCGGCTGATCCATGAGCAAAAATCCGTCAGCCAAAAGCAGTATGAGACCCTGGCAGCCCGAATCAAATCGGTTTAACCCCTTTGGCCACATCCACAATCCGCTGCGCCAGAATCTCAGCCGCATCCAGGGTGGTAAGAGAAACGCCTCTATTCAGTGCGCTCAACTCAGTGCAGGCCACAACAACCAGGGCAATCCCTTTTCCCCTCAGATGATCACACACCCTGTCATACTGCTGTTGAAGTCTGGGTCCGTGATCCCCTGCTTTGACACTCCGGATCACCCGGAACAATTGATCCTGCTCATCCGGGTCAGGATAAAGGATTTTGATTCCGGCAGGACCAAAGATTTTTTCATACACCCCTGTGATCCGAATGGCCGGTGAAGCGAGAATCCCGATTTCAGAACAATTCGGCTGATGTTCCATCAGATGTTCCAGAACTGCATCCACCATATGGATGACGGGGATGCTGACCGCAGCACAGACGGTTTCATAATAAAAATGGGCTGTATTACAGGCAATGGCCAGAAAATCCGCTCCCCATGCCTCGAGCCGTCTGGCCATTTCTGCGATGACGGGGCCGGGATCTTCTCCCCGCCCCTCAATGATGGCCTTGATCCGTGAAGGAATCTTGGGATTATTGTCCACGAGGCAGTGGATGTGATCCCCGTCATCCAGGGCCGGGGTCAGCCGGATAATGCGCTGCATGAGATCCACTGTGGCCTCGGGCCCCATCCCGCCGATGATACCGGCTGTTTTTTCCATGCAGCTCCTTTTATCTGAACGCATCCATATAAGCATACAGCGCCGGTGATCCGCCGGTATGAAGAAAAAGGACAGTGGACCCTTTTTTGAAATGATCTTTGCGGACAAAATCAATGAGCCCGGCTGCAGCTTTACCAGAATATACGGGGTCCAGAAGAATAGCTTCGGTCCTTGCAAAAAGGGTGACCGCCTCAACCATGGAGTCTGTGGGAAGAGAATATCCCGGTCCCACATAATCGTCAAAACAAACAATATCCTCGGGGGCCACGCCCCATTTCAAACCCAGTTTTTCAGCCGTTTCCAGGGCCAGTTGATAAACGATTTTCTCCTGGATATTTTTGGGTCTTGAAACATTGACACCCCGAACCGGAATCCCTGCATTGACCCCTTTCATCCCCACCGCCATTCCGGCGTGGGTTCCGGCTGATCCCGAGGGGACAATGATGCAATCCACATTCAGATGCAGATCATTGAGCTGTCCCATGGTTTCTTCAGCACAGGCGGCATACCCCATGGCCCCGATGGCATTGGAGGCCCCGCCTGGAATGATATAGGGTTTTCTGCCCATGGCTTTCAGCGCCGTTGCCTTTTTTTCCATAACGGCCTTCATGTCTGTGCCGCCTTCAACCACGTCAATGCTTTTGACGCCTAAAAGCTCGAACAGAAAATTATTTCCGGAGCCATCTTTTTTATAGGACCCTTTGACGCGTTCTTCAAGAATAAGATGGCAATCAAGGTTCTCTTTGACCGACCAGGAAAGGGTCAGGCGGCAGTGATTGGACTGCACTGCACCGCAGGTAATAATCGTATCCGCACCTTTTTCAAGGGCATCGCCCAGGCAGAATTCAAGCTTCCGGGTCTTGTTCCCGCCTGCAGCTCCGGAAAGAAGGTCGTCCCGTTTGATATAAAGGTTGATATCTTTGCCCAGAGCTCTGCTTAAGGAGGGCATAGCCTCGATGGGGGTGGGGGCTTCGATATATCTTCGTCTTGGAAATTTTGTAAAATTCATAGGATATCCTTTATCTTTTCCTGTTTTTCATTCGGATTTAAACTCTCTACGCCGAGAAGATATACGGCTGTTTTCAGGGCATTGTCAAGAGGTCATGAAACAGGAAGATCCGAGATCGGACATCACACCAAAAGAGTAAGGAAAAAACTGTAAGCCGGATTCAGTTGGTTACCGGCAGATAAAGGATAAACCGGGCCCCCTTGACCGTCATCTTCTACCAGGAGGATTATTTTTTTTATTTTCCTCCACTTTGCACCCCTTATTTATTTCATGTTATAATTGCTTTTAATAGGCGTATTAAAAATATTTTGAATTATTTTGAATATTTTTCTTGACTTGGTGGATATTTTTCGTAAAAGTGTGGTTCAAGGTGGTGGTAAGTGGAGAGTTAAATATTTTAACCAAGGCTTAAATAAGTGTTTCGATCAAGCTCCTTTCATACAATTGATACCAAGGGCCGGGTGATCATCCCTGCAAGGTTCAGGGTGGACCTGAAGGATGATGGAAAAGGCACCGGAGTCATGATCTCAAACAAGGATGATTGTCTGTACGCTTATACTTTTAGTGAGTGGGGCCAAGTGGAAAGCCGGATACTGGCGGCCAAGAGCGCTGCCATGGCGGAGTTTAGACGGTTTTTCCTGGGTAATTCCTGCGAGTGTATACTGGATAACCAGGACCGTATCCTGATTCCTAAAAGTTTAAGAGAATATGCAGGTCTTGAAAAAGAAATCGTTCTTGTGGGCAACCTGGACCATTTTGAAATCTGGGACCGGGCCAAATGGGATGAGGTCAACAAACGAACGGAGCAAAAACTTAAAAAAGAGGAAGTCAGAGAGGAAATCGCTTCCCTAGGGTTGTAGCAATGGGATTTGAGCATACGTCTGTAATGCCTCAAGAGGTGCAGGAGCACCAGAACCTTAAACCCGGATATGTTTGCGTGGATTGCACTCTGGGTGGGGCAGGGCATGCGCTCTCAACCATCAGGGCCATACTCCCGGATGGAATGCTGATCGGGATTGATCAGGATGCAGATGCAATTCACCATGCTACAGAAATTTTACACCCGTTTAAAGAACATGTACGCTTGTTCCACAGCAATTTTTCAGATCTTCCCCGGATTCTGAGCGCTATCGGGATAAAGGGTGTAAATGCAATAGTCCTTGATTTAGGCTTTTCACTGAACCAACTTAAAAACAGTAGACGCGGCTTTAGTTTTAGTAAGAATGAACCATTGGATATGCGAATGGATATTCGAAACACTCTGACAGCCTTTGAAATTGTCAATTCATTCCCGGAGAGTGAACTGATGGATATTTTTTTTAAATATGGGGAAGAAAAGTTCTCCCGACGGATTGCCAAAAAAATAGTGGAAGCAAGAATACAAGCCCCCATCCGGACAAGTGAAGCACTTTCACAGATCATCACCGCAGCGGTGCCCAAAAAAAGTGCGGCAAAACAGCGGATACATCCTTCCACAAGAGTTTTCCAGGCCCTCAGAATTGCCGTCAACAACGAACTTGAAAAATTGGAAAGCTTCATGGCACAAGTGCCTTCTCTTCTTCTAGAGAATGGAAGGCTTTGTGTCATCTCTTTTCATTCCCTTGAAGACCGGATTGTAAAACAGGCTTTGCGCAGATTTGAGAATGGATGTACCTGCCCTAAAACGCTTCCCGAATGCCTGTGTGGTTTTTCCCCCCAGATGAAATCCGTGTTCAGGAAGGCATTGATTCCGTCAAAAGAAGAAACTGAATTTAACCCCATGGCCAGAAGTGCAAAATTAAGGGTGGCCCAGAAAGTTTAAGATATGGTGGCTAAAAACAGCAAAATAATGAGAATGCCGATGCCCAAAAAAACCAAAGGCACGATCTGGTTCCTGATTATTTTTATTATTTTTTCTGAACTGATGGCTTACACCTGGATCAGGACTGAATCCACTCAGGCACTTTTGCGGATTTCAAAGGAAGAAGAGCTCCTTTTGGGAAAACGATCCTATCACAAGGCCTTACTGGCAGAGAAAGAATGGCTGAAGTCCGATGCAAGGATAACCCAGATTGCCAAAAACCGGCTGAATCTTTCAACGGTAACCATGAAGCAGATCATTTATCTTTCAGGAGAGAACGGGTGATGGCTGGGGATTTTAGCAACCGTATCAGAAGAAGACTCGTGGTCACCCAAATCCTTATGGTTACGGCCATTCTGCTGCTTTGTGCCAAGTCCTTTGATATTCAGATTTTCCAGGGAAAAGAATTATCAGAAAAGGCTGAAAATGATTATTCAAGGAATATCATCATAAAAGGAGAAAGAGGGCACATCCTTGATCAGAATATGAATAAACTCGGCGCAAGTATTGACGCCGTAACCATAACCGCCTGCCCGGCAAAAATCAATAACCCTGCAGACGCAGCCAAAAAAATTGCTGATCTGCTGGATATCAATCAAAAGAAACTTAAGGAAATCCTTTCTTCCAAGCGGATGTTCGCGTGGGTGGAAAGAGGGGTAACACCGGATCAGGCAGAAAAAATAAAGGCATTGAACATTGCCGGGATCTATTTTGAAAATGATTCCACACGGTATTATCCCAACCGGAGCCTTGCCGCTCAGGTGATTGGATTTACAGGAGCGGATGATACCGGTCTTGAAGGACTTGAATGCAGATATAATTCGGTTTTGGAAGGCCGAACCCGGAAAATAAGTCTCACCCGGGATGGAAACGGAAGGATACTGGATTATGAAAAAAAACGGAACTCCGAACTGAAAGGAGATTCTATTGTTCTGACCATTGATAAAAAGATTCAATTTTTAAGTGAAAAGGCCCTTCAGCAGGCTGTCACCAACCACCAGGCCAGATCCGGAATGGCGCTGGTGATGAAGCCCGGAACAGGGGAGCTTCTGGCCATTGCCCACTACCCTGAATTCAACCCCAATAATTATAAAGGCTATGACAGGGACGCCTACAGGAATCGTGCTGTAACCGATGCATTTGAGCCGGGCTCGGCCATGAAGGTCTTTACAGCAGCAGCAGCCCTTGAAAAAGGAGTTACGCCCAAAACTATTATTTTCTGTGAAAAAGGCACCTATCGTATCGGAAGCTTTACGATTCACGACACCCATTCCTATGAGTGGCTCACCATCAGCCAGATTATCCAGCGTTCCAGCAATATCGGTGCTGCTAAAATCACTGAAGCCATCGGTGATAAAGCCTTATATAATTGTCTTTCCGGGTTCGGATTCGGCAGCCGGACCGACATCGGCATTACCGGGGAAAGCCCGGGCAACCTGATTCCTTACAAAAAATGGTCAAAAATAGACTCCGGTGCCATCTCTTTTGGTCAGGGGATATCTACTTCAGCACTCCAGTTGGTCACCGGCATCAGCGCCATTGCCAACGGTGGAAACCTTATGAAACCCATGCTGGTGAAAAAGATTATTTCCCGCGAGGGAGAGGACATAAAAGAATATCATCCGGAGATTATCCGCAGGGTTATCTCTACTGGGACATCCCGTGAGCTTAAAGCCATGATGAATCTTGCGGTCAACGAGGAAGGCACCGGCACCAAAGCGGCCATCGACGGGTATGAAATATGCGGAAAAACAGGTACGGCACAAAAGGTATCCGAGGGTGGTAAAGGATACGCAAAAAATAAATACACTTCTGTATTTGCCGGGTTTGCTCCTATGGAAAATCCGGAACTGGCAATTCTTGTCATCGTGGATGAGCCTCAAAAACAGTATTATGGTGGTGATGTTGCAGCCCCGGCATTTAAAACGATCATGGCTGAATCTTTTAATTATCTGAACATTCCGCCGGAAAAAAATAAAAATATGGTTGCCCTGTTATCGGAAGGAGGGAAAAATTGAAACTGTCCCTTCTCCTTAAGGCCTGTTCAATCGTAGGCCCTGTCTTATTAAAGGACGGCAAAGCCTATGATCCGGATATCCTGTCCATTGCTTCCAGTTCAAGGGATGTCCGACCCGGCAGCCTCTTTGTTGCTGTGAGAGGATTTAAAGCGGATGGGCATGATTATATGGATCAAGCCATTGAGAACGGAGCAGCAGCAGTCATCGCTGAATATAACCCGAAAAACCGTGATCGCGTCATTCTGGTTGACCATTCAAGATTGGTAATGGCCGCCATTGCAGCCGGTTTTTACGGGAACCCCTCTGAAAAACTTATCCTTGCCGGGGTGACCGGAACCAATGGAAAAACAACCACCACATGGCTTCTTGAAAGTATTTTTAAGTCCGCCGGGTTCAATACCGGAGTCATTGGGACAGTGAATATCCGCTATAATGGAAATGTTTTCGACAATCCCGTAACCACACCGGATTCCATTGATCTCCAGAAAATCCTTTTTGAAATGAAAGAAACCGGTGTCACTCATGTCATCATGGAAGTATCCTCTCACGGGATTGATCTGAACCGTATAGATTTCTGCAGATTTGATGCAGGTATATTCACGAACCTGACCCAGGATCATCTGGATTACCATAAAGATCTGGAAGACTATTTTGAATGCAAAAAAAGATTTTTCACTGACTTTCTGAGAACGAAAGGAAAAAACGACGCGCCGGCCATTTTGAATATTGATGATGAAAAAGGCGCTCTCTTGTTCAACACCCTGAAATGCAAAAAGGTTTCCATCAGCACAGCAAAAACAGCGGATATTTATTCAAAGGATATCATCGACGATGTCCAAGGTTTATCCGGAACCCTCTGCCTGGAAAACAGATCAATTCATTTTGCATCTTCCTTGACGGGTCGCTTCAACCTTGAAAATATCCTATGCGCCGCCGGTGCGGCCCATGCCCTCGGCATCAGCCCTGAAGCCATCAAAAAAGGCATTGAAGACTGCCGTTCCGTTCCAGGAAGACTTGAAAAAATTGACCACCCCATTGACCGGTTCATGTTTGCCGACTATGCCCATACACCGGATGCCCTTGAATCCATATTGACCACCCTGAAAGCAAGAGCCCCCAAAAGACTCATCACCGTATTCGGCTGCGGCGGTGACCGGGACCGTTCAAAACGACCGTTAATGGGCAAGATTGCCTGTGAACACAGTGATATTGCCATCATTACCTCGGATAACCCGAGAACTGAGAACCTGACCGCAATTATTACAGATGTCCTTGACGGCATTACCGGTTTTGAAGGGCTCTCTGACGAAGACCCCCTGGTAAACCCCTTTAAAAAAGGGTTTCTGGTTGAAGCAGACCGGAGAAAAGCCCTTGAAAAAGCTGTATTTATTTCCAAACCCGGGGATATCATTGTGGCTGCTGGCAAAGGACATGAAACCTATCAGATCACCAATAGCGGCACACTTCATTTTGATGACAGGGAAGAACTTCAGAAATCCGCTGATAAATTTTGTGACCGATTCAAACCCATCCCCTGGACTGTAGAAGATCTTAGCAAAGCGTTAAATGCAGACCCTGTTTTTTCAAATCTTGAAAAGGGTTTCTGTTTCTCAGGAATCTCCACAGATTCAAGAACCATCAAAGACACTGAACTGTTCCTTGCCCTTAAGGGAGATCGTTTTGACGGTCATGCCTTTGTTCAGAATCTTATGGAAAAAGGCATCAACGGCTTCATCGTTCAAACGCCCTTTTTTTCAGAACTCTCTCCTGCCCTGAATAAAGAACTGACTCAGAAGGGCTTCATCGTCTTTGAAACAAAGAATACACTCACAGCTCTTGGAGATCTTGCCCGCTGTCAAAGACTTCGTTCAAATGTCAAACTTCTCGCCATTACAGGGTCCAGCGGGAAAACCACCACCCGGAAAATGACAGAAGAAATTTTTAAAACAAGATTCCACACCCATGCGACCACTGGAAATTTAAACAATGAAATCGGCCTGCCGCTGACCCTGTTAAATCTTTCTGCATCCCATGAATGGGCCATCGTGGAAATGGGAATGAACCACTCTGGAGAGATTTCAAGACTCAGCCGGATAGCTCTTCCAGATATGGCCATGATCATCAATACGGCTGCTGTTCACCTGGAAGGTCTTGGCAGTGTGGAAAATGTGGCACTGGCCAAGGCTGAAATATTCCACGGCATGCGGGAGCACGGCGTGGCTATCCTTTATGGGGATGATCCAAGACGGGGGATTCTTGAAGAAAAAGCAAAGCAAAACAAGTCCATCGAATCCCTTTTCTTTTTCGGGTCAACAGATGATGCGGATATCCGCTCCAAGAACATTAAGCCTTTTGAAACCCGGACGGAATTTTCCATAAAAATGGGCAAAGAGGAAAATACGTTTACCATCCATTCTCCTGCCCCCTTCATGGTGGACAATTGCCTTGGTGCCATCCTGGCAGCCGTAAAGGCCGGGATCGATACAAAAACCATTCAAAAAGGGATAAAGGCCTTTCATCCGGTTTCAGGCAGGATGAACATTTACAGGCTTTGCGATACCATTACCCTTATCGATGATACCTACAATGCCAATCCTTCTTCTATTGAAAAGGCCCTGCATACACTTGAGAGGGTTAGCGGTTCGGACAACAGTATTGCTGTTCTCGGGGATATGCTGGAGTTAGGCGAAGCGTCTGATGGCCTTCACCGTCAAGTCGGCCGAATCATTGCCGACCTTGGAATCAAGAACCTGTTCGTTTTCGGCACAAAGGTTCAATATGTAGTGGATGGAGCCATTGAAAAAGGGTTTCCAAAGGACTGTATTTTTAAGGGTACAAAAGCTGAGATTGCAAAAAAAATCCTTGGCCATATGAATAAGAAAACATGGGTTTTAATTAAAGGATCTCGAGGTATGGTTATGGAAACCGTCATACAGGAACTAAAAAAAAATTTAACAGCCAATTCCTGAGGGGGTCGGAATGTATGATTCGGAATACTTAAAGGGACGGCAAAGACCAAATGAATCAGACTCTTTAAAAGAACGACGCAGAAAGAATGACAGAAGAAAGTTTTGTTATACTGCCCATGCACCGGAAAGAAGATCCGGAATTGACAGAAGAGAAGAAGGCGGCAACAAATTAAAAATAAAGGTTTCATAAGGTAAAGACAGATGCTTTTTGAGTTTTTATACCCTTACCATGTTGATTTCACTTTCCTGAATTTATTCCGGTATATCACATTCAGAACCATCTATGGCGGGCTGACCGCTTTTTTTATCTGTTTTCTTCTTGGGCCTTTTGCCATCAAAAAACTGACACAGATGCAGATTGGACAGAACATCCAGATCGATGGACCAAAGTCTCACCTGGTGAAACAGGGCACCCCGACCATGGGCGGCATTCTGATTCTTTTTTCTATTTTTGCGGCAACTTTAGCCTGGGGAAATCTGTCTAACCATTATGTCAATATCCTTTTGTTAACCCTGATGTTGTTCGGTGCCATCGGGTTTGTGGATGATTATCTGAAACAGACCCAAAAAAGAAACATGGGCTTTACTGCCAAAGGCAAATTTATCTTCCAGGTTCTCTTTGCGTTTATCATCAGTTACCTGATTTATAAATGCCCGGATTTTGATTCCACCCTCACCATTCCTTTTTTAAAAAAGATTTCACCGGACCTCGGCATCTATTATATTCCGTTTGCAACGCTTGTGATTGTGGGAACATCCAACGCCGTGAACCTGACCGACGGACTGGACGGCCTGGCCATCGGCCCCTATATCGTTGCCAGTGTCACCTATATGTTTTTTGCTTATGTGGCCGGGCATATCCAGATTGCTGATTATCTTCATGTCAGACACATTTCATCTGCCGGTGAAATATCCGTCATCTGTGGGATTCTTGCCGGTGCAGGCCTTGGTTTTCTATGGTTTAATGCGCACCCGGCACAGATCTTCATGGGGGATTCAGGCTCTATTCCCTTAGGTGGAATCCTTGGGACCATCGCCGTGATCACCAAACAGGAAATTCTTCTGCTGATTGTCGGCGGTCTCTTTGTCATTGAAGCCATGTCCGTGATCATCCAGGTGTCCTATTTCAAGCTGACAAAAGGGAAAAGAGTGTTCCGGATGGCTCCTCTGCATCATCATTTTGAATTGAAGGGCTGGCATGAATCAAAGGTTATTGTAAGGTTTTGGATTATTTCCATAACCCTGGCGTTAATTTCACTCAGCACATTGAAAATAAGGTAGCCTCATTTGAAAGAAAAGATTTCACCCTATTTCCTTGTGATCGGCCTCGGTGCTTCAGGCGTGTCCATGGCAAAATTCCTTTACTCCAAAGGGAAATCCGTAGTTGCCACCGATATCGATGCATCAAAGGCATCCATTGCAGAAGAGCTCAATGTCTTAGGAATTAAAACAGAAATCGGCTTTCATGACCCAAAAACCTTTAATAATGCCGGAACCTTAGTTCCAAGCCCCGGTATACCGCTGACCCATTCCCATATCAAAGAAGCCCTGGCCCACGGGGTTGCCCTCACCGGTGAACTGGATATTTTTGCAAAATACAATACCCTTCCGGTGATTGCCATCACCGGCACCAACGGCAAAACCACCACCACCACACTGATCGGTGACATGCTGAAAGCTTCCGGTATGAATCCTTTTGTGGGCGGGAATATCGGAACCCCCCTTGTGGAAAACCTGATGAACAAGAACAATACGGATGTGATTGTGGCTGAAGTCTCCAGCTTCCAACTGGATATTTCAACCTCCTTCAGGCCTGATGTGGGGATTTTGCTGAATATCTCTGAAGATCATCTTGATCGATATGAATCCTATGAGGCCTATGAACAATCCAAATGGAGTCTCTTCAAAAACCAGAACCCTTCCGACACAGCCGTGATCAATCGGACCATCAAGGGGTTTGACAAAGCCTGTGGTCATATTTCATCCAGAGTTCTTACTTTTTCTTCCGACGGGAATACCCGGACGGATTGCAATGCCGACATCAGGGATAAAGAAATCCGGATTCAATTCAAAGGCGAAAGCCATGCCATTCCGACGGATCATTTAAAAGAACTTCAGGGAGCTCACAATCGGGAAAATATTGCGGCCGCCGTCCTTGCCTGCCTTTGCCTTGGAAGACCTAAGTTCCAAGACATTGTAAAAGGGATGGAGGCCTTTAAAAATCTTTCCCACCGCATGGAATTTGTAAAAACCATTAACACTATTTCCTTTTATGATGATTCCAAAGGTACCAACACTGATGCCGTGATACGGGCTCTTGAGTGCTTTAGGAACAATATCATCCTGATCCTGGGCGGCAGGGAAAAAGGCACGGATTTTTCTTTGCTCCTTCATGATGTTAAAAAGAGTGTCAAGGCCATTATATCCATTGGAGAATCAAAACGCCATGTGATGGAAACCTTTCAGAGCATCTGCCCGGTCATCGAGGCCGAAACCATGCAGGAAGCTGTTGAAAAAGGATTTGCATCAGCCGTTTCCGGTGATGTGGTGCTTCTTTCACCCGCCTGCGCCAGTTTTGACATGTTTGATAATTATGCCCACAGGGGCCGTGAATTTGCAGCCCGGGTCAATGCGCTTGAGGGTCGAACCCATGACTAAACCGGCCAATACCATACATCCGTTTTTCAGTGAGAAGGCTATTCTTTTCCCGGTTCTCCTGCTTTGCGGAATCGGTATTATCATGGTGTATTCGGCAAGTTCGTCCATCGGTATTGAAGAACATGGTTCGGCCTTTTTTTATATCAGAAGGCAGGTTTTCTTCTTTGGCATCAGCCTCTGCGTCATGTTTATAACCGCCTCATTCCCTTATGAACTGTATCGGAGCGTTTCATATTTTATCCTTTTTGCCGCGATTTTGCTCCTTGTTGCCGTTCTGTTTCCTTCCCTGAGTATCAAAGCCGGTGGTGCCAACCGATGGATTCATATTGCAGGCTTAACCTTTCAGCCCGCCGAGTTTTCAAAACTTGCCCTGATTCTTTTTCTTGGATATTCTCTGTCCAAAAAACAGGAACAGATCAGGCTCTTTTCCGTTGGATTTTTCCCCCATCTCATGATCTTTTTGCTTCTTTCATTTCTGATCATTATCCAGCCGGATTTTGGAACCCTTGTTGTATTGGGTCTGATTACCTGGGGGATGATGTTCATTGCAGGGGTTAAATTCATCCACCTGATCTCACCTCTGCCTCTGGTTATCCCGGTTCTGTATTTTTTTGTGTACAAGGTTGATTACCGGCTTGAAAGAATTCTTGTATTTTTAAATCCCTGGGCAGACCCCTATAATGCCGGGTATCAGATCACCCATTCGTTAAAGGCCTTTGGCTCAGGCGGGCTTTTCGGGAAAGGGATCGGGCTTGGCATGCAGAAAATGCATTACCTTCCCGAACCCCACACAGATTTCATTTTTTCCATTATCGGAGAGGAATTAGGGCTGATAGGCGTTATCCTTGTTCTCTTTCTGTATCTGATAGTGCTGTTAAAAGGGATCAGCATCGCCAAAAAAGCAGGGACCCTTTTCGGTGCCTTTACTGCAGCCGGTCTGACTATTTATATTGCAGTTCAGGTCATCATCAACACAGGGGTTGCCCTGGGGGCTCTTCCGACAAAGGGCCTTACACTTCCGTTTATCAGCTATGGGGGGACATCACTGATTATCAACATGGCCGCCATTGGAATCTTAATGAATATCGGAGCATCCGGATATGATGAACAAACCGTCTAATATCCTCATAGCCGGGGGGAAAACCGGCGGGCACCTGTTTCCGGGGATTGCAACGGCAGAGGCCATAAAAAAACTCAGCCCGGACTCAGACATATTATTTGTTGGAACCGATGCTGCCTTTGAGGTCAGGACCCTTGAAAAATATGGCTTTTCCCATAAAAGTATTTATTCAAAGCCCATAAAAAGCGGGAATATTTTCAGTAAATTATTTGCCATGAGCATTATTTTTATCTCCCTTATCCAGTCTTTGATTCTGATAAAAACATTCAAACCTGATTTTGTTCTCGGAGTAGGCGGATTTTCTTCCTTTGCCGTGGTGGTGGCTGCATGGATGCTGGGAATTCCTTGTGCCATCCAGGAACAGAATGCTTTTCCGGGTTTGACCAATCGAAGACTTGCCGGGTTTGTAAAAACCATATTCACTTCCTTTGAAAAAACAAAGGGATGGATCAACCATCCCAAAGTAAAATATGTGGGAAATCCTGTTCGGGAGGTTTCTGTTGCCGGGTCTGAAGACAACCTGGAAAATGAAGGCTTGCAAACGGACAAAACTACCCTTCTCGTTACCGGCGGAAGTCAGGGAGCACAAAGTATCAACATGGCCTTTACGGATGCCCTGGCCCTGATGGATGATACGGAAAGGTTCCATATCCTCCATCAAACCGGCATCACTGATGAATCCCTGATCCAAAAAAAATACGCCGATCTTAAGATAAAGGCCACGGTAAAATCCTTTTTTCATAATATGCCCCAGCTTCAGAAAAAGGCGGATCTTGCCATCACAAGAGCAGGGGCCGGAATCATTTCTGAACTTTGTGTTCATGGGCTGCCAGCTATCCTTATCCCCTTTCCCCATGCTGCAGATGATCATCAGACCTTTAATGCACGGGCACTTGAAGCAGAAGGGGCGGCTGTCATGATAAAGGATGGCGAACTGAATGGCGAAACCCTGAAACAGGCCTTAGAAAACCTGATAAACGATAAAAACAGGCTTGAACAGATGTCAAAAAAGCTGAAACACCTGGCAAGACCCGATGCTGCAAAAATAATTGCAGGTCATATTTTAAACTCAAAGGATATAAAGGGTTAACCCATGTATCAGAAAAATTATCATATCCATTTTGTCGGTATCGGCGGCATCGGTATGAGCGGTATTGCGGAACTTCTCCTGACCCTTGGCTATCAAGTATCCGGGTCGGATCTAAAACTGTCCCACATCACCAAACGGCTTGAAACAAATGGCGGGATCATTTACCAGGGTCACAGAAAAGAACAGGTGGAGGGTGCCAATGTGGTCGTCACCTCATCCGCTATTGCACCGGAAAATCCAGAAGTCGTCCGTGCTAAAGAACTGTTCATTCCCATTATCCCCAGGGCTGAAATGCTGGCCGAACTCATGCGGATCAAATATTCCATTGCCGTATCCGGTGCCCATGGGAAAACCTCCACCACCTCCATGATCGCCCAGATCCTGAATACGGCCGGGTTAGACCCCACAGTGGTCATCGGCGGTCTTCTCAAAGGGCTTGACACCAATGCCCTGCATGGCAAGGGGGACTATATCGTTGCAGAGGCCGATGAAAGCGACGGGTCTTTCCTGAAGTATTCACCCGCCATTGCCGTTGTCACCAATATCGATCTTGAGCACCTGGATTTTTATAAAGATATCGAGGATATCAAAGACAAATTCGTCCAGTTTATCAACTCGGTCCCTTTTTACGGACTGGCCATCCTGTGTCTCGACAATGAACATATCCAGGCTATCCTGCCCAGAATCAAGGTCCGTCATACCACCTACGGAATGACCGCCCAGTCTGATCTTCAGGCAAGGGAAATCTCATTTGACGGCGTAAAAAGCAGTTTTACCGTTTTCCGGCATGAGAAAAAACTGGGTGACATCACCCTGCACCTTGCCGGCAGGCACAATATCTCCAATGCCCTTGCCGGGATTGCCGCAGGCCTTGAGCTGAACCTGTCCTTTAAAATCATTAAAAAGGCCATGGAACAGATGGAAGGCGTCAAAAGACGGCTTGAGGTCAAGGGAGAGAAAAAGGGAATCATGGTCATGGATGATTACGGCCATCATCCCACTGAAATTATTGCCACATTGACGGCCATCCGGGAGTGTTACAAGGGCAAACGCCTCATCGTGGCATTCCAGCCCCACAGGTACACAAGAACCCAAGGACTGTTCCAGGAATTTACACGTGCGTTTTATCAGTCAGATATCCTGATTGTGCTTCCCATTTATGCGGCCAGTGAAAAAGAAATTGAAGGAGTTAATGCCCAGAGTTTATGTGAAGCCATCAAAGACCATGGTCATAAGGATGTTTCCCATGCACCGGATTTTACCCAGGCCCTGTCCATCATCACCCATAAGGCCAAAAAAGGAGATATGGTCCTGACACTGGGAGCAGGAGACATTTATACCCTCGGCGAAAAACTTCTGGACATATTATAACGGCAAAGTATGCAAAAAGACAAAACCATATCATATGCAAAGATGGCCCGAAACTTCGGACTGTTGATGAATGAATCCTTGAAACCCTATACCTCATTTAAGGTCGGTGGATCAGCAGATCTTCTTGCCATGCCTGGAACCGCAGAGGAATTGAAAGAATTGCTCAGAGCTGCATCAGAATATGATATCCCGGTTACACTCCTTGGCGGCGGCACCAATGTATTGATCACCGATAAAGGCATCCGGGGCCTTGTCGTCATCACAACGCATTTGAAATCCGACATCCGCATCATTGGCTCATCCCCGGAAAAGAGCCTTGTTCGTGTAGATGCAGGAGAGCGCCTGTCAACGATCTGCCGGTTTGCCGCCACCCATTCACTCTCAGGCCTTGAATTTGCCGCTGGCATCCCCGGAACCCTGGGGGGAGCCATTGCCATGAATGCTGGAACAAAAACAGGAGACATGTCCGGTATTGTTGTTGATCTCATGGTTCTGGACACAAAGGCCTTGACCTTTCAAACCATTGAGAGACAAAATCTTGATTTTTCTTACCGCGATCTCAAAGTCCCTGGCATCATCGTTGCGGCGACTCTTGAATTAAAACCGGCAGACCAGATGGTGATAGAACAAACCTTTAAACAGAACCTGCTCCTGAAAAATACTACCCAGCCTGTTTCTGTCGCCAGTGCCGGTTGTTTTTTCAAAAACCCGGCCAAAGGAATGCCTGCCGGAGAGCTGATTGAAAAATCAGGTCTTAAAGGGATGAAACTCAATGGCGCCATGGTTTCCGATATCCATGCCAATTATATTGTCAATATCAGTAATGCGACCTGTGGTGATATTCTGACTTTAAAAAAGCATATCGAAGAGACGGTATTTAATACATTTAAGGTAAAACTTGAAACTGAAGTGAGGGTGGAAGGTGAATCATAAAATTAAACCCAACCGGTATAAACCCGAGCCCACTGAACCTTCCCGGTTTCATGCGGATATCGAGTCCGGAATTGATGTTTGCCTGAAATTCATTATGGTAGTGGCTTTTTTCAGTATCTTAAGCCTTACCGCCATATTTGTTCACGATTTTATTACTCAGGCGGAATTTTTTAATATCGCCCAGATTGAAATCACTGGTGCAAACCATGTCACAAGGGAAGAAATCCTTACCCTTGCCGATTTGAACCGAGACAGAAATATTTTTGAGTTGAATGCAGCCCTTGCTGAAAAACAAATTTTATCCCATCCCTGGATTCAGTCTGCATCCATTAAAAGAGGGCTTCATGCAAAATTGAAAATTTTCATCAAGGAACACGAACCTTTGGCCATTGTCCGGATCAGGAATACTGCGGATATCCTTATTAATATAAAGGGACAACCCTTTAAAGAATATGACCTGGTAAATGATCGCCTTGAAAACCTGCCACTGATCACTGGGGTTGACCTGACAAAAGCAAGGGATGAATACCTTTTTGCAGGAACTTTGTTCGATTCGGTTATGGATTTTTTAAATTCCGGGGAAACCGGGCCTGTTGAGCATATAGAAGGCGATGAAAACACAGGGGTTACCATAAAGACAAAAAATTTTATCAATCCGCTTTCAACTCCGGATAGGGGAACCGTTCCGATAAAACTGGGATTTGATAATTTTAAAGCAAAACTGGAAAAAGCAAAAAAAATAAGTGAGTATATTGATAAAAACTTGCCTGAGAGAACGATCAGCGCCATGGACCTTTTTAGTATTGAAAAAGTCTTTATCAAGACAAAACTCAATAATGCTCTGCACAACAATTTAAAAAAGGGGGCTTAATTTGCCGGGAAATGAAAAAATAATTGTCGGCCTGGATATCGGGACTACTAAAATATGTGCCGTTGTCGGAGAAATGCTGGAAGACCAGATCAGCATTATTGGTGTCGGCTCCCATCCCTCGACCGGGCTACGAAAAGGATCGGTTGTGAATATTGAATCAACCGTGGATTCTATTAAAAAAGCGATTGAAGAAGCCGAGCTCATGGCAGGGTGTGATATCTCATCTGTCTACGTGGGGATCGCCGGAAACCATATCAAAGGCTTTAATTCCCATGGAATTATTGCCATCAAAGGCCGTGAAATCACGGAGCAGGATGTAGAACGGGTTGTTGATGCGGCAAAAGCCATTGCCATCCCCACGGACAGGGAAATTCTCCATGTCATTCCCCAGGAATTCATTGTGGATGATATGAAATCCATCCAGAATCCAGTGGGCATGACGGCCATCCGGCTTGAAGCCAAAATACATATTGTCACCGGTGCCGTATCCTCGGCCCGGAATATTGTGAAATGCTGCAACAAGGCCGGGCTTGAGGTCTGCGACATTGCCCTTGAATCCCTGGCATCCGGCGAAGCTGTTCTGACGGATGAGGAAAAGGAACTGGGTTGTATCATTGCTGATATGGGCGGTGGAACAACGGACCTCGCCCTGTTTAAGGACAATAATTTAAAATTCATTTATGAACTGACCCTGGGCGGACAGAATTTGACCAATGATATCTCCATTGGGCTTCGAACCCCCTTGCCGGAAGCTGAAAAAATCAAAATTTTACACGGCACCTGTGTTTCCTCAAATGTGAAAAACGGTTCTGTCATAGATGTCCCAGCCGTGGGTGGAAGAGCCCCTAAAAAGCTTTCCAAGGGGATACTGGCGGAGATCCTGGAACCGAGAGTGGAAGAAATTTTTACGCTCTTAAGAAAAGAAGTGTTTTCCAATGGTCTTGAAAATTCGTTTCCGGCAGGGTTTGTCCTGACAGGTGGAAGTGTTGTTCTTGACGGTATTTCAGAGATAGCAGAAACGGTTTTTAATGTTCCTGTCAGAATCGGGTATCCGGATAGAATCGGCGGTTTGAAAGATATCGTTAAAAATCCTGCTTTTGCCACAGGCGTTGGACTAGTGATGTTCGGTTCCCGTGCAACCTGTAAACTGAATATCAAGGATGTGGAGAGGCAGGGGGTTTCAAAAATATTAAACAGAATGAAACAATGGTTTAAAGATATTATTTAATTTTTTATGGAGGTGGATATGGCATTTGCTTATGTAGAAAACGAAAGTTCAGCAAAGATCAAGGTTATCGGCGTCGGTGGGGCAGGCGGTAATGCTGTCAACAACATGATTAATGCAAAGCTTCGGGGGGTTAAATTCATTGTTGCCAATACAGACCGGCAGGCTCTGGAAGCATCCAAAGCGGAAGTAAAAATCCAGATTGGAAAACAATTGACGGAAGGGCTGGGTGCCGGCGCTGATCCGCAAAAAGGCAGAGATGCTGCACTGGAAAGTGCGGACGAAATTCGGGAGGCCTTGAAGGACAGCCACATGGTCTTTATTACGGCCGGGTTTGGCGGAGGCACAGGCACTGGGGCGGCTCCGGTGATTGCCGAAATCTGCAAGGATCTGGGTATACTGACGGTGGCTGTTGCTTCCAAACCTTTTTCATTTGAAGGCAAAAAAAGAGAAAAACAAGCCCTTGAAGGACTTGAAAAACTTCACGGCATCACCGACACTGTGATTACCATTCCCAATGACCGACTCAGGGGTATAGCGCCCAAGGGTGCCAGGATGGTGGACATGTTCATCAAAGCCGATGAAATTCTCCATCATTCCGTCAAGGGCATTACCGATCTCATCATGATGCCGGGCCATGTGAATCTTGATTTTGCAGATGTCAAAACCACCATGCAGAAATCAGGTAAGGCTCTGATGGGGATCGGAATTGCGTCCGGTCCAAACCGGGCCGTTGAAGCGGCTGAAAGGGCCATTTCCCATCCGCTCCTTGAAGATATCTCAATTTCCGGTGCAAAAGCCGTATTGATGAATATTACATCCAGCTCCGATCTCACTCTTGATGAAATGACGGAAGCTTCCGATCGGATTCATAAAGAAGTCGGGGATGACGCTGAAATCATCTGGGGCCAGACCTTTGATGAAGAGCTGGGTGATGAAATTAGAATTACGGTCATTGCAACAGGTATCGGCTCAGACGAACCTAAGGGTTTACCAAGCAACATCCGCCATTTTGATCCCGTGGGTCAGCCCATCTCTTATCAGCAGTCTTCGGCAGCTTCTGCAAGACAAGTTCCGCAGCCGGCATCAGCCGCCCAGATGCGTTCGGTTTCGCAGACTTCTGCAGATCCCGTTGCCAGAGGCCATGTGAGGCCCCCGACACCTGAAGAACTTGCCAACTGGAATGAATTTGATAATCCGGTCATCATCAAACATAAGAAAGCCGTGGGAGATGATGATATAATCAATAGTTACAGCACAATGCAGTTTGACAATGATGATCTGGAGGTCCCGACATTTTTGAGACGCAAAGCTGACTGATAGATGAAAAAAAGGCATAAGCCTGTCAGGGAGGATGGTTACATTGAAAATGAAAGTGTTGAACAGGGAGCCATCCGAAAAAATACAAAAGGGCTGATAAAAGCAGCGCTTGTGTATCCCAACACATATACGGCAGGCATGTCCTCCCTGGGATTCCAGACTGTTTACCGGCTCTTAAACCAGATGGACCATGTGGCCTGCGAAAGGGTTTTTCTGTCTGATCCGGAAAAGAAACCCCGGCAGGCCAGAAGCCTTGAAAATGGCTTTTGCCTTGATCAATTTGATATTATTTTTTTCTCAATATCATTTGAAAATGATTTTCTCCACCTTGTCCAACTCCTGGGAGAAGCAGGCATCCCCTTGCGATCACCTGATCGAAACCACCTCCACCCCCTGGTGGTCGCAGGGGGAGTCGCCTGTTTTTTAAACCCGGAACCTATTGCCCCGTTTATGGATCTGTTCCTTCTCGGGGAAGCAGAATGCCTGGTCAAGCCGTTTTTCGAAGCCTATGAGAAAAATACCGGCAGGGCATCATTTTTACAGACCCTTGAACAAACCGTACCCGGTGCCTATGTCCCAGGCCTTCATACCGAGATGAATCCGTTTCAAATCCAGGTGCAATACCTGAAAAGCCTTGATAAAATTTCCACCTATACCTCCATTCTGACCTCCAAAACAGCATTTAAAGATGCTTTTCTGATTGAAATCCTGAAAGGCTGCCCTCATGGATGCCGCTTCTGCAGCTCGGGATTTATTTACCGTCCACCCAGAATTTATCCGACAGAAAATATCTTTGCCGCCATTGACAGTGCTTCCGGCAAAACAGATAAAATCGGATTGGTGAGCTCGGCCATTGCCGATCACCCGGATATTGAAAAAATCTGCACATATGGTAAAAGCCGAAACTTTAAACTGTCGTTTTCCTCTCTCAGAGCAGATAAGCTTTCAGACGAAATCATTCATGTGCTTTCCTCAAGCGGGGTTAAGACCGCCACCATTGCCCCGGAGGCAGGCTCTGAAAGGATGCGGTCCATCATTAACAAGAAAATCAATGAGAAAGATATTCTTTGTGCTGCAAGAAAACTGGTTGAGGCCGGGATTATTAATATAAAGCTGTATTTCATGATCGGCCTTCCGTTTGAAAAAGAAGCGGATGTTCATGCCATTGTCGCGTTAACCCAAAAAATCAAATCTGAATTTCTTGAGGAGTCTAAAAAGAAAAAAAAGATAGGAACCCTTACACTCAGCATCAATCCCTTTATCCCAAAGCCCTTCACCCCTTTCCAATGGGCTCCCATGGAAAAAGAGGCTGTATTAAAACAACGCTTGAAAATTATTTATGAGGGTTTGAAAAAAACAGCGAATGTGAAGGTCAATGTTGAATCATTGCGAAAGGCAAAAATTCATGCCCTTCTTTCCCTTGGGGATCAGAAAACCGCAGATATTCTCGAATATGCTTTCATTAAAGGTTGGGCAGCGGCCATAAGGGAGAGAAAAGAGTATTGTGATGCGATTGTTTATCAGGAAAAAGCGATTGATGCGCCTTTGCCCTGGGATTTTCTCGATAATCGGGTCAAGAAAGAATTCCTTGTGAAAGAATTTAAAAAAGCAGGAAAAGAAAAGGTCTCTGCCTCCTGCCCCATGGGTGACTGCACTGTTTGCAGCACCTGTATTTAAAAAGACGGATTTTCTCGTGAATCCGTAAGCAATAATCATAGTGGATTGAATTTTTGAAATTTTTCCTTGTTTATATTGGCAATTAATTTTATAAGATATTGCGGTTTTTTGCAGGGAGAATAAAAAGGTAGAACTTTAGATGATCGAATATATGTATAGGGATCATCACATTATAAAAACAAGACCAATTAATTAGGAGGTTTCATGACAACATTAGTATTGGGCCACAAAAATCCAGATACCGATTCTGTTTGTGCTGCAATTGCACTGGCAGATCTCAAGAAAAAACTGGGTGAAGATATTGCTCCTGCAGTTCAGGGAGAATTAAACCCGGAATCCAATTTTGTGCTCAAAAAATACGGTGTTTCTGCGCCCAAAGTGGTAACATCTTATGAAGGCAAGAGTGTTTACCTTGTGGATCATTCCGATCTGGCTCAGAGCCCTGACGATCTTGGAAAAGCCAATATTCTCGGCATTGTGGATCACCATAAACTGGGTGACGTAACAACATCTCAGCCGCTTGAGTGCTGGATTTGGCCCGTTGGCTGCACCTGCACCGTGGTTGCGTCCATGTATAAATATTTCGATGTTGCCATCCCCAAAGACATCGCCGGGATCATGCTGTGCGCGATTCTTTCCGATACCGTCATTTTTAAATCCGCCACCTGCACCAACAAAGATAAAGAAATATGTGCATATCTTGCTGAAATCTGTGGTGAGAAAGATCTGCCGGCTCTTGGCATCCAGATGTTCAAGGTTAAATCCGCTGTCGACGGCACACCGATCCGTGAGCTTGTTTTCCGTGATTACAAAGATTTCAAAATGAGTGGAAAAGGCGTTGGCATCGGACAGCTTGAACTGGTTGATCTTTCCATTGTGGATGGGATTAAAGCTGCTCTTGAAAAAGACATCCAGGCACTTAAAAAAGAAAAGGGCCACCACAGTGTTTTCCTCATGCTGACCGATATCATGAAGGAAGGCACAGAGCTTCTGATTGCATCTGATGATGAATCCGTCATACAAAAAGCCTTCGGCGTTACTCCTTCGAATGGAAAAGCATGGCTCAAGGGCGTTATGAGCCGGAAAAAAGAAATCATCCCGCCGCTTGAAAAAGCTTTTGCATAAAGTGCATAAAGCCTAAAATTAAAAAGGGCCCGGGAGTATTTTTTCCGGGCCCTTTTTTTTGTATCATTTCATCTAATTTTGGTTTTTTATTTCTGACCTGAAAGGACTCCAATGACATATATAGGTGAATTGATCGCCATATCGACCGTACTTTGCTGGACCATGAGCGCCCAGTTTTTTGAAGCCGCCTCCAGAAGAGTCGGTCCAACGCCGGTGAATATCATCAGGATCACCTTTGCCCTAGCTCTCTTCAGCATTCTTCTCGTGATCCGGAACGGCTTTCCGGTTCCGCTTCATTTTTCAGCCCATGCCTGGTTCTATCTAAGTCTTTCCGGAATCATCGGTTTTTTTCTCGGGGATATTTTTCTTTTCAAAGCTCTCGTGGAAATCGGAGCACGGGTGGCCATGCTGATTTTCAGCCTGTCTGCCCCCACCACGGCTATCATTGGCTGGCTTTTTCTCGATGAAGTCTATGCGCTCCATCAATGGGTCGGTATCTTTGTCACAATTTTTGGTGTTGGTATGGTTGTTTTTGTAAAAAATTCCAAACCGGCTTCATCTTCATCCCGGATTGTCAGGACGATCTCCTTTAAAGGAATTCTTTTCAGTATCGGCGGCATGCTCGGTCAGGCCATAGGGTTTATTCTCAGCAAAGCAGGCATGAAGGAAGGCGGCGAATACCTGGACGCCTTTTCCGCTACCCAGATCCGGGTTATTGCAGCCTTTGTGTGTTTTATTCTTTTTCTTACGGTTACAAAAAAATGGCAGCCTGTGGGTGCAGCCCTGAAAGATAAAAAAGCCCTTTTGTTTACGGCTACAGGGGCTGTCGTCGGACCTTTTTTTATCGCTGGTTCCTGTGTTCATCATCCCGTTTTCCATTTTCCTTCACAAGGAACATGTGCCGATCCGGGCCATGGCCGGAGCAGTGGTTGCCGTCGCAGGGATTTATCTGCTCATGGCGCATTGATTATTTTTAACACAGGCTTTCATCATGTTTCTTCCTACAACTCAAAAAGAAATGAGCGCCCGCAACTGGAAAGGGCTGGATGTAATTCTGGTCACCGGGGATGCCTACATTGATTCACCTTTCATGGGCGTTGCCGTCATCGGAAAGGTGCTTCTTGATCAGGGCTATCGCGTGGGGATCATTGCCCAGCCGGATCTGGCATCGGATAAAGACATCACAAGACTGGGAGAGCCTGATCTTTTCTGGGGCATTACCGGTGGATGCGTGGATTCCATGGTGGCCAATTATACAGCATTGAAAAAGAAAAGAAGATCTGATGACTACACTCCCGGCGGGATAAACAACCAGCGGCCGGACAGGGCTGTGATTGCCTATTCCAATCTGGTCAGACAATATTTTAAGCAGACCCGGCCCATTGTTTTAGGCGGCATTGAGGCAAGCCTTCGGCGGATCGCCCATTATGATTTCTGGTCGGACAGCATCCGGCGGTCCATTCTTTTTGATGCCAGGGCCGACTATCTTCTTTATGGAATGGCCCATGGCAGCATCATTCAATTTGCCTCCGCCCTTAAAGAAAAAAGGTCGCCGGCCTCCTTAACAGGTGTGGCCTGGATATCAAAGGAAAAGACAGGGCTGGAGCTGCCGTCCTATGAAGCGGTTAAAGCGAGCAAGGATGATTATATCAAGGCCTTTCAGATTTTTTATGACAATAATGATGCATTAACCGCTGAGACCCTTTGCCAGAAGCACCAGGACCGATATCTGGTCATTAACCCGCCGGAACCTTGCAGCACCGCCGAAGAGCTGGATCATATCCATTCCTTTGAATATGAACGGGACCTTCACCCCTTTCATAAAGCATCCGGCACTGTCAGGGCCCTCGACACTATCCGGTTTTCCATTCCCACCCATTACGGCTGCTATGGGGAATGCCATTTCTGCGCCATCACCGTTCATCAGGGCAGAACCGTCTGTTCCCGAAGTGAGGCCTCCATTATGGAAGAGGCAAAAACCATTTCAAGGCTTGCCGACTTTAAAGGCTATATCCTTGATCTGGGGGGCCCCACCGCCAATATGTATGGGTTTGAGTGCAGGAAAAAACTTGAAAAAGGGGCCTGCAAAGACAAGCGGTGTCTTTTCCCTTCGCCCTGCAAAACTCTTGCCCCGGACCATTCAAGACATATGCGACTGATTCAAAAAATTGAAAAACTGCCGGGTATTAAAAAAGTCTTCATCAGTTCCGGCATCCGCTATGACCTGATATTCAGCGATACAAAAAACGGGGGCGCTTATCTTGAAAAAATAGTCACGGGCAATGTCTCCGGTCAGATGAAAATCGCCCCGGAACACACAGTGCCGAATGTATTGTCCCTGATGGGAAAGCAGCCGGTGGAACATCTTTTAAGATTCAAGCAGCAGTTTGATGCCCTGTCTAAAAAGGCGGGAAAACCCCAGTTTTTAACCTATTATCTGATTGCTGCACATCCTGGATGTCGTATGAAAGATATGCAGGACTTAAAAAGATTCTGCATTGAGAATCTTAAAACCATACCGGAACAGGTGCAGATTTTTACACCCACACCCTCTACCTGGTCCACTCTGATGTATTATACAGAAATAGACCCGTTTTCCATGAAACCGTTATTTGTTGAAAAAGATCCAAAAGAAAAGGAAAAACAGAAACAGACCGTCACAAAAAAAGGGGCGGGAAAAAAGAAGAGATGATGGTTATTCGGTGAACCCGTATTTTTTGATCAGGTATTGCACAATATCCGCACCAGCCTGATCCAGCCCGATGAACTTAAATCCAATCAGAAAAAACTCAGGATTGACATCTTTTTCACACCAGAGGCTTTCTGCGTCAACCACAAAATTGTCTTCCATGCCGAATTCCTTATCGAGATCGATCCTGAGGTTAAAGACCTTTTTGAGTTCAACACTTTCCTTGCTGAACAGCATCAACCCTTCTAATGAAATGTCACCTAAATAGCCGGCGAGAATCCCGGTTTCATCATGATTGACCTTTAAATAATAATACAGTTGTTTCCGATCAAACTTGCGCTTCTCTAAATTTTTAAAAAGGCGTTTGTCCATGTTGTTTCCCTGTTTAATAAGGATTGATTCAGAATCACAGAAAAAAGAATAAAAGATTCACCAGAGAGAGTCAATATTCAGATCAATTTAAAAAATTTGATTGACAAAATAGAGTCAATGGTTTAACCATTTGAAGTTGTTGAATATTACCCAACCCATTCTTCTTAATATGTCAGGAGAAACCATGACGGATAACAGAATCAAGACCCATCCGGTTCTGGATGTTCCTGAAAAAGAAATTATCTCTTTTTTCTGGAACAAAACAAAACTTGAAGCAAAAAAAGACGAAATGATTTCATCTGCGCTCTTTGCAAATCATATCAAAATATTCGGTCACCACCATAAAGATGGTTCAGCCCAGGGCATTTTCTGCGCCAATGGCCAGTGTGCAAAATGCGCGGTCATTGCCGACGGCGTGCCAGTCAAAGCCTGCATGACAGCGGTCAGAGAAGGCCTGAAGGTTGAAAGCGGGGAAGGCCTGCCAAAACTGCCTGATGTGGTAGAACCCCCGAAAATCAGCAATGTCGAACAAGTTCACACCGACGTGCTCATTATCGGCGGCGGCCCGGCCGGGTTGTCTGCGGCCCTCCAACTGGAAGAGAACCGGATTCACGTCATCCTGGTGGACGACAAGGAAGAACTGGGCGGCAAACTCGTGCTTCAGACCCATAAATTCTTCGGTTCGGTGGAAGATTCCCACGCCGGTATGCGCGGCATGGATATCGGCCGCCTCCTGGCCCAAAAGGTAGAGACCAGCACCTATATTGATGTCTGGAAAAAAAGTACGGTACTATATGTATTTGATGATAAGAAGGTCGGGGTTCTGAAAGACGGGGTTTATAAAATCGTCACGCCCAGACTCATTCTCAATGCTGCCGGCGCCAGGGAAAAATTCCTCCGGTTCAAGGGCAATTCTCTTTCCGGTGTATATGGTGCCGGAGCCTTCCAGACCCTTGTGAACCGGGATTTCATCAAACCCACGGAAAAACTCTTTATTGTCGGTGGCGGCAATGTGGGCATTATCGCTGGCTATCATGCACTTCAGGCCGGAATCAAGGTTGTCGGGCTCTGTGAAGCCATGCCCCAATGCGGGGGATACAAGGTCCACGAAGACAAGCTTCGGCGCCTCGGTGTTCCCATTTACACCTCCCATTCCATTGTATCGGCCAATGGAAAAGAATCGGTTTCGTCCGTCACCATTGCTGAAATCGACAAGAATTTTGAAGTGATTGACGGCACACACAAAACCTTTGAATGTGATACCATCTTAATTGCCGTGGGCCTTGAATCCGTGTCCGAATTCACAGAAGAAGCCGGGTCCGCTGGCATTCCCATATTTTCCGCAGGAGATGCGGCAGAAATCGCCGAAGCCTCTTCGGCCATGTTCAACGGCAAGATTGCAGGGTTGAAAATTGTTCGCTATTTTAACCCGGATGCAAAAGAGATTCCTGCCTCCTGGTATGAAAAAGCCGACATCTTGAAATCCCATCCCGGTCCTGTCCAGGAACTCATTGCCATGGCCGATGAAGACGGCATCTTCCCTGTGATTCACTGCAAACAGGAAATCCCCTGTAACCCGTGCAGCACGGTCTGCCCGGAAGGGTCCATCAAAATGCAGGGAGATCCGGTCAAAGGAAGACCCCTTTTTGACGGCCAATGCCAAGGCTGCATGAAATGCCTTTCCATCTGCCCCGGACTGGCCATCACCCTTGTGGATTATCGAAAAGACAAAAACAATCCTGTTGTTTTCCTGCCCTATGAAATCTCCACTATCGAGGTTAAAAAGGACGACCGGATCAACCTTGTGGATGTGGATGGAAATCCACTGGGCATATATCCGGTCCTGGGTGTAAAAGCAACAAAGGAAAGCAACCGGACCCAGGTGGTTAGAGTGAGAATGCCCAAAGATATTGCCAAAAAAGCCGTTGCCTTTACCGTCCAGGACAGAGAAGTCACTGAACCCCTGACCCACGAAATCCCTGCTGATCATATCCGGGATGATGAAGTGGTCTGCCTGTGTGAAAGGGTGACAGCCGGAGAAATCAGAGCCCTTGTGAAAAAAGGCGTTACCGATGTCAACCAGATCAAGGCAGTTACCCGGATGGGCATGGGCCCCTGCGGGTCCAAAACATGTGCTAACCTCATGGCACAGATCTTCAGGGCTGAAAAAATCCAACAGGAAGATATTGTCCAGAATGTCCGGCGGCCCCTGTATATTGAAGTCCCCCTAGGAAAATTTGCCGATGGAGGCCAATCATGAAATCCTATGACGTCATCATTGTCGGTGCAGGGTCCGTCGGTGTGCCGACCGCCCTGTCCCTTGCCCGGAACAAGGTCAAGGTTCTTGTCATAGATGCCTTTGCCTCCCCAGGCCAGGGCCAAAATAAAAAAGCCATCGGCGGTATCCGGGCCACCCATTCGGACAAGGGCAAAATCAACACCTGCAAGCGCAGCATTGAAATTTTTTCCACCTGGAAAGAACTCCACGGGGATGATATCGGCTGGATTCAGAACGGGTACAGCTTCCCTGCGTATACAGACAGGGACGAAAAAAAGCTGAAAGATCTCATGAAAATCCAGAAATCCTTTGATCTGAATATCAACTGGCTGAGCCCTAGAGAATATGAGGCCCTTGTGCCCGGCATCAACATGGAAAATCTGAGGGGTGCAACCTATTCGCCGGAGGACGGCAGCGCCTCGCCGCTCCTGGCCATTAATGCCTTTTATTTTAAAAGCCTTGAATATGGGGCAGAGTATAAATTTCGGGAACATGTCCAGGCCATCACCATCTCAAGTGAAACTGAAATAAACGTCAAAACCGACAAAGGCGACTACACGGCAGCAAAAGTCATCACTGCAGCCGGCAATTTTGCCCGGGATATCGGCCGAATGATCGGCCTTGATATCCCGGTGGTTCCGGACAGCCATGAAGGGGCCATCACCGAACCGGTGGAACGGTTCTTCGGTCCCATGATCGTGGATCTAAGGCCTTCCGAAGACCCGGCAACGGAAGATTCAGCCAATTTTTATTTTTACCAGAACAATGAAGGCCAGGTGATTTTCTGCCTCACCCCCAGCCACCTGATCAAGGGAACGGCCAGTGAAGCCACATCCGTCTTTCTTCCCCAGGTAGCCAAACGCATGGTGGCCCTTTTCCCAAAACTTGCCAACCTTAAAGTCCGGCGAACCTGGCGGGGTCAGTATCCCATGACGCCGGACGGATTTCCCATTGTGGGCGCCACACGAGAATACCCGAATTTCATCAATGCCGTGGGCATGTGCGGTCAGGGCTATATGCTGGGACCCGGACTGGGAGAAGTGTTAACTCGAATTGTGACTTGCGGTTTGACAAAAGATGATATAGAAGTTCTATCACACTTTGATTTGTATAGGGATTTCACAGGAGCAGAACAGTTTAAATAAATTTCAATAAAAGATTGCAGGACAGCGCCATGTTTATCAAAGCCAAACAAAGCCGGGTATTCCAGGATGTGGTGGAACAGATCCAGAATGCCATTATCAGCGGCAAGCTCGAACCGGGCAGCAAACTTCCGGCAGAGCGAGAGCTTAAAGACATGTTCAATACCAGCCGGGGGACCCTGCGGGAAGCCCTGCGGGTCCTGGAACAAAAAGGGCTCATTGAAATCAAGCTCGGTGTTTCCGGCGGGGCCATTATCAAACGCATCGATGCCGGGATCATGATTGAATCCATGGCCCTGCTTATCCGCTCCGGAGAAGTATCCCTGGAGCATCTGGCTGAATTCCGGATCAAAACCGAAGGCAGTATTATGGAGCTGGCCACCCAGCGCGCCACAAAAAAAGATATCAAAGAGCTTGAAAAACTGTTTAACCGTGCCAAAGACTATTATGAGCAAAGCGACTGGGAAAATTTTCTTCTGACCGATGAAAAAATGCATACCTATATCGGCACCATCACCCGAAACCCGGTGTTCCAGTTTGTGCAGAAAACCATCCACGACAATATTCACCTGTATTACAACGAATTCCTTCCCATGGACAAGGACAGATCCCTTGAAAACCTCATGGATTTTAAACGGATCATCGACGCCATGAAAGCCGGAGATCAAAAAGCTGCTTCAGAAATTATCATGGATCATGTCAAGCGGTTCAACGACAAGATGCTGGAAAAAACCCGGAAAAAACCAAAAGAATAACGCCTTCTTGCTATTTGAAATCTAAATGGCTATAAAAGAATCTGATCAGATAATTGATTATTTTTAAAATTAGATTTTATGAGGGAGCACGCAATGACCATACCGGTAACAACACCCCCGGCAAAGACACCGATCGACGCCTTGATCGTTAAACAGGAAATTCAGAAAATGGGCCTTAAATCCGTGGGCCTTGCTTCCATCCGGGAACTTAACCGGATCGTAAACAACATTGAAACTGCATCCGGTGAGAAATACATCCGCATGGAAATGGGCGTGCCCGGTCTGGAACCCCCGAAGATTGCCGTGGATGCGGAAATCGAGGCTTTAAAAAAAGGGGTGGGCTCCAAGTATCCGCCCTTTGACGGTATCCCGGAGCTGAAACGTGAAATCTCCCGGTTTATCAAAAATTTTCTGGATATCGACATCACTCCTGAACCCTGCTTTCCCACGGTGGGGTCCATGCAGGGCTGCTATATGGCCATGATGTGTACCACCCGGCGCCAAAAAGGAAAAAACAAGATCCTGTTTCTTGACCCTGGATTTCCGGTCAACAAACGCCAGGCCAGCGTCATTGGCGTACCCTATGATCACTTTGATGTGTATGAATACCGGGGAGAAAAACTCAGGGCCAAGCTGGAATCCTATCTTGAAAAAGGCGACATTGCCTCCCTCATGTATTCCAACCCCAACAACCCGGCCTGGATCTGCTTTACCGATCAGGAACTTCAAATCATCGGAGAGCTGGCCACCCAGTACGACTGCATTGTTATGGAAGATCTGGCCTATTTCGGCATGGATTTCAGAAAAGACTATTCCGTTCCGGGCAAAGCCCCATTCATCCCCACGGTTGCCAAATACACGGACAATTATATCCTGCTCATCTCCAGCTCCAAATCCTTTTCCCTGGCAGGCCAGAGAATCGGCATGACCGCCATCCCGGACAAGCTTTTCAATTCCACAGGCGACAATCTTGAACCCTGGTTCGGGTCCAACAAATTCGGCTATGCCTATATTTTCGGGGCCATGTATTCCTTAAGTTCGGGCGTGTCCCATTCCAACCAGTATGGGCTTTACGGTCTTTTAAAAGCCGTGAACGACGGCACCTACAATTTTGTGGACAGTGTGAAAGAATACGGCGACCGGGCCCAAGTCATGAAAAAACTTTTTACGGACCACGGGTTTCTCATTGTCTATGACATGGATGACACGGTTAAAATTGCCGACGGGTTTTATTTTACCATTTCATACCCCGG
>JAIFMF010000158.1 GCA_020048635.1 Desulfobacula sp. | reverse complement strand
GATATCTTCAGCATTTCTGTTGAAGATTCGCTCACGGTAGCGGCATCCCGGCGAATACTGACGATCATGTCCTTTAAACTGGCCATGAATGCATTGAACCATTTGGCCATTTCTCCAATCTCGTCTTGACGGTCGGCATCCAGCCGTTTGGTCAGATCCCCTTCCCCCTGGGCAATATCCTGAAGCATTTCCGTTGTGCGTTTTAACGGCTCTATGACACTTTTAACCGTCCAGAAACTAAATGCCAATGCAATGATGACGAGGACAATAATTGCCCCGCCAACACCCATCTCAATTTTTATCACACGAGCAATAACCTGTCCTGTAGCGGTCTTATCTTTATCCGCAGCCTGTTTGCTCAACTGGGTCACAACCCCAAGCATCTCCTGAAAACGGGGTGCGGCTTGCTGTATAAACATCAGGTTGGCCTGGGCCTGCTGACCGATTAAGGCCTGGTCCAGGACTTTCTGGTTAATTTCCAGCAAGGCTTTCCACCTGGCATTCACCTCGCCTGTCTTTAGGCTTGCAGAAATAACCAACCCATCGACCTCCTGCTTAATGGCCGTGTATTGGTCCAGGTGTTTCTGTAAAAGGTCCAGATCTTCCTCAATGAGAATTTTCTGCAAGGCTCCGATTGCATCTGAAGATTTCTGAATAATGGAAATAAGATTTTGGCTTCGATCCAGGGACCCTTGTAACAGGTCGGCAAGGCGGCCATTGGAGTTCCATAAAACGGAGAAAAGGATGGCAGCAGTGATGATGGACAGAACGCTGCCGCAAAGACCCAGCAGCATTATCTTAACTTTGATTTTCATAGCATTCCCTTTTTGAAAGAAAGATTAAGGAAGAATCTGAATCCTTTTTCTGTTTCAAACCGATCACATTTTTGTAACGTTGAAGCCTATAACGATTGACCCGATCGCCTTCCCCTGGTCTATTACGGGAATACCGATTTGGATCTGTTGTTGACCCGAGGATGCATCTATTTCGACCTCACCGATCCATGCCTTGCCAGCCATGGGGTCATCATGCTTTGGCTTACCTTTGTGACTCCAGCCGCTTGTTTTGGCAAGAAAGGCTGCTTTTGTTCCATCTGCACCAGAAACAAAGGCTTCGGAAACAGAGGCATCTTTTTTATCCTTTAAATATTTTGATAGGTCACAGGATACAATGGCCTTAATTTCCGGGCTGAGTAATGTCAATGATTTCCATTTGTCCTGGGTCATGTCTTTTGCATAAGCTGGCGCTGCCGCATTGAATGCTTTGACTGCTTCCACAATTTTTGCGTCCGTACTCCAGGGGGTATACTGAGCAATCTTCGCATCCACTTTCGCCTTGGTGGCGTCATCAAGCGCCAGTCCCACAGCCACGAATGCAATCAAAACAAACATCGTCAAACCAATCATTTTAATCTGCTTCATACTTTTCTCCTGCTATTGATTGTTATAGAATTCACATTGTTGAGACAACGTGTGCATGCCCGGAAATCACTTTTAAAAAATTGATTCATACATTAAAGATGAGATATTATTGTATAGGAAATCTTTTTTTGTCAAGGCGATTTTAATAATTTTATTTCTCTTATATAATGGCTAAAAACATTAAGAATTAAGGGCCATTAAAGATGATGATGCAGACAAGAATAGAAACAGATACCATGGGCGAGGTGCATGTTCCTTTGGACCGTTACTGGGGGGCCCAGACCCAGCGATCGCTGAATTTATTTAAGATCGGAACCCATAGAATGCCTGATGAAGTCATCCGGGCCTTTGGAATTATAAAAAAGGCGGCCGCCTTGGTGAATCATGACTTTGGGGGCTTATCCGCCCAAAAAAAAGAAATGATTCTTAAGGTCTGCGATGAGATCATCAGCGGGGCACTGGACGATCATTTCCCCCTTTCAGTGTGGCAGACCGGGTCCGGGACCCAGACCAACATGAATGTGAATGAGGTCATTGCCAACCGGGCCCATGTCCTTCTGGGGCATGTCCCTGGAAAAGGCAACCGGCTGATCCATCCCAACGATGATGTCAATCAATCCCAATCCTCCAACGATACCTTTCCAACCGCCATGAGCATTGCTGCTTTCAGCATATTGAAAGAACATACCATTCCCTGTTTGACGGCATTGAAAATTTCTCTTCAGGCCAAAGCCCTGGCCTGGAAAAATATAGTAAAAACAGGGCGCACCCATCTGATGGATGCCACCCCGTTGACTCTGGGTCAGGAATTTTCAGGATATGCAGCCATGCTGGATTATGGTCTTAGAGCCCTTGATCTTACCTTGTCGCATTTATCCGAACTGGCGCTGGGGGGTACTGCCGTGGGGACTGGGCTGAATACACCAAAAGGGTATGAAAAAAAAGTGGCCCAGGAAATTTCCAATCTGACCGGATATCCCTTTGTGACCGCCCCCAATAAATTTGAAGCACTGGCTGCCCACGATGCCGTTGTTACGGTTCATGGCGTGTTAAAGGCCATTGCCTGCAGCCTCATGAAAATCGCCAATGATATCCGCCTGTCCGGTTCAGGGCCGAGATGCGGGGTCAGCGAACTTCTGCTGCCGGGAAATGAACCCGGCTCATCCATCATGCCCGGAAAAGTCAATCCTACCCAGATCGAGGCATTGACCATGGTGTGTGCAAAGATCATGGGGAACGATGTGACCATCAGCATTGCCGGATCAAACGGGCATTTTGAGCTTAATGTATACAAGCCAGTGATCATCCATACCTTTCTTGAATCAGCCAGACTCATGGCAGATGCGTCCTTATCATTCAAAAACAATTGTGTGGACGGGATAGAACCCAACCGGGAAAAGATTGCAAAATGCCTCCAGGAATCCCTTATGCTGGTAACCGCTTTGAATCCCCATATCGGATATGGGCAGGCAGCAAAAATTGCAAAAAAGGCAGAGCAAGAGAACAAAACCCTGAAAGAGGCTGCCCTTGAACTTGGAATTGTCACAAATGATGAATTTGATCAATGGGTGGACCCTTTAAAAATGATCGGAAAACCATAAAAAACATATACTAAAAAAAGGCCTTTCATCATCAGCCCATTGCTACAGGAGATCAATGACATGGAAGAGAAGGTAACCGTATTTAAAACCTATTTGTTCAAAAAGGGACAAAAAATTCATATTGAGGGATCAAAGCGGTCCGGGGACTGGGAAGTGGTGGATATCACCGACACCAAAGTGACCCTGCGCTGCCCCATTTCAAAAAAAGAAGTGTGCTGGGACAGGTTCTGCTATTTTGTTGAAGATAAAATAACCATCTGGCCCGGCGCCTGAACAGGAAACAAAGGGTAATATGAAAATTATACTATTGATGGCAATGACGGCAGACGGGATGATTGCAAAAAATTCCATGCAGCCCGTGGACTGGACAGGAAAAGAGGATAAACAGTATTTTGTCCGGATCACGAGGGAGGCCGGGGTCATGATCATGGGGTCAAAGACCTTTGACACCATTGGAAGGGTGCTGCCCGGACGAAAGAACATCGTCATGACAAGGGATAAAAAAAGGCAGAGCAATGATCCGGATTTGATGTTTACGGATCAGGCACCGGTGCAGATTGTAAATGATCTCGCCCTTCAGGGATTCACCTCAGTCGCTCTCATCGGCGGGTCAGTGGTGAATACTCTGTTCATCAAAGAACGCCTGATCGATGAAATCCATGTCACCCTGGTGCCTCGGCTTTTTGGTAAGGGCTTGGCCCTGTTTTCAGAATCTCTGGACATTGAACTGGAACTGCTGGATGTTGAGAAAATCACGAAAGCCCATGTCCTACTTAAATATAAAGTCATCAAACCACAGGACTGAAAGGAGATGCCATGCTGGACAAGGAGGAGCGACAAAAGATTCTTGAGCTGATCAACCGGGAAGTCGTCCCGGCTCTTGGCTGTACCGAACCGGTGGCTGTAGCGCTTGCAACGGCAAAGTCAAGGGAGGTCCTTAAGGGGCTCCCGGAATCCATAGAGGTTTTTGTCTCGGGCAATATCTACAAGAACGGGATGGGGGTTGGGATCCCCGGAACAGGCATGGTGGGCCTTCCCATTGCTGCGGCCCTGGGAGCAGTCTGCGGCAGGTCAAAAGACGGGCTTGAGGTTTTAAAACAGGTGAATGATGAACATCTTGAAACAGCCAAAAAAATGCTTGAAGAAAAGAAAGTGGTCATCCGGGTCAAAGAGGGAACCGATCAATTATATGTTGAAAGTATTCTGATAAAAGGTCCTCATAAAACTCGGACCATTATTTCCCACCGGCATACCAATATCATCTATGTGGAGAAAGACGGCGAAACGATTTTTCATGGTGGAAAGACTTTTACAGAAGCTGAAATGCCGGCAGCTCATCCTTTTCTTTCCGTGGCCAAAGTGGTTGAATTTGCAGATACTACCCCGCTGGAAGAAATCAGGTTTATCCTGGAAGGGGCAAGGCTTAATGAGGCTGTTTCAGACCAGGGCATGACGGGTGATTTTGGTCTAAAAACAGGGCTTACCATACAAAAGAACATTAAACGGAAATTCATAGCGGATGATCTGGTCTCCTATGCCATGAGCCTATCGGCAGCAGCATCGGATGCAAGAATGGATGGGTCCATCCTGCCGGTCATGAGCAATTCCGGCAGCGGGAACCAGGGCATTACCACCATCCTGCCCGTGGTGGCTGTGGCCCGGAAAATAGGGGCAGGAGAGGAAAAATTGATTCGGGCTCTGATTTTAAGCAATCTCATGGCCATTTATATCAAGGAGTTTGTGGGGCAGTTAACCGCCCTTTGCGGCATTCTGACCGCATCAACAGGCGCATCCTGCGGTATCTGTTATCTTCTCGGCGGAACTTTGAAAGAGATCAGCGGCACTATTAACAATATGGCGGCCAGCATTACCGGTATGATCTGTGACGGTGCGAAGCAGGGATGCGCCTTGAAGGTATCGGCTGGCGTTAGCTCGGCGGTTTATTGTGCGCTTTTGGCCATGGAAGGCAGCTTTGTTGCCCATACGGACGGTATAATTTCAAAGGATGTGGATCAGACTGTCAGAAATATTGGCGAGCTTGCCACCAAAGGCATGCTTGAAACAGACCGGCACATCCTGAAAACCATGATAAAAAAATGAAAAATCAGATGAAATCCTGGCAGCAGTGGGCAAAATTTCTTGACAGAGAGCTTGGTGCCGAGAAAGCCTTGCCTGTGCTGGAGAGAATCAGCTTTCCCCAGGAGAAAAGGGCCGCCGTCCTTCATGCCATCCGGGTGCATGATGTGGCAGCCGCTCCAGAGGATAGAACAAGCCTTGAATCAAAAATCCTGTATGATGCAGATAAGCTTGATACGCTTGGAGTCGTCGGGATTCTAAGATATATCCGGCGGCTTTACGGACGGATATCCATGGACGCTATTCTTGCGGATATTGAGGATCGGTGGAACGGGCTTGCCCTTCCTGAAACAAGAGATCTCTGCCAAAAAGAGTATGAATATATAAAGGATTATTTTATACGGTTGAAAACAGCCCTTTCAACAGCGGACAATGAATCATGGGAGACAGAGAAATGAAGACACCATCAAAAATTATGACAATTTTCTATTTTATGTTGATTATGCTTTTTGTTATCGGGTTATCCACCATATCCACCCGGATCTGGGGCGGGAAACCGGAGCAGCCGGTAAAACCGGATACCCTCATGATAAAAAAAGACATGACCATTGGGCAGTTTGGTCAGGTCAATGCATTGTCGGATAAGGTTTTAAAAGATATCTTTGATCTCAAGGCCAAGTCGGATATGGAAAAAAAATTGGATGAATATGGAACAATCAATGAAATCAATTCCAGGGTGACGGAAAGACTGGCTCTGGCATCAGAGAATGCCACCAAAAACTGGATCAAAATCCCGGTGAAATTCGGCTTTTGGTTTGCCTTTTTATTAATGGTATTCATTCTGTCCAAAAAACAGAAAATAACATCAAAGATCCGAAACCGATTGCTTTTTTCAGCTGTTTTCATTTTTGGTGTGATCATGGGGTCCGACCCCGGTCCCATGGGTACGGTAAAGGATGCCATTCATCTCTATGGCACAGCCCATGCGATCTTTCCCCCTCGTATGATCGCCCTTTCCATTTTTCTCATTCTGGTCCTTCTTGCCAATAAATATATCTGTGCCTGGGGATGCCAGGCCGGGACCCTTCAGGATCTGATCTTCCGCATCAACCGGACGGACATGCGAAAAGCCGTCATCGGCAGACAGATAAAGCTGCCTTTTGTCCTGACCAATACCATTCGTTTTTTATTTCTGTGTGGATTCACCCTGGCAGCTTTTTTTTGGGGCACGGACATTATTGACCCCATTGATCCTTTTAAAATTTTTAAACCCATGTATCTGGGGCTTTTCGGAGGAGTATTCCTTTTCATTCTTTTTTTTGCCGGACTCTTTGTCTACAGGCCATGGTGCCATCTTTTCTGTCCTTTTGGGCTTGTGGGATGGTTTGTGGAAAAAATCAGCCTTGTCCGGATCAGTGTGGATTATCATACCTGTATTGCCTGCGGCAAATGCGCTGCAGCCTGCCCTTCAACCGTGATGGAGGCCATCTTAAAACAAGACAAATTCGTCATACCGGATTGCTTTGCCTGTTATACGTGCAGGGAGGTGTGTCCCACAGATTCCATTCAGTTTTCAAGAAGGAAAAGGATCTTACCGCCTCTTGATCATTTTAATACCATAAAAAAGGGTTTGGAAAAGGGAAACACGAATCTTCAAAACACAAAAAAAGGGGTTTAGGGGTTTACCCTTGATCTGGTGATGGAACAACGGAAGAAGAAACTGAACCGTTAATAAATCCCGGAATATGTTCCAGTTCATGGCGCAAGAATAAAAGCATGGGAATGGCCAGCATCAGCCCGATAAGGCCCAGAAGCACTTCACCGATGACAAGGGATGTGAGGGATACCACCATGGGAAGGTTCACAATGCCGCTGATGATTTTTGAATTCAGAAAATATTCGAGTTTGTGAATTATAATCAGAAGTACGAGGCAGGCACCGGCAGCCCACAGTCCGATGGAAACAAAGGCAATGATGGTCAGAATGGTATTGGATACGAGATTCCCGATCACAGGGAAAAGGCCGCAGAAAAATATCAGGCCGATAAGCAACAGGGGGCTGGGAAGATGAAGCCAGAAAACCAGAATACTGGAAATAGCCGTATTGATCAGAGAGATCATCATCTGGCCGCCCATCACCTGTTTGAAATAAAAATAAAAAACCCGAATCCTGAGTTCGACAAAAGTAAACAGGAAAAACATCAGGCTCTTGGGTTTTACGGCAAAAACCTGTTCAAATTTTCGCTTGTCATGATATAAAAGAAGATTGATGACCAGGGCAAAAATGAAATAGATAGCCCCGATATAGACAGATGTAAACCGGTTCATCAAAAATTGGATGGTTGCAGTAGTTGCCTTCACGACAGCAGATCGGACCTCTTCAGGATCGATATAGTCTTTGAGATTCCATCGTTCACTGGCTTTTGAATATTGGGTGACGACTTCTGTCTGGAGTTTTGCGGCAATGGTCGGGAGCTTTTTTCCGATATCCGGAATGATTTTATACGTCATCAGGACGATGAGAAGGATGACCGCCATATAAAGGATTGAAAAAAGAAAAGCCTTTGGCATGAATGGAATCAATCGTCGGACATCATTGGTTAGAAAATCCGATACCAGATATAAAAAGAGAAATGAAATGACAAACATGGAAAGGTTGGAAACCCAGGCCAGAAACAGAATAAGGGCAAGAAAAGAATAACCCGTCATCAGCGGATGCTTTTCAAGAAAAAAATTGGGCCTTTTCCCCCATACCCTCTCTGGTTCGGATCTGAATGTGGCGCTGTATTTCGGCATATCTAAAAGATCCCGGGCATTTTTGTATTCATCTGTCTCGTTTTTAGACATATCACTTCCCATTGTTTTCTACCTTATCCTGTCATGGCTCTTGGCATTGGAACATAGCAGAAAAAGAGGAGATGGTAAAGAGAGATAGGCAGAACGGAAAATTATCAGGGTTTAAAAAGCAGTTTGGATTGACAGGACGATGGAATTCATGGAAACTGAGTTTAAAAAAAAGGAAGGCTATGGAAGATAAAAAGAAGAAAAAAAATATACTGATCCGGATTCTGGAATGGATTTCCGCGGGCAATAAAAAGGCGGCAGAAAAAGGGGCAATCTGCAGGTCCTGAATCAAAAAAGGATAAGCCGCGGGTCGGCCAAACATCGTTTAAAGGAAAGAAAAAGGTATGAGCAGTGCAAAAATAAAAGAACTGTTACAGAGAATTAATTTTATTGAAGCGGATATGGATATTCAAAAACAGATCCTTGTTTCCATTCCTTCCAATAATAAAAAGGACATTGAAACCACTATTAAAAAAATTGCAGATCAAAAAGCGAAGATAGATGATCTAAGGCTTGATATCAAAAACACGGATGAGGCCGAGTATAACCGGATCATCGCCATTGAACAGGCGGCGGAGACCTTCCGCCGGATTTCACGGGAGAAGACATTTGTTCTTGTGAACACCCTGAATGAATCCGGCACCTGTTTTATTACCTTGAATGACGGCACTCGCATGGACTGCCTTGTTACGGCAAAAGAGGAAAACGGGAACTGGACGGTTCTGACCCTGGATGGGGAAACCAGGGAATATCCTGGCGGATTGATAAAATAGGGAGAAAGAAAATGGGACATCGAAATTGGAAAAAAATATCAGGCATTATTATTGTTTCAGGGGCTATCCTTCTGTTTTCTTCACTGCTGTCGGCCGCCCCTGAGGAGGCGATTAAAATTGACCGGTTTATTTCACCCGAGGTCTGCGGCGGATGTCATTCGGAAATTTTCGAGCAATGGAAAAATTCCATGCACCACTTGTCCCATAAGGACCCGGTGTATTCACGTGCGGCTCAATTTTTCCGCAAGGGCCTGACGGATGAAGGAGAAATAAAGGAAGCCGAATCCTGTGTCAAATGCCATACCCCGGTGGGGAACCGGACCGGGTTCCCCATGAAAGTATCGGATGATTTATCAAAGACCCCTGAGATTGCAACCCAGGGGATTCAGTGCGATTACTGCCATTCAGCCGAATCCATTACAAGGATCCACAACAATGGTCTGGTCCTGAAGCCGGGGCATGGAGAAGATGATCCGGGGGTGAAACTCGGCCCCTTTGACGATGCCGCACCTGAATTTCATGAGGCCCGGTATTCAAAGCTCCATACCGAAGCCGAAATCTGCGGCACCTGCCATGATGTGAAACATGTGGCATTCGGGACAGACCTTGAGACCACCTATACGGAATGGAAAAACAGTCCCTATCATTCAAAGGACCCGAAAAAAAATATTCCCTGCCAGGGATGCCATATGTTCCAGAAACCGGGAATCCCGGCCACAGGGTCCACCCCGCGGCCTGAAAATCCGGGTTCCGCTGCTGACGGCAGCATGGACAGACCCCATATTTTTACCCATTTTTTTGTGGGTGCAAATTCATATGTGCCGGGACTTTCAGGTGACAAGGGAAAAGCAGGCATGGCGCTTGAACGGCTTCAGAATGCCGCAACCCTGTCCATTGATACATCAAAGATCAAAGAGAAAAAACTTTTTGTTACAATTGCCAATACGGGTGCCGGACACTCCATCCCCACGGGCGTGGCCGATCTTCGCCAGGTCTGGCTGGAAATCACCATAAAGAATAAGGACAATAAACCCTTGTTCCGGATGGGCGCCTTAAACGACAAACAGGAACTCCCGGAAAACACGATCATTTTCCGGACAGTGTTTGGTGATGGAAAAGGAAACAAGGTCATCAATATTGCAAAGGCCAGGCAAATCCTGAAAGATAACCGCATCAAGGCCAAGGGGAAAGTCGTGGAGATCATCTCTCTGCCGGATGTGCCTGAAAAAGACAGCCAGGTGACGGTACGGCTTCTCTATCGAGGCATGCCCCCGGAAATCCTGAAAATGATCCCTGGAGAGCCGTTTGAACCTCTGCCCGTGGTTGAAATGGCAAAGGTTCAGGTCAAAATCTAGTATGGCCAGAAGCTGTTGTCCTGCCATACCGTCTCCATTAGGGCCGCATCCAGAGCCATGAGTTTTTTTAGATGGGTTGTTTCCCAGGTGGACAGCCAGTGGTAAAGCTTTTTTTCTTCCGGGTCGGTTGCTTCTTCAGATCTTATGGCATAAAGTTTTATTGCTTTTTCCTCAAAGCCGATGGCAGCGGTAATAGCAGTGGCTTCAAACCCGGCAGCAGTAATCTTGTGCTTCAGGGTTTCATCCAGGATATCCGGCGCACTGACCTGGCTGCCGTCATTTTCAAAGCCTCCAGCCGTGAATTTACTGCTGCTCATAAGGGCCTTGAACTGTTTTTCAAGAATATTCATATGCTCCTGTTCATCATCGGCCAGATCCTTGAAAAAAGCTTTGACGGCTTCGTCCCTGGAATGTTCCATGGCTTTTTCATAAAGGGCCTTTCCTTTTCTTTCCATGAGAAGGGCATGCTTCAATATGGTCAGTGCGTTTGATTTTTCCATGTGGTGTCTCCTGTTTCAGGTTGAAGGGTTATTTTAATATAATACAGGATAACACGATGTAAAAGAGAATATCAAGGCGGATGAAACCATTTTATGAATTGCATTCTCCAGGGTTTTTTAATAGATTGCCGTATTTTGAATTGAATTGAAAAGAAAAGAGAGGCCTATGACCACATTGGAAATCATTATTATCGCCCTGGGGCTTGCCATGGATGCCGCGGCTGTCTCTCTGGCTGCCGCTGCGGCCGGTTTTGCAAAAGAGGGAAGGGCAAAATTCCGCCTGGCATTTCATTTCGGGTTGTTCCAGTTTTTCATGCCGATATTGGGCTGGCTCATGGGAATTGCCTTTGTGTCCTATTTTAAATCCTTTGACCACTGGATCGCCTTTCTTCTTCTCGGCTTTGTGGGTATGCGGATGATCCGGGAGGGCATGGATACATCCGTTGAAACACAGAAAAAGGATCCCTCCAGGGGAATGACCATGGTGATGCTCAGTGTGGCTACCAGTATCGATGCCCTGGCCATCGGGCTCAGCCTTGCCATGCTGGAGGTCAACATCCTTTACCCCAGTGTCATGATCGGCATCATTACAGCCGGAATGTCCCTTCTGGCCATAAAGATCGGTACCAAACTCGGAGTGGTATTTGGCAAACGGATGGAAATTTTCGGCGGCCTTGTGCTGATACTGATCGGCTCCCGTATCCTTTTTTCCCATTTGACACAGGTCTGACCTTTTTTTTAGGAGAATGCCCATGGAAGCGATCCATATCATCAGCAGGGAATTAAACCTGTCCGTCGAAAATGTTTCAGCTGTTGTGAAATTGCTGGAAGAGGGGGCCACCATTCCGTTCATTGCCCGGTACCGAAAAGAGCGGACCGGCTCCCTTGATGAAGTGGCCATCGGCATGATTCGGGATCGAATGGAGCAGATCAAGGCCCTTGATGAAAGAAAAACATCCATTATTAAATCTTTGACGGAACGTGATCTTTTGACGGAAAAACTTCTGGAAGGGATTCAGGCCGCTTCTTCCATGACAGGCCTTGAAGACCTTTATGAAAAATATCGGCCCAAAAAAAGAACACGGGCCCAGGACGCCAGGGAAAAAGGCCTGGAACCTCTGGCTGAATTTCTGTTAAAGCAGTCGGAACGTGATCCCCTTGTGGAAGCAGAACTCTATGTCAGCTCTGAAAAAGGGGTGGAAACTGCCGAGGAGGCAATGTCCGGGGCGCGGGACATCATTGCGGAAACCATGAATGAAGATGTGGATATCCGGGCCAATATTCGAAAATTGTTTTTAAATACGGCAATGATTCAATCCCTGCTGAAAAAGGGAAAAGAAGAAGAGGGCGCAAAATTCAAAGATTATTTCGACTGGTCGGAGAATGCCTTTAAAACGCCTTCCCACAGGGTTCTTGCCATGTTCAGGGGGCAAAATGAGGACATTCTTCGGGTCCATGTTCTCCCGGATGAAGAACAGGCCTTGTCCTTTATAGAAGGCCGATATGTTAAAAACGGATCAACGTCGGCTGAAGAAGTCAGGGCCGCCATAAAGGACGGTTACAAACGCCTTTTGTCAAAATCCATGGAAAAAGAATGCATGACGGATCTGAAGGCAAAGGCCGATGAAACCGCCATCAATGTGTTTGCCGCCAATTTAAAGGAGCTTTTACTATCTGCCCCCCTGGGTCGCAAAAGAATTCTTGCCCTGGACCCTGGTTTCAGAACCGGTTGTAAAGTGGTCTGCCTGGATGCCCAGGGAAAACTCCTGCACCATGATGTGATCTATCTCCATGAACCCCAGGTCGGCAAGGCAAAGGAGATCCTTCTCAAGCTTGTGAAAACCTACAAAATTGAAGCCGTGGCCATCGGCAACGGAACTGCTGGCCGTGAAACTGAGGCCTTTATCCAGGGCCTGGGCCTGGATGCCGGCATTCATATTGTGATGGTGGATGAAAGCGGGGCCTCCATTTATTCGGCCTCAGAAGTCGCAAGGCAGGAATTTCCCGATCACGACATTACGGTGAGAGGCGCTGTTTCCATCGGTCGAAGACTCATGGACCCGCTTTCCGAGCTGGTCAAACTGGACCCGAAATCCATTGGCGTGGGTCAGTATCAGCATGATGTGGACCAGAAAGCACTGAAAAAATCCCTGGATGACGGGGTGATTTCCTGTGTCAACAAGGTCGGGGTTGAAGTGAATACCGCCGGCCGGGAGCTGCTTTCCCGTGTGGCTGGCTTGAACGATACCATTGCCGGGAATATGATCCTTTTTCGCAATGAAAACGGTCCGTTTCAATCGAGAAAAGCATTTTTAAAAGTGCTGAGGCTGGGGCCAAAAGCCTTTGAACAGGCAGCCGGGTTTTTACGAATCCATGATGGCAATCATCCCCTGGATCGAAGCGGCATTCATCCGGAATCCTATGGCGTGGTGGAGAAAATGGCCAAAGACTTGAAAATCGGGATTCAAGACCTTTTGATGAATACAGAGCAGATCGGTAAAATCGATTTGAAACAGTATGTGACTCAATCCATCGGCCTTCCGACGCTGAAAGATATCATCAAAGAGCTGGCAAGCCCCGGACGTGATCCGAGAAAACAATTTCAGGCCTTTAGTTTTGATACAACCATCCATGATATCAAGGATCTTGTGCCGGGCATGAAGGTTCCCGGTATCGTGACCAATGTCACGGCCTTCGGCGCTTTTGTGGATATCGGCGTTCACCAGGACGGTCTTGTCCATATCAGCCAACTGGCCGACCGGTTTGTAAAAGATCCGGGTGAGATCGTTACAGTCCGGCAGGCTGTTACAGTAACCGTCCTGGAAGTGGATGTGAAAAGAAAGCGGGTTTCTCTTTCCATGAAAAAATAATCCACAAAGCAAACGATGCTGGAATTGGCCATGCGTGTGCATCGCACCTTCCCGACCTTGGTCTCCCTTTCCGAATGTCACATCGTGGTTTCGATGCCCTCATCCATCGCAATAAATCATTGCAATTCAAAAAATCTTGTGAAAAAGTATGTCAAAGTTGAGGATCACGGAAGTCTGCTGTTTTATGGAACATCAAAAAGGAGATAGGCATGGAAAAGAAACTTCATTATGGATGGATCGTCATTTTTATGGGGCTTATCACAACGGTTGCGGCCCACGGTTTCGGGCGGATGGCCTATACCCTTCTCCTGCCTGCCATGAAGGACGGGCTTTCGTTTGATTATACCCAGCTTGGGCTTCTCGGTACGGGTAATTTCATTGGGTATCTTTCCATGGCCATTATCGGCGGATTTCTGGCGGCTCGGTTCGGCACACGGACCGTTATTGCCATTGCCCTTGTTCTCATGGGGATTACCATGATCCTGACCGGGCTTGCACAGTCTTTCAAGTTCGCTTTTGCCATGCGCCTTTTGACCGGTCTTGGCAACGGGGCTGCCTATGTCCCTGCCATGGCCCTTGGCTCTGCCTGGTTTAGCGTTAAAAAACGAGGGTTTGCCACCGGCATTGTGTCCGGCGGTATCGGGCTCGGCATGTTTTTATCCGGGGTTATTGTCCCTTTTATTTTAAAATCCTATCAAACCGACGGCTGGCGCTATTCCTGGTATATTCTGGGGACCCTGGTCCTGATGGTTGCCGTGATCGTGCTGGTCTTTATCAGGAATCAGCCTGCGGATAAGGGCCTTTTGCCTGTGGGCCAGGAGAAAAAAGAAGAAAGCCCGGCAGCACCGGTCCAAGGCAAGGTTTCTTCCCTGGACTGGGGCAAGGTGTATAAGATGAAGGCCCTCTGGTTTCTTGGGGTTGTGTATTTTTTTTACGGCATGTCCTATATCATTTATGTGGTGTTCTTTGCCGCCTATCTGGTCAAGGAAATGGGCCATACCCAGGCTTGGGCGGGTGGATTATGGGCTACAGCCGGGGGGCTGAGCATTTTCTGCGGGGTTCTCTGGGGAGGTATTTCCGATCGGATAGGCCGGGGAAAGGGAGCGGCTTTTGCTTATCTGGTGCTGGGCATGTCCTATCTTGTTTTTGCCCTGGTCAAGGTCGAGGTCGGGTTTTATATTTCCGCCTTTTTATTTGGGCTCACGGCCTGGAGCATCCCGACCATTATGGCAGCCGCAGCCGGGGATTTTGTGGGGCCGAGACTGGCCCCTGCCGGCCTTGGATTCATCACACTTTTCTTTGGTATCGGACAGTCCATTGGTCCGGCCCTGGGCGGGTATCTGGCCGATGTGAGCAAATCGTTTACCCTTCCCTTTCTTGTAGCAGGGGGCATATCACTGTGCGGTATGGTATTTTCATTATATTTAAAAAAACCAGTTCAGGATGAGTCATGATGGACGAGAAAAACCGTGAAAAGACAATTTATGATCACATTCAAAAAGATGCCTTTGCCAACCATCTGGGCGCCAGGGTGGAAATCGTCAAACCCGGTCACAGCCGTGTTTCTTTGACCGTAAATGAAAACATGACCAATTTCCACGGCACCACCCATGGCGGAATTATTTTTTCCGTCAGCGATATTGCCTTTGCCGCAGCTTGTAATTCCCACGGCAGGGTGGCCGTAGCTCTGAATGTCAGTATTGCGTTTTTAAAACCGAGCTATGCCGGAGACCGCCTGGTGGCTGAAGCAAAAGAAGTTCAGAATGGTCGCCGGACATCGCTTTATGACATTTATATTTACAACGAGGCCACGGGCGACTTGATCGCGAAAAGCCAGGACCAGGCCTATCGCATGAATGAGTGGATCGTTCCAGATCAATAGGCGTAGCCGTTAAACCCCTTCGCTGCTGCGGATGGCGTCGGCATTGAGCCTTCCCTGAACATAGAGGGAGAGCGCTGCAATGGCCCGGTCACAGACCGTGAAGACCGGAATATCGGCTTCAATCAGGCTGTCCCGGAGCGGGTCATAGAGGCGCCCCCCATCCACCACAGCCACAACCGGTGTATCCGAAGTTTTCGCAATATCAATGAGCTGATGTCTGATGCTGGTCTTTTCATGCATGTCAAACCCTTTGACAGTGGTCTGATCCAGGGTTTTCATGGCCGGAGACAAAGGGTCAAGGCTCACGATGACTGCATCCACGCCCTTGTCTTGTGTTAGAATCCGGGTGATCTCGGCATGGGCATCATCATCTGCCGCAGGATTGATGTCCAGGGGATTGGAAAGGGTGACAAAGGCGGACAGTTTTTTCTCCTTCAAAACGAATGCAATCTTCTCCCTTGTCGTGTCTTCAAATTTTGCCAGCTCCATGTGAAAATCATCGGACTGAATGGAATCAGCCATGCCCACGGCTTCAAACCCTGCGCCGCTGACGGCTGCCAGACGGTTGCCTTTGATGGTTTTTTGACTCAGGGTCTCAGAAAGAAACAAAAGTTCCTGGAATTCGGAAAAGGTCCTGGCCACTATGGCCCCGGCTTTCCGGACACAGCTTTCGCAGACCATGTAATCACCGGCGAGAGAAGCGGTATGGCTGGAGGTGGCGGCCTTGCCTTCAAGGGTCCGGCCAGCTTTATAGAAAATCACTTCTTTTCCGGAAAGAATGGCTTCTCGGACCGCTCTGCAGAATTCAAGACCGTCCAGGTCATTGAATCCTTCGGCATAAACGGCAATGACATCCACCTGGTCCGAAGTCTTAAAATATTGGACCATATCCCCTAGAGTGAGATCGGTCTGGTTGCCCATGGAAATCATATAGGCCGGTCTGATCTGGGGATACTGATGGCTCCGGTGCAGCATGAAAGCCCCGCTCTGGCTGATGAGGGCAGCCCTGTGAAATTTTACGTTCCGTTGTTTGGGCAGCTTTTCTTCAGGGATAAACCAGGTGTCATACCCGCCCGGTTTTGAGATCACGCCCATGCAGTTGGCGCCCAGGAATACCGGACCGCCGTCCTGAGTGGTGTGAACCTCATCGATTTTTTCAATGACCTTTCGGGCCCGCTCTTTACTGTCGCTGGTTTCACCCATGCCGCCGGGAATGAGCATGACGCTGTCGGCCACATTGAGGCAGATGAGATCGTCCACAAGATTCGGGACTTTTTCTGCACCCACAGCCACAACAAAGAGATCCAACTTGGCATGCCCTTGCTGTTTAAACGTCTCAAAATCCTTAATACATCTGACACCGCTAACATCTTCTTCGCTGTCCCTGAAGATAAAGATATTTTCTTTTTTAAACCCTTCCGCCAGAATATTGTCGAGAATGATTCGGCCAAAATTTTTCCGTGTGGCAGAAACCCCGATGATGCCGATGGATTTGGGGTGCAAAAGCTTGTCGATCTTCCTGACTGGCCGTTTTGCCGGGATTTTCCCTGGTTTTCCAAACCGGCACAAGCCGTCCAGGGGCACCATGAGATAATCAGAGAAGGCAAAAGGATTGATTTCCAGCTCTTCAATGACAAAGGGCGCATCCGGGTTGGTCGCAGAATAGAAATTGCCCATGCGGATAAAGGATTCAAAACATTCGATAATCTGCTCGTCGGTGACAATGCGTCGCTGCCCCCGGGTGAGCCCGGCCAGCTTTTTGTACATAATGGTCTGCTTGAAAAGCTGGAAAAAGGTCTCCCCGTCGTTCATGGCCACGGATGCCGCCACAATGGCCTGGCCTTTTCTGAATCTCTTGGCATAAAGCTCGGTGTCGGTGCCGCCAAGACCGGCACTGATAATGGTGCCGAATTCCCGAGTGTATCGAAGTCCCACAATAAGTTCGTTGCCAAAGGCATTGGAGTCCGGCGGCATGAACTGGACCTGGAGGATGCCTTTGATATCGCGGCTGATGGCGGCTTTAAGTGCATCTCCGGAAAGCCCTTTATATTCTTCCGGGGATGCTTCAGGATGACGTTCGATCCAGGCAGCATAGTTTTCCGGGACTTCATAGAACATCCGCCGCAGACCGGACCGGATGGCATTGGTTTCCTTTTCCACGATTCTGACACCGCCCACCTCGGTTTTGTGGATAATGGTCGGTGATACAATTTTTAAAACTGTTTTGTCACCGGGCAGGGAGGAGAGGGCCCGGTCCGATGGCTTGGAGCCCCTGGGGATGAAATTGCACTGGGGCGGGGTTTCAGCCCCGGACCGGGAGAGAAGCGAATATACTTCATATTCATACAAAAAGTTCCGGCCTTCTACAAAAGCAGTCTCAAACATACTGGAGATGGTGTCAAAATCGATGGAAAGGTCCATGGTTTTATTCCTCATTAAAAAGGGTCCGGCATTGGTTATATCAGTTTAATCCCTGCATGGAAAGCGGCATAATTGCTGTTCCAGACCCCCGGCGCTGGGCTAACGCTTTTTAATGCTTCAAGCCAGACGGCCCTGGGGATGGATGAAAAGGGCGAAAGCGCGCTTAAGGCGCCCAGCATGACCACGTTGGTTGTTTTTCCAGCTGTGTCACCGAGTTCAATGGCAATAGCCAACGCATCCACAGTAATGACCTTGAATCTTGAAACCGCCTTTTTGATCACGCTGTCATCCGGATAGTCTGATGGAGCAAGCCCCTGGGGAACAATTTTTGTATCGGCCGTGAGGATGGTGCCGCCGGGTTTGAGAGTGGACAGAAAACCGGGTCTCAAGACCTCACTTTTTTCCATGACAATGAGACAATCGGCAGAGCCGGGCAGAAGCGCCGGACTGAAGACATTTCCGCAGGCAAAGGTGGAGATGACCGGGCCGCCCATTTGGGCCATGCCGTGGGTTTCGCCCTTGACAATGTTCTCTTTGCCGTATCCGGCCAGAAAGGCCATCCGAGCCAGAGCTTTGCCAAAGAACAGATTGCCCTGTCCTCCCACACCCCGGACGGCCAGAGACAAACGTTCCGGCCGTTTTTTGGGATCAAGTTTGGGGATTTCAATGGTTTCGGGGGCCTGTTCAATAACCACCAATGTTTTTTCAGCAACCGGCAGATCGTTTTTGCCGGCTATCCGGATGGCCTTTGTGGGGCACATCTGTAGACAGGCCGGGGTTTTGGATACACATCCGGAACATAGATTGTTCCAGACCGGCTGGTTGTTTTCATCCATGTCGAGGCCTGAACAGATATTACAGGTGGCACAGGCTTTGCAGATTTCTTTATCCACCACGAGTTTCTGGCCAAATGCGCTTTTGGGCATTTTTTTAACGCAGGTACCCTTGACAACAATGACGGTAAAGGTTCCGGTTTCCGCTTTCTTCAGCGCAGCTTTTAAAGCAGCTCGGATGGCTTTTCGGTCATAGGCGTCCACTTCAACTACGGGTGCACCTTCGCCTTTCAGGGCAGAAACAAGATTAAATTTATTGGGGTCCCCCTGAAAATTAAAAGGGGATGCCGGTGAATTCTGGCCGCCGGTCATGGCGGTCCATTCATTGTCCAACACCACCTTGACGCCGGGAGAATTTCTGTAAAT
>JAIFMF010000024.1 GCA_020048635.1 Desulfobacula sp. | reverse complement strand
CTGGCATCCTGCTTTAACCATTGGAAAAACTATGATGCCCAGCAACAAGCGCTGATGAAATCGGAACTCGAACGAATTCTGAAGATTACGTCTCTTTCCAAAAATGTGTATGAAATTGTATCCAGGGCTCTGGAATAAAGGGATTTGCTCGATTTCAAATTTTCAATAAAATTTGTTTGATGAAAATTTCAAGGTCATGGATATCTTTTTTTGATATTTCATAGACTCGTTCAAGCTTCAGATTGACATATTCATGGACGATCAGGTTTCTAAATCCAACAGCCTTGACCATTTTTTCAGTAATATCCCGTGTGAGATATCCATTTTCTTCAAGAAGATAAAACATTTCATTTGTGCTGCCCGGAATCCCCATGTTTTCATCACTAATCATATGGGCTGCAATATCAATACAGTTTTGAACTGCAAGCTGTATATTAAACAGGAGGATATCCTGATAATCAGAATTATTCTGAAACTCCTGAAAATCTTTAAAGGGCAAATCCTTTATTCGTTTAATATGTTTTTTGACAGCACTGGATTTTGCAAGAACGATATCTTTATCCACCATGGCTATGTTTCCATCATTTTTTTGATAAAACGGTTCTGAATTTGTTTCAGGTATATTTCAAAATCCACATAAAACATAAATGCTTTGATCCTGAAGGCTTTCTCAAATTTCTTATTTTTTTTGAGGATGGATTTCCCTTTTTTATAGATCTGATTCAGAATCACTTCCCCTGCTGTGTTCATGACAATGACATCAATATCTTTCCGTAAAATTCGACCGAGTTCCGACATGTATTTTTCTTTCAGGGATTCAGCCGATTCAATGGCTTTATGCTCAAAAAGAATGCCAATATCAATATCGCTTGTTTTTGTATATTTTCCAGAGGCAAAAGATCCAAAAAGATAAACTGATGCTATTTCTTTCTTGCCTTTGAAATAATGTTGAATTTCATTTTCCAAATTTTTATAACCGCCAGAAATTGACTCCGGATTCTTTAACTTCTTCGAGGTCAAAAACGGATTTGACATCTATCAGGCATCCGCCCGGAGCCAGCATGGACTTGAATTCCGAAATGGTTTTTTTCAGGTATGCCTTATGGGGAACAGCCAGGATGAGTGCAGACAAATCTTTTAAATCCTCCCAAGTGCAGAGATTGACATCGTAATACGCCAAAGCATCCTTTGGGTCGGAAATGGCATCGTGAACCAGGACATTCGTTCCATAGGAATTGAGTTCGTCAATAATATCGATGACCCTGGTATTTCTTAAGTCCGGGCAGTCCTCCTTAAAAGTAAGGCCGAGAACGCCGATTTTCGCCCCTTTGATGCTTAGGCCCTGGTTGATCATGATTTTAACGGTTTTTTCAACTATAAACCGGCCCATATTGTCATTGATTCTCCGGCCGGATAAAATGATCTGGGGATGATATCCTTCCGATTCCGCCTTAAAGGTCAGGTAGTAAGGATCCACACCGATACAGTGGCCACCGACAAGGCCGGGTTTGAAGGGGAGAAAATTCCATTTGGTGCCGGCTGCTTCCAGAACATTTTTTGTATCAATCCCTAATTTATCAAAGATCAGGGCCAGTTCATTCATCAGGGCAATATTCAAATCCCTCTGGGTATTTTCAATGACCTTGGCAGCTTCAGCTTCTTTTATGGTTTTGGTTCGATGGACACCAGCCATGACAACACTTTCATAGAGTTCTGCCACTTTGTCACAGGTCTCTTGATCATCACCTGAAACCACTTTTACGATTTTAGAAAGCGTATGCTCTTTGTCTCCCGGGTTAATTCTTTCAGGAGAATATCCCACATGAAACTCTTTTTTCCACTGATATCCGGATTCCTTTTCTAAAATCGGCACACAGACATCTTCTGTAACCCCGGGATATACAGTGGATTCAAATATCACAATCGCCCCTTTTTTCATGTATTTCCCTGCGGTTTCGGATGAGCTGACCATATATTTCAGATCCGGGCGTCTGGCCTTATCAATGGGAGTCGGAACCGCAACAATGATATAGTCTGCATCTGAAATCCGTGACGGGTCAGAGGTCGGAAAAAAGGAGACTGCCTTTTCAAATTCTTCCTTTGAAACTTCTCCTGTAGGATCCTGATGTCTTTTGCAGTTTTCAATGATTTTTTCTTTAAGATCCAATCCCGTTGTATGAAATTTTGCACCAAAATGAACGGCTAACGGCAACCCGACATACCCCAGCCCAATGACGGCAATTTTTGAATTCTTGTCCATGAAAACAGTTCTCCGGTATTTTTATTTGTAATAGTCTTTGTACCATTTAATAAAATTGTTTATTCCTTCAACAATGGGAGTCGAGGGCTTAAATCCTGTATCTTTGATCAGATCATTCACATCCGCATAGGTGGCCGGGACATCCCCGGCCTGTAGCGGCAGATATTCCTTAAGCGCCTTTTTCCCAATGGCCTGTTCAATGGCCTCAACAAATTCCATCAAAGCAACCGGTTGATTATTCCCAATATTATAAAGTTTATAGGGAACACAGCTACTGGATGGATTGGGCCTATCGGACGACCAGTCCGGATCAGCCTTGGGCACTGTATTCATGACCCTGACAACACCTTCGACGATATCATCGATATAGGTGAAATCTCTTTGCATGTTCCCATTGTTAAACACTTTAATGGGTTCATTGTTTAAAATGGCTTTTGTAAAAAGGAAAAGCGCCATATCCGGCCTTCCCCACGGCCCATAGACGGTGAAAAATCTTAACCCCGTGGTCGGCAGAGCGTATAAATAGCTATAGGTGTGGGCCATGAGTTCATTTGCTTTTTTTGAGGCGGCATAAAGGCTGATGGGATGATCCACATTGTGACGAACGGAAAACGGCATATGGGTGTTAAGCCCATATACGGAGCTGCTGGAAGCATACACCAGGTGCTTGACCTTTGAATGTCGGCACCCTTCAAGTATATTTCCGAAACCGACCAGGTTGCTGTCGATATAGGATCCCGGATTTTCAATGCTGTATCTGACCCCTGCCTGGGCAGCGAGGTTAATGACATAATCAAAGGAATTGGCTGCAAATAATTTTTTTATCCCTTCCCGATCCGCCAGATCAATGCGCTGAAATTTGAATTTTGGATTTTTTTCAATAATGGAAAGCCTGTTTTTTTTCAGGTTCACATCATAATAATCATTTAAATTATCGATGCCGTAAACATCATGGCCATCCTTCATCAGGCGACACGTTAAACTGAATCCTATGAATCCAGCGACTCCGGTTACAAGAATTTTCATACGCTTCCTTCACTATAATATCAAAATGACACTGAACTCGTTCCAGTTTCTATTTTTTTAACATGAATAAAGGCCTAAAGACAATAAAAAACAGTATAAATCGGACTACTGCTCCATCTGCTGATTCTTTCCCAGCCGAATCTGTCTTCCCATCCCCTTCTTCTGTCTGTAAATATTTTTCTTTTTTGTACTGTGGGATACCCAGGCCCGATATCGAGGATACGCCTGTCCACAGGTGATCTTCTGTCTAAAGGAGATCTCTTGATAAATACTGTTTTTAGTTGAGGCATTTTCCCTTCCTCCAATAATAAGATTTCTTTTAAAGGTAATGATGATCAGGATGTAATGGAATCTGAGGAGAAAACAGGTTTTTCGCACGAAATCAGTATGAATCAGCGAGTTTCTAGAATTATAGAAAATTCTTATAAATTGTCAAAGTATTTTTATAAAAATGTTATGGAAATATCAAGTTTTCAAGACCATGGCCCTGGAAACTATTTTTAAAAGCATCATTTTCCTTCCCTTTCAATAAATGAAAGGGTTGCACCAACCGGAGCAAAGGAAAGAAACACGATGTTCAACCCGGGAATAAGAAACAAAACACCAAAGCCGATATGAAACATGAGATTTTTTTTTAAAAATCCAATCCGGGTTTTAAAAGAATACAGTCGTCTGGCCGGGACAAGATCGGTGTTATCCCAGGCCAAAAATACGGCTGCCGCAATGGAAGAAATAAAAATGATAATGGGGCTAAACGGAGTGAATAAGCCTGTTATCATGATGAAAAGGGTGATGATCACAGGAATGACCGCCCTTGGTATCTCCTGTTTTATCAGGTGGATAAAGAATCCAAACCATGATCCCTGGGTTGGTTTCATTTCTTGTCCAAGAACAATGGATTCTGTAATTCTGGACATATAATCCATAATAAAGACGCAGAAGAGTAATTGTGAAATCAGATATGCCATTACCATGGAAACGGCTGCAAGGGCTATGGACAGAAGATAGGAAACAGCATTCCATAAATATATCAGCCATCCGGAATCCGGTTTTTTCCAGATTGCCATTAAAATTTCATCGTGCCAGTATAAAACAAGGCCGGACAGTAAAAAAGTCAGCAGTACTACAAAAGCAAATCTTAAAATCCCCAGCATTAGAAGCTTCGGTGTTTTTAAGGATAGCATGACACCTTTAATATTATATTTTATACCCTCAATTAGATCCATATCGATTTTCTCTTCATCTTTGTTGTGAAATATTATCATCTGTACTATACAAATATCAATTTTTCAACTTCAAGGAGCAAGGATCAATGAAAATATATTATGTTGATGGAAAATTCGTTTCATCTGATCAGGCAGTGATCCCAGTTGATGATCTTGCGATTCTGAGAGGATACGGCGTTTGTGATATCATGCGGACTTACAAGGGTAAACCCTATTTTCTTAAGGATCATATTCATCGCCTGGTAAATTCCGCAAAAGAAATAGGCCTGTCATTGCCTTGGCAGACCCGGGAAATTACTGATATTGTTCTGGAAACATTACATCGAAATCAAATTTCAGAGGAAGCCAATATCAGGATTGTCATCACCGGGGGGTCGAGCCCGGACTATTTTTATCCCCAGGGGAATCCCAGGATGATCGTCCTGATTACGGATTTAAAAAAACTGCCGGATTCCTGGTATGAGAATGGCGTCAAAGTCATTACCTATCCGCTTGAAAGAAGCTTGCCGGATGCCAAGGTCATTTCCTATATACCAGCTGCTCTGGCTTTGAAAAAAGCAAAAGAAACCGGTGCGATTGAAGCCATATACATCAACCGGAACATGGAAGCTCTGGAAGGAACCACCAGCAATTTATTCGCATTTTTCGGCAATACCCTGGTGACACCCAGAGACGGTGTTTTAAAAGGCATTACACGGCAGGCTATTTTGGCCATCGCACAAAAAAATGATCTGACAGAAGAAAAAGCCATTCCATTAGATCAGCTTTTGAATGCCGATGAAGTCTTCATCAGCGGAACAAACAAATGCATCCTGCCTGTCATTCAGATTGATAACACACCCATAGGCACTGGAAAACCAGGGCCAAAAACAAAAAGGCTCATTGCGGAACTTGAAAGAGATGCCCTGGAATTCAGCAGTTCAACATCATAAGCCCTTTGAATCCGGAATGCATTTGATCATAAAGGAAATATCTTTTGAAAACTCTTTATAGGCAATATTTTTTCTTTCATAGAACACATCTTCTTTCATATCAAAAACCCTTTTATAGCAATCTATAAAATTTACTCCACCGGGATGAATGCGTTTATTGATCAAATCTGATCCAAAAAGGATTTTCCAGATAATTTTTGTATCAATGGTGATGGAAGCGTCTTTTATAAGGGCCATAATATCTTCGCTGATATGAATTTCTTCGTTTATTCCGGTACTTTCCAGCCTTGATGCGTTGTTGACCGCCTTACCGATGGCGGTAACAATTTTTCGTTTCTGGCTTCCCAAAGGACCGATCATTGCCGAACCGATTTCCATTCCTGCCCTGAAACCGAGACTGACTTTTGCGGCATCCATTAATTCTTTAACACGACCTTCTTTGTCCATCTCATGCATTCCTGATTTCAGGAGATGAATTTCGTTGAAAATCGATGCAAGGGTAAAAATCATCAGCATTGCCCGCTCATGACGACCTGTTAAAAAACAAGCGTCCGGTCTGTCAAACGGAGAGGCATTTACCAGGAATACAGAATCCCCTATAAAGTTGTCCACTCTGCAGGCATATCGATTTGCATTATCTGCAGCAATCTGGTGGCACAGATTTAATATGAAAAAATAATCCCTGGGTTGAAATTTTTTTCGGACGGTGGCTGACCCCACCATATCAATGAACGCATAAACCCCATCATTAATATTAACAGCTTCCATATTGAGCTGTCTTTCATCAACAGCACCCACGGCTTTTAAATACTCTTTCTGAGCATTTAATTGAATTTCCTTCTTTTTCAGCTCCAGGGCAGTTTTTCTCAGATTTTTTTCTTTTCTCCAGATAATATGAGCCGCCTGCCTGCCTTTAGCAGACCCGATATGTGCGATGGAAGCCATTTCAATAGCGGAAATCAGGATATTTAATCGCTTGGTTAACTGCTCTTCATTGACAAATTTTTCTTCTTCGCTCAACAGCAGATCTTCATCGATGGTATTAAATACAATGGCCCCGTAATCGGGGATATAGGCGGAAACAAAATTTTTAGCATTGAATTGTCTGACAATAGCAGTATTGACTCTCAACCCGGGTAACCGTTTAAAGCTTTTCCCATCATAGGACTGTAATGAAAAAACAGAAGCTTCTTCATTCCCTTTGAGCCCGTCCTGAATCTGATCAATGATGAGAATCTTCAGACCTTTTTCATAGAACTCCCTGTAGCTTCTGAGAACAAAGGATATGATTCCGTCACTTTCTTTTTTTTCTCCGAACTGATTATCCCTGTAAAGCATTACAGGGGAAAGCCCTTTCTTTTTGACAACAGTGGTTCCAAAATATTTAAGAATAAACCCTGAAATTCCCCTTCCATCAAATTTGTGCATGACGCCCCTGTCCCATTTTTCCGGGGCAAGAAATTTCAAATAGGTTTTATTGGTTCCGAGCAGCAAGCCCACATGCCTTGCCTGAAGTAATTTTAGGGAAAAGGACAAAAGCAGATCCAACGTATTTTTCTTCTGAAATACAATTCTTTCGAATTGTTCGATATCAGGCAATTCTGGTTTCATTTTTTGAATAAAGGCTTATAAAATTATCTGTGCTGATTGTTTTATGATCCGTCTTGTAAAATAGATTCTGAAACAGGGATATTTCCTTTTCTCGGAACGAAACCAGGGACCCGATAAAAAAAATATGGTAGATGCGGAACACCTTATCTGAAATGATTTTCAAAAGCTGGTCCTTTTGTGCTTCCATTCTCATGACCCAGTCATTCAGGGTTTTGATATAATGGGTTCGGAAATTTTCTGCGGTTAACAGTTCAAACCCTGAAGACGAAGCCAGCTCAACAAGATCGTGCTCAAACATCAGCTCTCCTCCAGGAAACATATATTTATTGAGAAAAGCATTTTCATATCCTTTTTTTGTTTTCTGATGGGTTGTAATGGTATGTTGCATGAAAAGTCCCCCTTTCCTGAGGGAGCGATAAACTGTTTGAAAAAAAACAGCCATATTATTTTTCCCCACGTGTTCCGACATACCGATGCATGAAATTTTATCAAAATTTTCAGAGCCAAGATCCCTGTAATTCTGAATTTTGATTTTAATTTTCCGGGAAAGGCCTTCTCTGGCGACCCAGCTTTCAGCATAGGCCTTCTGCTCAGAACTCAAGGTGATTCCCGTCACATTCACACCATATTTCTTTGCAGCATAAACAGCGAAATTACCCCATCCACAGCCTATATCCAGAAGGGCTTCATCGGGCTTTAATCTAAGTTTTCTGCAGATGATATCCATTTTCTCAATTTGCGCATCATCCATGTCGGTATTTTCATCCGTATAATATCCACAGGTGTATCCCATGGTTTTTCCTAAAAATAACCGGTAAAACTCACTGGGGATATTATAGTGATATTCAATATTTTCTTTTTCCTTTAATTTGGGGTGGGTAAAAAACCTTGCAAAAAATTGAATCAGATTTTTCCTTTGATTCTTATGAAGCAATTGAGTGCATACAAGTTCATAAAGCTCTTTAATACTGCCGGAAATATCAAAATATCCTTTTATATAGGCTTCACCCAATGAAAAGGCGTTTGGAGAAATAAGCGCATGAAAAAATTTTTGATCTTTGATATGAATTCTGTACTGAATGTCTTCCCTGGCAGTAGAATACCTGTTACCGCTTGTATCAATGATTTCGAGGGGTATCCTTCCCTGATCAAGGATTTCTATAAATTTTTTCAGGAAAAAGGATTCATTTTTTACAAGGGTTTTCATTTTTTAGCCTTTCTCATAAAATTGAAATCAAAAGATTGTCTTTTTCTGTACAGGCTATTCAAAAGTTTGGCTCATTATATTAAATCTTTTAAAAATTTAAAGGTTTATCTTTCAAAAATACAAATTTTTCTTAAAGCATGAAAAATGGCAGGGAAAAGGGTATTCAGGCAATGGCTTTCAAAATATTTCGTGCTTCGAGAAGTGCTCTGGAAATATTATTTCTATTTCGACCCAGTTGAATCCGGATGCTGTCTTTTTTTATGAATTCAAATATAAAACGATCCTGAAGATGCTTATTTAAAATGTGTAAAGGGGTTTTCCTATGTTTTTCGGAAAACGTCAGAATCAATATATCCGGAGTGATATCAAGCCGTTGAATACCAGCTTGGATACAATAAACTCTCAGCATGATTTTTAAAAGCATATTTTCTGCTTCTCTTGGCAATCGGCCATAACGATCTGAAAGTTCTGTTTTCATATCGTTTATATCTGAAATACAGGTAATTCTGGATAGCCGTCGATATAGTGTTAAACGCTGCTCAACAGACTCTATATAGTCATCAGGGAATCCTGATGACATGGCGGCATTAATTTCCGGTTCAAGCGGCTCTATTGTTTCTTCTCCTTTTAAATCATGAACAGCCTGATCCAGTAATTTTAAAAACATATCATATCCAACTGCTGCAATATGACCGGATTGTGAGGCACCGAGGGCAGTTCCAGCCCCTCGAATCTGGAGATCCTTCATCGCGATTTGGAACCCTGAACCAAGATCTTTATATTCCATCAATGCAGATAGTCTTTTTTTTGCGTCCTTTGTCAATCTGGTTTCATCGGAAATAAAAAGATAAGCATAGGCCTGGTGATCACCGCGGCCGATCCGACCTCTGAGTTGATATATCTGGGAAAGACCGAAATTTTCAGTCTTGTCAATAATCATTGTGTTTGCTGAAGGGATATCAAGTCCTGATTCTATGATTGTAGTGCAGACAAGAATATCTATCTCAGAACTGATAAATTTAAGCATTACTTTTTCAAGCTCTGTTTCAGAGAGTCTGCCATGAGCAACTCCTATTCTTGCTTCCGGAACAAGCTCAGCCAAATTTTCGGCAATTTTTAAAATAGTTTTGATGCTGTTGTGAACATAAAAAACCTGGCCATTTCGGGACAGTTCTTTTTTGATTGCTTCTTTCACAATCGATTTTTCATATTTTGAAATATAGGAAATTATCGGACGCCTGTCTGCAGGCGGTGTCTTGATGACGCTGATATCTCTCATTCCCGTCAAAGAAAGATGAAGGGTTCTGGGAATGGGAGTCGCTGTTAGTGCCAGGACATCCACGGTGGTCCTTTTCTTTTTTAAGGCCTCCTTATGTTTGACACCAAACCGTTGTTCCTCATCTATCACTAAAAGTCCAAGGGATTTAAAATCAACATCTTTCTGCAAAAGCCGGTGGGTTCCGATGACAACATCAACCTGACCGGAATTCATTCCTTTCAGTATTCTGATCTGGTCCTTTCGAGATCGGAATCTTGAAAGACATTCGATGGTCACCGGGTATCTGGCAAAACGTTCTCTGAAAGTAGAAAGATGTTGTTCTGCAAGAATAGTCGTCGGGACCACAACTGCAACTTGTTTCCCATCATTAACGGCTTTAAATGCAGCTCGAATGGCAACCTCTGTTTTTCCATAACCCACATCGCCGCAGATGAGTCTGTCCATTGGAATAGCAGATTCCATATCAAGCTGGACGTCATCAATGGCTTTCAACTGGTCCCGTGTTTCATCATAAGGGAAAGAAGCCTCAAAATCATCGTAATAATTATCTGGGCGACTGAAAGAAAATCCAACATTCATTTTTCGTTGGGCATAAAGAGTCAAAAGGTCAGCCGCCAGCTTCTCGACCTCTTCTTTTGCTTTGGCCTTTGATTTTATCCAGGCCTTTGACCCAATTTTATCCAGGACCGGCGTATAACCATCCACACCAATGTATTTACCGATCAACTCAATACGATCAACTGGCAGATAAAGCTTATCCTCATCCAGATAGACAATAAGAATAAAATCTTGCGTCAGATTATCCACTTTCAGGCTGCACAAGCCCTCATAGCGTCCAATGCCGTGTTCGACATGCACTATAATGTCACCATTTTTAAGCTCTTCCGGTGCAATCAACTCAGTTTTTAAATCTCTTTTTGAAGATCCTTGTCTTCTGATTCTTTTTCTATCGAAAATTTCATTTTCCGTAACAAGGGCAATAGAATAATCTTTAAAAACAAACCCGGATAATAGTTCTCCAAAAAGGTAATAAATACCATGAGGACTTTCCATTGCAGCATTGAATGATTTACAGGACAACGGTTCGACGCCATATGGCTGCAAAAGAGAAATCAATCTTTTTGCCTGGGATTCCTGAGACAGAACACATAATACCTTATTGCGGCCATCTATATTTTTTTTAAACCATTCAACCAGGGGCAATAAAGGGTTATCCTTAAAGCCTTCTCTTTTCAATTGAGAAGAAAGGGCAAGATTATCCTGATAGTCGAAATGAAATGTCGGAGGATCATCAATACAGCATGAAGTATGTGAAATTTTAAACTGATTAAAAACAGTATGCTGATTTAATAAAATTTTAGTTTTAATCTTATCCCATTCAAGATAGATAGAGTTTGGTTCAAGACAAAGTTTTTTCTCAGAAGTGACGGTTTTATAATGGAGTTGGGCCTTAGTTTCGAATTCCTCTGCAACGGTATCAAGCTCATCCGGATAATCAAGAATCCAGAAGCTGTCAGGAGAAATAAAGTCAAAGAGTGTATCCGGTTTTTCATAAACAATTGACAACATGCTCTCAATACCGGGAAACCTTCCTGATTCCCGGGTCTGATTTACATACTCTCGAATTTTTGGCGCATCAAGTCCTGCAAGCGAGCCTGCCTGCCTTAACCGAGCAAGGATATGGGGCAATTCTTTTATCGTTACAATAGCTTCATTTGAAGGGATCACGACAAATTCGAAAATATCTTTTAATCCTCTTTGGGTATATGGAGAAAAATATCGGATGGACTCTACAAGATCTCCAAAAAACTCTATTCGAACCGGATAGGAACTTCCAGGAGAATAAATATCGAGAATCCCCCCGCGGACTGAATATTCACCTGGATCTTCCACAAGTGAGGTCCTTAAATAACCACCTGATTCGAGTTTAAGAATCAGGGCGTTCCTATCTACTTCTTCATTAACAAGTACCAGCTCAGCAAAATTGTTCAGATTTTCTTTTGGAATCAATTTCTGCAATATCGTATCCACAGTTATTATAATAATCAGTGGATCGGATTGTGACTTCATGATTCTGGATAAAGCCGCCAACCGCTTTATCGACGTTTCTTTATGATATGACAGGGATTTAACCGGAAGGATCTGATACCCTGGAAAAAAAACGATCTGATCCTTATTTTCAGGCAGAAAGAATTTTAACTCGTCAATAAAACGCAAGGCTTTATTGGCTTCTTTCAAAACAACAACGAATGAACTCTTTTTTGTTTTATATAATTGGGAAGTCAAATAGGCTTTATGTGAGCCATCTGTTGGGATGATGACGCTGCTGCTGTTTAGATTGCCAATTTCTTTGACTATATTATTTAAATTTTTTTGCAAGGTCATTATCTATAACATAAATACAGGCTTCATTAGCTCCCTGAATAGTATATCCGAATTTTTTACAGAGATTGTCCATCAGGAATTTTACATCCTTTTTAATCCGTTTGTCATGGGTTTTGAATTTATCGGTATCAAAATCCTTGATGGCATTTCTGAAATTTTCATTTTCAATAAAGGGTTCCAGAACTCTTTTTTTCAGGTTGTGAACATATCGATCGTACAGAGATTCGAACAATCTGGTTTCGGTAATGTTTTTTTCCTCTATCATAATCTCGTGTGTAAGGGTTCGGGTGGTATACTCTTTTAATACGTCGTTGCGGATCTCATTCCTTCTTTTCGTGTCCATGTTTGAAGATAGAAGTCGATTTTCAATGCTTTCAAGAAAAGCTTCAGTGACATGGAGTTCTTCTTTTGTAAAGATACATTTTATCACGGAATCAATTTCATTGGTGACGGCAGAAATATAATTTTTGATATCTTTGGCAATCTGTTCTTCGTTATAATAATATAAAGATTCTTTAACCTGCTGGAGAACACTGTAATCATACATCCTTAACAATGATTCAAGAAATCCAGGTGGAATCATTCTTTTGGGCGATTCATCCAGTTTATTAATAAAAGTACACAAATCCAGCATATTAATCAATCGATCCTCTTTTGCATATTTGGAATAGAACTGATCAAACAATTTAATCGAATCACGGCCGGATAATCCTTCTTTTCCATAAATATCTGATTCCACCATTATTTTTTTAAGCATTTTATTATCAAGTGATTTGATATCCTCTTCCTCAAGCCATTTGGGGATATTGCCGGAAAATAATTCCATTTTTAACAGCATGAGCTGGTCATCACAAAAATTTTTATATTTTGCAGGTTCTTTAATCCATTCAGCAAGCGCCTGGGACTTTTTACCTATTCTCGTACAAATGATCACTCTTGCAAAATTCTCGAGAACCATCGGCAAAAAACCGCCTTCGATATGGCGCCCGAAAATATTGATAAATATTTTAACTTCCGTTTTCATATCCAGAATGTACGGAATATCAATGTATTGGATTCTGTCCTCAAATGATGGAAAATCGCGAATACTTCGTTTATCTTCTGGATTCATGAGTGCAAAGAATAAAGAATCAACCCTTTCTTCAATATCCTCGACTTTATGAAGCCCTTCACTGATAATATTATGAAGTTCGACCATTCTCTCAATATTATGCGACTTGATATCCATCAGTGCATAAATTCCATTATTAATTTTTGCAAACCGTGAATACAGATAGCTGATAATATTGCTGTCTTGAAATAATGAATTGATGCGATTTTGCAGCATTTCATTGGAAAGGACATCCTGCTTCAATGGGCTGTCTCCGGGATTAAACACACTGATGCCGTTGCCTATCCTTCGGTTGAAATAATAAGGTCTGGCAAAAAGCATTTTATAAACTTCTGAAGGATTGCCGAGCCGTTCCAGCAATGAATGATAAATAGAAGAACAGATTGTACAGACTTCTTCCTTAAAAACCCATTCATATTCTTTTTCTGTGAAAAGACGCCATTTAAATTCATCATTTTTAATCAGTTCATCCAAAACGATTCTTCTTTGATCCTTGGGTATCGCGAGGAATGGATTATCGTGGGAAACACAGGGAATTTCGATATATTCGGCTTCTGTAGTTCCGAATATTTTTTCATTTGTACCCTGCTTGAAATTGTCCTCACCTTTTTCAACATAATGAATGAGTTTTTCAAAGGCAGACACGGTCAGAGATTTTTCCTTATCCTGAAGTTTTTTGATATTCAGCCGCCATACGATTTCATATCTGAGCCCCTCCTCGGTATTGGCGTATTGTTCAAATTTTTTCAGAAGGTTATTTAAAAATGTACTTTTCCCGCACCCGTGAGGTCCGTAAAAAATATAAATTCTGTTTTGCTGGGCCCCATGCCTCAAATACTCCATTTGTTTCATAAACCGATTGGCAAAAAGCATATCGGTAAAAAATGGGGTCTCAGAACCCTCAACAAACAGCTTTGAGCAATCATAATTGGTGAATGAAAGCTGGTCTCCTTCTTCAGAAATAGTTTCTTCAGGCTCAACCACATAGCTTTTAATCATATCATGGAAAGCCTGAAATATATTTCTTAGAATCTGAGAAGGTTTTGCATTCAGGATAGTTAAAAATTCTTCAAACGGAACAGGCTTGAGCCTTTGATAATCAGCCATGTTTTTATCAAGCAGTTCAAGTGTCTGGTCTACTGATATTTTTTTTAAACTATTGGTTTCCATACAGACCTATAACTCCTGTTTATGAAGTTTTCGATTTTCAATGATATAAAGCATTCTCTTCCATTTGATCGGTTCAGGTTTTTTTTCTTCACCCGGCTGGGACGTCGGGTCCCAGAAATTGGCATCGTTCGTTGCCGTCTTTCCGGATGAGGAAGGTTCGCTGGTCTCTAAATGGACAGGCCCGCCCCATAAATATTCTATGCCGATCATGGTGTTTTCAATAAAATCAATTTTCAATGGTTTATATTCAAATTTATGATTCAGATAAAGAATACCATTTTTGCTGCGCGATATATCCACAGAGATCTCAGGAGGGTGATAAAGGGTTTTCACAATCATTTCCTTATAGTCTGCGGCCTGTTTGGATTTGATATAATATTCTATGGACATTCTTGAATTATTGAACCGTTTTCCTGCAACAAAAAGATCGTGTTGAGTAACAAAATCCTGATCAATAAAAAAGTTGATAAATGTAAAATCATTAAAATTTTCACGAACTTTAAGGATATAATCAGCACCTGTATTTTTCCCCTTGTTGAATTTCTTTTTTCCGATTTCATCTTTTAATGCCGAATAATCAAAGGAATAACATCCTCTGTCTTCCATATCTTTAATATGTTGGAAAAGCCTCATACCTAACGCATAAGGATTTAGCCCGATTTTTGGCATGGAGGTAACACCTGCATTAATTTTGGCATAATCCACCTCATGACCGCAGATCCTGTTATCTCTCATGAACAGATAATCATGCCAATAGCTCGCCCAGCCTTCATTCATAATTTTTGTTCTGATCTGGGGTTGAAAATATAAAGAAGTGTTTCTTACGATCTGTATCACAGATTTGATCCATACATTTTCATCTTCTTTCAGGAATGGGGAATTGCGTATAACATATTCCATAATATCCAGATCGGATTTTTGTTTTACAATCAGTTCTTTGCGATATAATTCTTCAAATTCCGGATATTTACTGATCATCAGATCAAAAAAATCCTCGGTTCCATTCAGATTTTCATTGAATCTTTTTATCTCCTTTAGATATTCGTGGTGCGAGACATTTTTTATTTTCTGTAAAAAAATATCAAAATAAAAATCAATCCTTGTCAATTGATGCTTTGTTTCACTCAGTATATGACGATTCAGTTCTTTATGGTAACCGACAAGATTATCCATACCTCGAGCGAATTCAATAGCGTAATCAACCCACCTGCCCTTTTCGGATCTCAGTTTTGCAATCATTCTTTTATCAGACAAGGCTTGGCCGGTCAGATCAATATCCCAGGTATTTTTATAGAAAAGATTATTCTGAAAAAAATCGATGTGTGCCAGAACATGATAAAAAATCATCACATTCAGCCAGTCAGGATTGTTATCATTATAGAATGAAATAGCGGGTCGTGTGTTGATAACGGTTTCATATGGGTTTGACGGATAGGCCTCATACATGCCTTTGCCGGAAAGGACACGAACATCATGAACCCAATAGTCATATAACGTCGGGATCATCACTTTAGGGCTCAGTTCAATTATATCCCGATTGGTCACAATATATTCAAGGGTTTCCTCATCAAATTTCAGACCATGATCCCTAGCCCTTGACTTGCACTCTTCCATTATGCCTTTGACATGTTGGCTTACAAGTTCCATAATTCTCTCACTTTCTGATTGAACTTCAGTATTTCTTATGAAATGAGTTTTTTTATACCCTGGATGATTCTGGAATCATCTGCATTTTCATCCAATACATCCATTTTTAGAAGATTACTGTGTTTAGTAAGTATTTCTGATGATTTTAGATACTTTTCAACCTCTGTCTGTTTCGAGCCCACATAAGAGTGTTCAACAATGGTAATGCCTATCCGGGAAACATAATGAAGCATTTTTTCAATCTCAACAATTGTCTGTTTCCCATCTTTATCCCAGTCATCCCCATCTGTTCCATGAAAAACATAAATATTATAGTCACGCGCAAGATTTTCACGTTCAACAATATCATTAACAAGCTTAAAGGCGGTACAAACCTTTGTGCCGCCGGCTACCTTATAAGAATAGTATTTATAGAAATCCGAAACCTCTTTAGCTTCTGTGTCATGAAGAATAAATCGTGTTTCAACCTGTTTTTCATATTGGTACAAAAGCCAGGAATAAAGCATCACGTGTTGAGAGACAATAGTCTGTGTAACCTTTCCACTCATTGAACCGGAATAGTCTCTCAAGAAAAAAACAAGGGCCTGTGATTCAAAGTCCTTTTCCCTTGATAAAATCCGGTAAATCAGATCCTGAGGTGAAATGATAAATTTAGTTGGATCAATATCTCCAACGTCCGGTATATTTCCAAGAGTAATATTGGTTTCAACAATCCTTTTCAAGGTTGCCTTTTTATCCAGTATCTGGCCTACCCCCCTGTTCTTATCCGTCAAATCATAAATATACCTTGCGAGTGTCCTTTTCTTTCCTTTATTTTTAAGGTTTGGCAATTGAAAATCCTGGGACAGCACCTTACCGAGTTCATAGGCATTGGATTCGAGTTCGTGATCCCCCCCCTCTCCCTGTCCGGGACCTTCTCCTGGTCCTTTTTCTCCTTCTTCGCCTTCCTGAGGACGAACCGGCTGCTCACCAATCACATCCCCCTCTTCTCCCTCACCTGTTCCTCCTGTAGGCTCTCCTTCACCCGGTTCCTGATTCAGGTTGATTTCATCATGAACAAATTTTTCTTCTACAGTTGTTGGAACAATAATGATTTTTTCTTTACCCCCTGTTGCCGGCTTAACAATTCTGCCAATACGGATTTTTCTTTTAAACCCGTCTTCTTCTCTTCTTCTGTCTTTTTCAAGAAGTTCGTCAAGGGTTATCATGGGTTTGCCTCCCCTGTTTATTTGTCATCTTCTTGGCTACAGAAATATTCAATGGTTTTCTGGGCGCAGGTCCTGCAATATCCAAGTTTTTCATTCATGGTATAAATCATTCTGTCATAAAGTTTTTGATTTTCTTCATTGGTTCTGTTAGCCAAGGCCCCGATCAAGGAACCGGCGCCGGCAATATCGGATTTTAACCGGACATCAGTGATCGCTTTCACCAGTTCAAGATTATCCATAAAATCATAGTTTGCGTCCACAGAGAGCTTCTGGCCGTAAATCTTTCGAATAGAATTTCTGAAAGAGGCTCTCTGCTCTTCTGTTTTCAAACCCAGCCGTTCTTCAACATTCTTAATATATCGTTCATCGATTTTAAGGGCTTTAAGTTCTCCTGTCTGGGGATCTTTATATTTCCACATCATATCAGTGCCAAGATGTTCTGCATCTACTCCAATGATCATATTAACGTAATTCAGCACATCTTTTTTAATAGCAAGGGGCTCGTCCATATAGGCATTAAACATTTCGGTCATAATCCGTTCACGATATAATCCCCTTGCAATCTTCAGATCTTCCTTGAACTTTGCTCTATCCGCAGGTTCCTGAACATAATCCAGAACAGTCCTTTCAAGGGCATTAAAAATATCAAGCGCAAACATACACTGGCCTTCATTTGTTTCCGAGCTTTCCAGGAGCAGTTGCACAGCACGGCCAAGGTTTCTCTGTCCAAGGCCCTTCTGTCCAAACCGTTTTGTAATATCCGTATCCTGATTCAAATTGTCAATCAATTCAGCCAGCGTTTTTAGACTCTTTTCGCCCGCCACTTCACCTGCTGCAAGTTTCATGATTTCAACAGGGGTGAGTTTGTCGGATTTGGGTAATCGTGTTAATACAACACCGACAGAAGCAGCATAATTCAAATTTGGGTCCTGATGCAGAATTTTAGAATCCAGGGACCGTTTGGTATCTGTACCAATGGAATATTCCGTTAGAAATTTTTGAATCTTATAATCTGTGTTATGCGCCACATAGCAGATTCGACACCGGTCAATAATGGGCGCCTCTTCTTTTTCTGATAGGAAGGTATCAAATTCGGAATTATTACTGGTAGCGATGATCAAAGTATCAATGGGCCATTTGAATCCATCCATCTCAATCATCCGGTTCTGGATAACACCAAGATAGACCTGAACCAGATCTTTTTTATTTTTATAAATTTCATCACTGAAATGAATACCTCCACCGGCCACTCTTGCAAGCGCTCCCCTTCTTAAATCAAATCTATAAGGGTTATTTGTGTCAGAAATATGAAGAAGACGCTGGATGGATTCTTCACCCATCAGATCTACAGCAGAAGATGTGATCTTATCCTTTGCCGGGTATTTCCCGGTAATCGTTCCAAGGCTTTCGATTAATGGTACCGGCGAAATTTCAATAAATGACAGCATTTTTGTAATGTCATTGTCCGCATATTCACGTATCTGATTGAAAATATAGGCTGAGCAGGCTCCCAAAGGTCGATACTTATCATAAAGAGAATCCATCTGTTTTTCCGTAAACTTGAATTTTTGAATCAGAAACTCTTGTGTTTTTTCTTTTGTTTCGTAAAGACTCATGGCCAGTATCATGGGATCTTCATAAGTCTGTGATTCTATAAATTCTATTTTACCATAGCCACCTATCTGATTAAGATTTATGAACCTGAATGTATATTTACGATTCTGGGGAATGCTTAAAAAATCCCGATATCGTGCACAGAGATAATCGACAAAAAAAGTTTTTCCATTGCCAGGTTCTCCAACGAGTACAAAGGCCATTTCTCTTGATGATCCACCCTCTGAAGCGTCTTTCACAAAGGAGACAAAACTATTAATCTCATCAT
>JAIFMF010000138.1 GCA_020048635.1 Desulfobacula sp. | reverse complement strand
TAACCGACCCATCAGAATGTTCATACTTGGAAATATCGATCAATCCCCCCAATTCTTTTAACAATCGATTTCTCTGATCTCTAAGGTCATTTGCGGTTTTGCCGAGCTCACTGCCGCTGATTGACCGGTTCAATTCTGCAATCTGGGATGTTATCGAATTGACCTGAATAATCGCAGCATTGATATCTAAAGATATATCCTGTGATAGTGCATCCATATTTAAAATAGTTGATTCAAAGCTTGTCGCCAGTATTTCACCGTTTTCCAACACCGCTACTCTTTCCGATGAGCCCTGAGGATTATTTGAAAGATCATGCCAGGAACTCCAGAATTCTTTTATTACACTATTAATATTTGTCTCTGAATTTATATCAAAGAAACCCTCCAGAACTTTCATGTAGGATTCCTGTTCCTCAAATGATGCCTGTGTTGATACTTCATTGGTCAACCGTTGCTCTAAGAGTTTATCAACACTCTGTCGAATCTGATCCATATCGACACCGGTACCGAAAAGAAATCCGCCATAGAGGGCCGGAATGCGACTTTTTTGATCCGCATGCTGTACACTGAAATCCGGGTTATTGACATTGGCAATATTATGCCCGGTGATATTCAATCCAGACTGCTGGGCGGAGATTGCTGTTTTCGCCATGCTTAGGGTAGAAGTGATGCCAGACATAAATTATACCTCAGCGTGGATCAGACAATTTTTACCACTGGTTTTTAACATTGTCCCTGAATGGCCATATCCTTTTTTATCGGCAATATCCAGTATGGTTCCGAAAATTCCATTGATAATCGTGAGATATTCATTGATAAAATTTTTATTTTCAGATGCCCGCTGGGTGATCTCTTCTTTGCAGGTATGGATGGAAAAAATAATCTTCTTCAATTCAGCTTTTTTTTCCGATGACACATTCAAGGTTTTGATCAGGGAAGTGAGACTGAATGACGGGGTATCGACATTCAAGCTGGAATGAGTTTCACTAAAAAGGGAAATAATACGCTGTCTTATGGTCTCAATCTGTTTTGTCAGTGTTTTCTTTTGGGATACCGTGATCCACAGAGAATCGACATCCATTCCAATAACATGGGTTTTTTCCAGTTCCAGAAGGCTTTGTAATTTTTGATACAAAGAAAGTTTTTCCTGAAGCAGGCGTTCTATTTTATCGGTAATTTTTTCCATGTTGCTTCTCCTTTTACCATTATCGGTATTTTTCTGTTCAAGTTGAATATTGAATCTTAAGAATGAAGAAAGGAATAATTTTCCTCTTTTAAACAATATTCATCTTTGATTTGATAAAAGAGCAACATTTATGCCACGGAAAAATTAAGAGGATTGATTACAGCAGGCTTATAAAGATTTTTTGAGCTGTTGATACAAAAATTCTTTGAGCCCTGTGGATTGGTATTTCCTGGATATTTCTTCTGCAAGATACTGGTCATACATGGATTTATAAATATTCATACCATTGGATTCTCCAAAAAGAGCATCCCCGGGTGATGATCCCCGCATACTTTTTAACATGGTATTCACAATGATGGCTTCAAATCCTTCGCAGGCTTTTTTTAATTCTTTTTCCTTCAAAACTTTCTCAGCAGGCTCTTTGCCCTGCTTTTTAATTTTTGAGAGTTTTGCATCAGCAAGGTTCTGGTTGACGATATTGATATCCATAGGTCTCTTTTACTTGACGGTTATATAATGACGAGTTCTGCCTGGAGGGCCCCCGCAGCCTTGATGCTCTGAAGAATGCTGATCAGATCACGGGGTTTTACACCCAGAGAATTCAAGCCCCGGACAAGCTCACCAATGGTGGAGGTTCCGGGCAGATTCATAACACTTTCTTTTTTTTCAGGAGCATTGCCGATGGTGACGGAAAGATCTCCGTGGGCAATGGCAACATTAGATATGGTGACATCACTGCCGAAAACCACAGTCCCTGTTTTCTCATTGATGATCACTTTTGCAACTGTATCCGGAATCACGGTAAGGGTTTCGATATCTGCAATGAATTCCGCCACATTTTTCTGCCACATCTTTTCCGGCACCGTCAAGGTCAGTGCGCTGGCGTCTGTTATTGCAGCCACTCCTTCTCCGATGGATGTATTGATGGTATCGGCCATTCTTTTTGCAGTTGTAAAATCAGGTTGAAACAGAGACAGGGTAAGGGTCTTTTTCCCATCCAGCTTAAACGGGATCTCCTGTTCAACAGAAGCACCGTTGGATATCTGTGCTACCTGAAGGTGGCTGTTCCTGTCACCGGCGCCGGCCGGAATGGCAAGCGTTACCGGGCCCTGGGCAAGGGCATACACCTCTCCATTGACTCCCTTCAAAGGGGTGACCAGCAAGGTCCCGCCCTTGAGACTCTTGGCATCTCCAAGAGAAGAGGCTGTAACATCAATCTTATCACCGATCCTGGCAAAAGGGGGGATGTTAGCCGTAACCATAACGGCAGCAACGTTTTTGACCTTTAATTGACTGCTGTCAACAAAGATATTCATTTTCTCCATCATATTGGCCAGAGCCTGTTTGGTGAAGCCGACCCCGTCCTTATCGCCGGTGCCGTTCAACCCGATAACAAGACCATATCCGATGAGCTGATTTTCTCGGATTCCTTTAATGGCGGCAAGTTCTTTAATCCTTGCGGCCTGGGCTCCTGAAACAAAGAAAACCCCCATAATAAATATACAGAACAGGATATAAAATATTCGATTCACCCGCATGATGGATTCCTTTCTACCAGGGCCAGATATTTTCTAAAATCCGGGTTCCCCAGCCTGGGTTTTGTTTGTCTGCCAGGGCGCCTTTGCCGTAATATTCAATGCTTGAGTCAGCCAGATAGGTTGATTTTACCCTGTTGGCGGCAGAAATGTCCTGGGGTCTGACAATCCCTGATACTGTGATATACTGAACCTCATTATTGACCTTCATGGCCCTTCTGCCGAAAACACTTAACGTCCCGTTGGGCAGGACTTCAGTGATCCGGGCGGCGATGGAAGCCGTTACCTGTCCGGAACGGTCACTTTTGCCTTCTCCTGAAAATGTGCTTGTGGAATCAGCTCCCACTAATTGTGTAAGGGCAGCAGGGGGGTTGATGATTTTACCGGTTAATCCATTGAGCGTGGGCATCCCGATCCCAATATCGGTTTTTCTGGAGCTTTCAGTGTTGACATCCATGCTGGATGTTGAATTTTCAATGATATCGACAATCACCGTATCACCGACATAGGCTGCTTTAGAATCTGCAAATAAGGATGCGCTTTTATTGACCCACAAAGATCCTTCTGAAGGACGGGGCGCAGAAAACTCAGGTGCAAGAACCGGTTCCGTGGAAGCGCCTTGCGGGATAACAAGGCCTGTGGTATTTGTATTTGAACCAAAGCATCCTGAGAGACAAAAGCAGAAAACAAGCAGTATGAAAAGACAATGGGCTGTGGCCGTAAGCTTTATCATTTTAATAGATGACCTCCACTTTTGATTTTTCCTTTACGATTCCCCGGATGATCTTTCCGGAATTAACAGTTTCAACTTTGATCACATCATTTTCAAACCCGTCTTCCTGGCAAACTCCGGTTGTAACAATCAAAAGAGTATCGTTCCGTGCAAAAAGACTGACAATATCGCCCTTCTGAATCAAGGGAGGACGGGCGATAAGGCCGGAAACACTCACCCTGTCTATTTTTTCACCGTCAATAATAATATCTACAAAAAGCGATAATTTCCCATTTTTATCGACCATGGCCTCTGAATCTGAAAAAAACGTTGTGTTTCCAGGAGGATAGGGTTCAAGTCCCTTCACATTGAAGGTGATCAGTTTATATTCCGTATTTTTAAAAATGTCGGAAAGACGCTTCTCAACATAGTCTTGGATATCCTGAACCGAGGTTTCCCGGAAGAGTCGTTTTACATAAATGCGATCAGGGCAGTTGATGACGATATCCTTGGGAAGGTATCGCTCTGCCTGAATAGCAGATAGGATTTTTCTCTTATCAATGGACCTGATCTTATCCGGTTTCGGAGAAGCGCCAAGATCAATTTTCCCAATCGTTTCCTTTAAAAATTCATCAGCTCTGATATCTGCAATATCTCCAAGAAAAATATGAGACGATCCTACAAGACTTGTCTCCTGTAGAGTGATCTCTATACTGTTCTCACTCTTTCGGCCGTCATCTGCAAACAGATCCGGCAAAAAACCAGGATACACAGCCAGAAAGCTCGTGATGAAGAGGCTGACAATGATATGAACATTAATGGGACGTATCTTCATTTATCGTTTCAACCCTGTAGCGGTGCTGAGCATCGAGTCCGCGGTCTGAATTGATTTTGAATTGGCTTCATAGGTCCTCTGCCCGGATATCATGGCCACCATTTCTTCAACCACGCTGACATTGGAACCTTCAAGATAATTATTGACCACGGTTCCCAACCCATTCTGGCCCGGGGTCCCTTCGGTTGCAGCACCGGAGCCTTCCGTCGGTCTTAAAAGATTGTTGCCCACTGCAAAAAGACCGGAAGGGTTGACAAAGCCACTGATCAATACATTTGCTGTAGCAAGAATGGTGTTGCTTGCCCCGTTGGCCGTCAGGGTACCGTTGTCCTGGAGGGTTACCGTTATCGTCTCCACAGGCAGGGATATCTCAGGCTGCAGCCGGTCCCCGGACGGGGTTGTCAAAAAACCCTCGCTGTCCATGGTGAAATTACCCGCTCTGGTATATAAATCCTCATCCCCGTGTTTTACCTTGAAAAAGCCATTGCCCTGAATGGACATATCCAGTTGATTGTCGGTCTGAATATAATCGCCTTGCGTAAACAGTTTCTGTATGCCGGAGGGTTTCACGCCCATACCGATTTGAATCCCGGAAGGGACCTGACCACCACCGGGAGTTGTCTGACCGGCGACCTGCATGGTTTTGTACATGAGATCTTCGAAATTGGCCCGGGATTTTTTAAATCCTGTGGTACTGGCATTGGCCAGGTTATTGGCAACAACATCGGTCTGTATCTGCTGGGCATTCATACCGGTTGCCGCGGACCAGAGTGATCGTATCATATCTGTTCTCCTGTTTTTTTATCTGAGTTTGCCCACATCATTGATTGCTTTTGAATCGATTTCATCAAATGTCATGATGGATTTTGAAAATGTTTCAAACATTCTATTGTAATCAATCATGCGAACCATTTCATCCACTACCTGGATATTGGAATTTTCAAGGGCCCTGTGCTGGACAACCGGCTGTTCCACCTGGATCTCATCCGTGGTCGGACCTTTGTATGAGAGAAGGTTTTCTGCCTCTCTTTCCAGTTTTCTCAAATCCCCGAATGTCACAATGTCCAGCGTATCGATCACCTCTGCGCCAATACTGATTTCACCGCTCTGATTGATCGACAAGGCCTGTTCCATATCCAGATCCTCAGTTGCGATGGCAATGGCACCCCCCTGACCCAATACGGGGTTACCGTTCTGATCCACCAGAATACCATTGATATCCAGAGAAAAATTACCATTGCGCGTATACCTGATCCCCTCCCGGGTTTCGATTTTAAAAAAACCCTGCCCCGACAAAGCAACGTCCAGAGCATTGCCGGTTGTCTGAATGGAACCCTGGGAAAAATCCTTATTCACCGCTGCCTTGAATTTATCATCAAAACTGATGGTATCCTTTTTAAATCCAATGGTTTCTGCATTGGCAAGATTGTTTGATACAGATTCAAGCTTTCTTTCCTG